>JBECLA010000086.1:0-29112 GCA_040235565.1 Thiohalomonadales bacterium | reverse complement strand
CCGGCCTGAAGCTCGCCCCGGATCAGGACATTCAGGTCCCTTCCGAGGGGCCAGCATGCGACCAGACCCAGCAGTAACATCAGCAGGGCGGGTAACGGCGTCTGGACAAAACCCAGATCGCCCATCAACCAGAACAGCATGCTGCGAATATTGGCATCCGGACTGGTGACCAGGATAAAACTGATCAACGCGCCCCAGCCTGCTGCCAGTACCACGCCGGTGAGAAGCAGCCGCGTCGGCGTCCAGCTGCCCTGTCCCCTTGCCAGTCCGAACACCAGGGCCATGGCGAGGAGGGCGCCGGCAAAAGCACTGCCCGTCAGCCAGGTGCCGCTCACGCCCAGCAGCAGACCGAGCAGGGCGGCCACGGCGGCACCACCGGATATCCCCAGAACGTAGGGATCCGCCAGCGGATTTCGTACCAGCACCTGCATCAGGGCGCCGGCCAGTGACAGCAAGCCCCCGGTGGCGAAAGCACTGAGTGCACGGGGGAGGCGCAGTTCCAGAATCAGGCTGCGATGCAGGCCGGGCTGGGGATCCGTCAGTGCGTTCCACAGGTCAGCCAGATGGATGGGTACACTGCCGGTCAACAGGGCAATGATCAGGCTGAAAATGGTGACCACCAATAACAGCGGTAAAATCACCCGGGCGCGATGAAGACTGGCGGGGCCCGGCTGATACTGACGTTGGTTAGCGATCACTCACTCCTCACGCAAGGAAATGACAGGCCAACCCTTCGCTTCAGCATGATCAGCCAGGGTTTCGTCGGGATCGACCGCGACGGGGTGGGTCACCATTTCCAGTAAGGGCAAATCATTGTGGGAGTCGCTATAAAACCAGCTGTTGGCGAGGTTGTATCCCGTCTGTTTGAGCCAGTCATGCAGGCGCTCCACTTTACCTTCACGGAAACAGGGTGTGCCCTCGACCCGACCGGTATACCGGCCGTTTTGCATCTCCGGATCGGTGGCCAGCAAGTGTACGACGCCAAGTTCCTCGGCAATCGGGGCGGTGATAAAGCGATTGGTCGCGGTGATAATCAAGAGAATGTCTCCGTTGTCCCGGTGCCGCGCGAGCAGGTGACGGGCCGCAGGGGTAATAATGGGCCGGATGCACGCCTGCATGAACTCCTGGTGCAGCGCGGTGAGTGTTTCCGGGGGATGTTCGGTCAGCGGTTTCAGACTGAACGTCAGAAACTCGAAGATATCCAGCTGGCCCGCCTTGTATTCTTCGTAGAAGCGCTGGTTTTCCTTCTCGTAGAAATCCGCATCGACGATGCCTTGCCCGGCCAGAAACTTGCCCCACAGATAGTCACTATCACCGGCCAGCAGGGTGTTATCCAGGTCAAAAATCGCCAGTTGCACGTTGGGTCCTTCAGCTTGAGGGTCAAAAGACATAGCATAACCAAAAATCACCTCGCGTGATATATTATTTTTAAAATCAATATGTTAAGACTAATTCGATGGGTCATTGTGCCACGCCCGGCGGGCATGAAGCCATTTGCCGTCCATTAGCGAGTGTGAAACAATCTGAAGAATCTAAGCGAAGAGGAAATCGCAAGTGATTGATAGGGAAGGTTACCGGCACAACGTAGGCATTATTCTGGTGAATCCCCGGGGCAAGCTGTTTTGGGCGCGGCGCATCGGTGAAAATTCCTGGCAGTTTCCCCAGGGTGGCATCCGTGCGCATGAGACGCCGGAACAGGCCCTGTATCGCGAACTGGCGGAAGAAGTGGGATTAGCACCGGAAGATGTGGAACTTATCGGCTGGACCCGGGATTGGTTACGCTACCGCCTGCCCAAGCGCTATGTGCACCGGCGCCGCAGACCGTTATGCATCGGCCAGAAGCAGCGCTGGTTCCTGTTGAAACTCATCAGTCAGGAAGAGCGGGTGCGCCTGGATGCCAGTGAAAAACCCGAATTCGACCATTGGCGCTGGGTGGACCATGAAGCGCCGGTCAACGAAGTGGTGTCATTCAAACGCCGTGTTTATCAGCGTGCGCTGGATGAACTGATGCCACTAATCCAGCAACAATTGTCTTGAGGGGGATACGATCAAGTCACTACGCTGCGGCCCGTTTCGGTCCCGGGCAGTGCGGGTGCTGCCGCCCACAATAGAATATGCTCGATACACTGCGCCGTCTCATTCAGGAAGTGAATGTCGCTCGAAATCTCGAGCAGGCGCTGGCGATCATCGTGCAGCGAATCAAGCATATTATCGATGCTGACGTCTGCTCGGTCTATCTGGAAGATACCAATACCAATCAATACGTGCTGATGGCGACTGAAGGGCTGAAGCCCGAGGCCGTGGGGCAGGTTCGTCTCGGTGCCGGGGAAGGTCTGGTGGGCCTGGTGGCCCAACGGGCAGAACCCCTGAATCTCGATGATGCGCCATCCCATCCCCGCTATCGCTATTTTCCCATTACCGGGGAAGAACACTTTCATTCCTTTCTGGGGGTTCCCATCATTCATCACCGGGATGTGGTCGGGGTGTTGGTGGTCCAGCGTTATGCCCAGACCCAGTTTGACGAGGACAGCGAAACCCTGCTGATTACCATGGCCGCGCAGTTGGCCGGAGCGATCGCCCACGCCGAAGTCAGTGGCGGCTTGCTTGCCCTCGATAACAAGTTACCGGCCGATGATCACAGTCGGACGATTTCCGGCCAACCCGGCGCACCCGGTATCGCCATCGGGACCATGCGGGTGATGTACCCGTTTGCCGATATTCATGCCATTCCCAACCGGCGGGTCGAAAATACCACGGATGAAATTATCGCCTTCAATACGGCCATCAATGCGGTAAAAAAAGATATGAAAGAACTGGGTGAGCGGCTGCATTCAAAGCTGCCGGCGGAAGAGCGCGCCCTGTTTGATGTCTATTCCCTGATGCTCGACAGCGAATCCTTTACCGGCATAACCCGGGATCGGATCGAGGCAGGGAACTGGGCCCCCGGTGCCTTGCGGGAAACGATTGAAGAACACGAAGAAGTGTTTAACCAGATGGAAGATGCCTATCTGCGTGAACGGGTGGAGGACATCCGGGATCTGGGTCGCCGTGTGCTGATGTATTTACAGCAAAACGAACAGGCTACAGGTGAATTCCCGCCCAGAACCGTATTGGTAGGTGAGGAAATTACCGCCTCAATGCTCGCCGAGGTGCCACCGGAACACCTTTGCGGGGTGATTTCAGTGCGGGGCTCACGCACCTCGCATGTCGCGATTCTGGCGCGGGCCCTCGGCATCCCTGCCGTCATGGGCGCTACGGATTTACCGGTTGGCCGGATCGACGGCGCTGATGTCGTGGCCGATGGCTATTCCGGCCGGGTTTATATTTCCCCGCCCGAAGCGGTGCGGAAGGAATATGAACGCCTGGTCGCGGAAGAAACGGCCCTGTCTGAAGAATTACTGGCGCTGAAGGACCTGCCTTCCGAGACCCAGGATGGCCAACATGTCGCTCTGTATGTGAACACCGGGCTGCTTTCCGATCTCACGCCGACCCGCAAAAGCGGCGCCGAAGGGATCGGTCTGTATCGGACCGAATTTCCGTTCATGGTGCGACAACGTTTCCCCGGTGAAGCCGAGCAGCACGATATTTATCGCCAGGTGCTGGAGGCGTTTGCGCCCCGGCCGGTGGTTTTGCGCACGCTGGATGTGGGAGGCGACAAGGCCCTGCCATATTTCCCGATCCAGGAAGACAATCCTTTTCTTGGCTGGCGCGGCATTCGTATTACCCTGGATCATCCTGAAATTTTTCTGGTCCAGGTCCGGGCCATGATGCGCGCCAGTGTGGGGTTGAATAATCTCAACATCCTGCTGCCGATGATCAGTGATGTCTCGGAATTGCATGACGCTCTGGCCCTGGTACATCAGGCCTATGAAGAATTACTGGAGGACGGAGTCGATGTGGCCATGCCCCGGGTGGGCGTCATGATCGAGGTCCCTTCCGCGGTGTACCAGGCGGGCAGTCTGTCGCGGCGGGTGGATTTCCTTTCCATTGGGACCAATGATCTGACCCAGTATTTACTCGCGGTGGATCGCAATAATGCCCGGGTGGCGGAACTCTACGATTCACTGCATCCGTCAGTGATTCGGGCCATGTTGCAAGTGGTCGAAAGTGCGCGAGTTCACAACAAACCGGTGAGTGTCTGTGGTGAAATGGCAGGTGATCCGGCGGCGGCCATTCTGCTGGTTGGCATGGGGATTCACAGTTTGAGTATGAACGTTTCCAGCCTGGCGCGGGTGAAATGGGTGATTCGCAATATTACCCAGGATCGGGCGATGGAAATTCTGAGTGATGTGCTGATGATGGAAGATGTCCACAGTATTCGAAGTTATCTCAACAACACACTGGAAAATGCCGGCATGGGTGGGCTGGTGCGCGCCGGTAAATAACCTGAGACATCGTTAAACGTATGCAAACCCAAATCAAATCCAATGCTCACGGTTGTCATCTGAGTCTGCACGAGGTGGTCAAGGACCTGGTAGCGGACGGCCGGCTTGCCAGAGAACTGGCGGATCAGTTTCTGATCCCGGCACGCAGCAACAAGCTGGAGATTCACCCCCTGGTCATGCTGGCCCAACAGGAATGGCCGGATCAGCAGCGACCCGGGAATACCCTGACGCTGGAAACATTGACCCAATGGCTGGCCAACAAGGCCGACCTGCCTTATTTCCGTATTGATCCGCTGAAAGTGGATGTCACCGCGGTTACGGCCGTGACCTCGCATGCCTACGCGAGTCGATACAAAATCCTGCCGGTGCAGGTGAACTCTCACAAGGTCGTGATTGCCACGGCCGAACCTTTTGCGCGTGAGTGGGAAGCTGAATTGGCCCATATTACCGGCCTGCAGATTGAACGGGTCATTACCAACCCGGTCGATCTGGCGCGTTATCTGGACGAGTTTTACAGTGTCAGTCATTCCATTCGTCGCGCCACGTCGGGCAAGGAAGATCAGGCCATTCCCGGCATCAGCAACTTTGAGCAACTGGTGGAACTGGGCAAGTCCGGTCGGCTGGATGCCAATGATCAGGACATTGTGCAAATCGTCGACTGGTTGTTGCAGTATGCCTTCGATCAACGTGCCAGTGACATCCATATGGAACCCCGTCGCGACAAGGGCAATATTCGTTTCCGGATTGATGGCGTGTTGCAGCACGTCTATGACATGCCGGCGCCGGTAATGACCGCGGTTACCAGCCGCATCAAGGTGCTGGGCCGCATGGACGTGGTGGAGAAACGCCGTCCCCAGGACGGTCGTATCAAAACCAAGATGCACACCGGGGATGAAATCGAGCTGCGCCTGTCGACTATGCCGACGGCCTTCGGCGAAAAACTGGTCCTGCGTATTTTCAATCCGGAAGTCCTGGTGAAGGACTTTGCTGCGCTGGGATTCGGTGAAAGAGAGATCGCCAGCTGGAACCAGATGGTGACCCAGCCGCATGGCATCATTCTGGTTACCGGTCCTACCGGTTCAGGCAAGACCACGACCTTGTATTCCACCCTCCGGCAACTGGCCAAACCGGAAGTGAACGTCTGTACGGTGGAAGATCCCATTGAAATGGTGGTCTCCGACTTCAACCAGATGCAGGTGCAACATAATATCGGCGTGAATTTTGCTGCCGGGATTCGCACCTTATTGCGACAGGACCCGGATATCATCATGGTGGGGGAGATCCGGGATCGGGAAACTGCTGAGATGGCAATCCAGGCGGCACTGACCGGTCATCTGGTGTTATCGACCCTGCATACCAACGATTCCGCCTCGGCCATACCACGCTTACGGGAAATTGGGATCCCTTCTTATTTGATCAATGCCACCTTGCTGGGTGTCATGGCCCAACGCCTGACCCGTACCTTGTGTCCGCATTGCAAACAACCGGGCGAAGTGGACGCTGATGTCTGGGCCGCGTTGACTGCACCATGGAAGTTGAACGGGGACGCCCGTTTCTATCAACCGGTAGGCTGTGATGAATGCCGTAACACCGGTTACCTGGGGCGAACCGGGCTGTATGAAATGCTGAAAATGACACCCACGCTGCGAGAGAATATTCAACAGGACAGTGATGCCATTGCCATTCGCAAGGCCGGTATCAAGGAAGGGATGACGCAACTGCGCATTGCCGGGGCGAAAAAAATTGCCGTGGGCCTGACCACCGTGGAGGAAGTGCTGAAGGTGGTGCCACCAGACAATGAGATCTAGCTGGAAAACTGACAACAGGATGGTTGTTTTTTAAGGCGGTGTCGACTTTTGTCAGCTACTCAGTGGCAATGACGTTGGATTTGAAATTGCAATTCGGCCGGATTAAATGGTTGCACAATATAATCATTGGCACCGGCTTCAAGTGCCAGATCAACATCTTTGATAGCGTAGTATTCTGCCAGAAGTAAAACGGGCGTAATGTGCCAGCCCGGTATACTCCGCAGGGTGCGAAGAAACGCATAATTATTCGCGGCAGACAACTCCATATCAAGAAATATCACTGCAGGCGCTGTCATTTGTCGCATCATGTGGCCGGCAGACTCGCAACTGGTGGTGCTGATTACCTCATAGCCTTCACGCTTCAGCATATAGTCGAGCAGGTAGGCGGTGTGAGCGTCTTTTTCGATAATCAGGATGGTGTTTTTATTATTCTCGTACTGCGCCATTTTCTAAACCAACATAACTACACATAGTCTGGCGTTTCATGCCTGATGAATACATCGGCATTCGGTGTCGAAGCTTTAAGGTAATTCCTGAGGTAATGCTTATTTGTCAGTTATTTTCGGAAAGATAAAAAAATACTACTTTGCTGAAGTAGGTACAGACAAATGATCGTTTAAATAGCTGATTATCATCGTCTCTTGGTCGATTGTGATGGCCGGTGAGACAAATTATCAGAGAAACAGGGCCAGTACTTCTCCAGCATTTTCCCGCTTCTCGCCGTTACAACTGATATAACGCTGGACCTGGAAAGTCTGGCGTTGGGTTGCGGCCTGGTAAGCCCGCTCGGTGAAACGAGTATGATGGTTGGATATGAGAACCGGAATACCCCGGTTTGCTGCTGCTAAAGCAAGTTGGGCAAGATGTTGTTGCTTGTCGAGATCGAAGCCGCCGGCACTGTAACTGGTAAAATTGGCCGAGTCGGACAAGGGAACGTAGGGTGGATCGCAATAAATCACATCACCCTGACGGGTATTGGCAAAGGCGGCTTCAAAGGAACCCACGACTAGATCAGCACGTTGTGCCTTATGATGAAAAGCCAACATTTCCTTTTGCGGGAAATAGGGACGCTGATAACGACCAAAAGGTACGTTGTAGCCACCCTTCGCATTGTAGCGGCACAAACCGTTGTAGCCATGCCGGTTCAGGTAGACGAACAGGGCAGCTTTTTGCCGGGCGTTACCACAATGGTTGAAGCGCTCACGTAACAGATAGTAGCTCTCGGGATTATTGTAGTTGCCATTAAAATAACGCTTGCAGTAGCGAATAAACGGTATGCCTTCCTGTTGGATAAAACCGTAGAGGTTAATCAAGTCCGGATTATTGTCATTCAACACGTAACGCTCAAACTCGGTATTGAGAAAGACCGCGCCGGAGCCGGTGAAGGGTTCGATCAATCGCGAGCCATGCGGCAAGAGACGCTTGATGCGATTAATAATCCGGTATTTGTTACCAGCCCACTTCAAAAAAGGACGAATGTTTCGGGTTTCGGTTGAGTTTGCCGCGACCACTGCATTCATCAGGTAATGTCCTTGACGAAGACTTTGGAATTGCGCTGGTAATTGTATAACGCCCGCCGTTTGATCGGCAGTTTATCGATGCTGCCCGCCTTGAAACCGCGTTCCCGGAACCAGTGTGCGGTACGAGTGGTAAGTACAAACAGTTGTTGAATACCAAGCTGCCGCGATTGCCGTTCAATGTATTTTAACAGGGCATCGCCCCGACCATGTTTGCGATAATCGGAGTGCACTGCGAGACAGGCCAGTTCACTGATCTTTTCATCGATAAACGGATAAAGCGCAGCGCAGGCGATAATCATGCCGTCGCGTTCCACCACAGTGAAATGATCGATTTCCATTTCCAGACGTTCACGCGATCGTCGCACCAGTACTTCCTCTTTTTCCAGTGGCGCGATCAGTTCAAGAATACCGCCGATGTCTTTCAACCGGGCCTGCCGTGTGTCTTCGAAAGGATCCTGCATGACCAGGCTGCCGCAACCATCCCGGGTGAATAATTC
Organism: Thiohalomonadales bacterium; assembly: GCA_040235565.1. Lineage (GTDB taxonomy): Bacteria > Pseudomonadota > Gammaproteobacteria > UBA6429 > Thiohalophilaceae > JAHEIJ01. Next base: position 20,902 of record JBECLA010000086.1, on the reverse strand, counting down.
CAGCAATAGCGCTCCGTCGATATGGCGATCCAGGATATGGACCCGCGGGACATCATGCCGACAGGCACTCACCGCACTGGCCAGGCTATTGGCGGCGTCTTCATTGAGTTTATGTTTTCCCGCCAAAAGATCTTCGGCCTGTTGCAGGGTCAGTTCCTGTAACAGGCGGTTACGATTATCGGTGATACCTTTACCGTCGATCAGATAAATCAGTTTATCTGCCTGTAACTGGATTGCCGTGGCCGTGGCCACATCATGGGCGCTCAAATTAAACATCTCGCCGGTTGGCGAATAGCCAATTGGCGACAGCAAGACGAGCGCAGCTTCATCAAGATGACGATGGATGGCCTGGCTGTCGATTCGCCGTACCTCACCGGTATGACAGTAATCGACGCCGTGTCGAACACCAAGTGGCTGGGCGGTGACAAAATTTCCAGAAACCACACGAATACGGGCACTGGCCATGGGAGAATTGGTCAGGCCCATGGAAAGCAGGGCTTCAATATCCACCCGCACGCTGCCGGCAGCCTGTTTAACACATTCAAGCGCCGTATCATCAGTGACGCGCAGACCGTGGACATACTGGAAGTCGGCATGACGTTGTTGCAGACAGGCTTCGATCTGAGGCCGGGTGCCATGTACCAGCACCAGCCTGACTCCCAGGCTATTCAGCAGGACCAGATCGTGTACCAGCGGGGCAAACTGGGCATCGGCCAGCATTTCCCCGCCAAAGGCAACCACAAAAGTGCGGTTCCGAAAGGCGTTGATATACGGCGATGAGTTCCTGAACCAGCGAACAAAATCTGGTGTTTGTTGTTTGCCCATTAGTGTATGGTCATAATTTGATCAAGTAAATCAAGCCACTAGTATGACAGGAGCGGGATGAAAAATCACACCCGGGATGACTCGGCCACAAAAAAACCGGGCATTAGTACCAGCCCGGTTTTGTGATGCAGGATAAATCTGGCTATTACCAGTTGCTTTTTCTGCGCCAGCGGAGTTTGGGGAGGATCAGCCCGAGTAACATACCGCCCAGCAATACCCCGGCACCAGCAATAAACCATTCGCGTTGGGATCGTTCCTTGAGAACCTGGTTTTCCTGTTGTATCAACTGCAGTTCCTTCTCCAGTGACACGTTTTGCTGTTTGAGTTCCCGGTTTTGTTTGTCGAGCTGAATGGGTTGCGCGGCGACCTGACTCAAACGTTCCATTTCGGACTTGGCAGCTTTGCTTTGCCCCAAGAGCGTATCTCGCTCCGCTTCTAATTCAGTGTGGTTCTGTTTCAGGGTTGCCAGTTCTTCCTTGAGGACCCGGTTTTGTTCGCTGATGCGTTGCAGTTTGCTCTGGGCAGCCGCCAGTTTTTCCCTGGCAATCGGTTCCAGGCTGAGAAAACGGGTCAGTACCCAGCCTTCCGTCCCATCAGCAATGCGGACCTTGGCATACCCGGTGTCATCATTGGTTTCCAGGACTTCCAGTCGGGTGCCACTGGGCAAGGTTTTTAAGATCTGATACTGGCTGCCCTGTCCCGTACGCATGGTGATGATCAGTTGATCACTGACATATTGGACATTTTGCGCCTGCACCAGGATGGGTAGCATCAGTACGCTGATGAAAAGGGAAAGTTTCTTCACGACATCGTCCCACGGTTATTGTGATTTATAAGATTGCACCCCATTCTATATAAAGGTATGGACTGGAAGAAACCCCGGCAGCCTTTTCAGGGTGCGCCCTGATTCACATTTCCGGGGTTCAGCTACCTTCTTAAAGAGAAGCGCGCCGGTGTCATATCGTTGTCATATTGATTGAGTGTAATTCGACGGCAATACTTTAGAGAACCACGTTGTAATGTGAATGACATAATATGGTAACAGAGAATTCCCGTATGACAGCAAGTGCAGCAAAGACAATTTTGGTGGTCGAAGACGAAGCCGCGATTCGGGATATGTTGAGTTTTACCCTGCATCGGGGTGGTTATGCGGTGATCGAGGCAGCAGATACGCGCGAGGCCGTGGAGAAACTGGCCGAAAAACCGGACCTGATTTTGCTTGACTGGATGTTACCCGGCATCAGCGGGGTGGAATTTGCCCGTCGTCTGCGCCAGGAGGAGGCGACGCGCGATTTACCGGTGATTATGCTCACAGCGCGGGGTGAGGAAGAGAGCAAATTGAAGGGGTTCGAAGCGGGAATTGATGATTATGTCACCAAGCCATTTTCGACCCAGGAATTGCTGGCGCGGGTCAAGGCCATTCTACGACGCAGTCAGCCACAATCGGTAGATGAAGTTATAGAAATCAATGGCTTGGAACTGGATACAGCCGGGCACCGGTTACGTATCAATGGCAAGCTGATGGATCTCGGTCCCACCGAATTTCGGCTACTGAATTTCTTCATGACCCACCCGGAGCGGGTCTACAGTCGGGATCAGTTGCTAGATCAGGTCTGGGGCGATAATGTCTATATTGAGGATCGCACCGTCGATGTGCACATTCGCCGCTTGCGCAAGGCACTGGAGCCGTATGGCTATGACCGCCATGTCCAGACCGTACGGGGCGCTGGTTACCGGTTTTCCAAACAGATCTGAGTTTGAATGCAAAATACCTGGCTCAAAGAGCTGTCACAGTTCCTCTGGATTGGTGTCTTGGTGGTCATTTTCGGGATTGCGTTTGGCCAACTTGCGCTATTGCTTTTCCTCTATACGCTCGGTTATCTGGGCTGGTATTTCTATAACCTGAAGCGGCTTGAAACCTGGCTCCATAAGGGAAAGAAATCCGATCCTCCCCAGGCTGCTGGACTCTGGGGCGCAATGTTCAACGGGATATATCGCCTTCAGCAGCGAAGTCGCAAGCGGAATAAACGCCTGGTCAAATTCCTGAACCGCTTTCGCGAAACGACCGCGGCCTTACCCTACGGGGTTATTGTTTTGCGTGAGCAGGGTGATATCGAATGGTGGAATACCGCTGCCCAGAACCTGCTGAACCTCAAGTATCCCCATGATGTGGGGCAACGGATGGGTAACCTGATTCGGCATCCCCGCTTCAATGCTTATGTTCGGGGTGAGATCGAACAGCGGGATGTGGTGATTCCCTCACCGCTTGATGATCAGGTTATGCTGAATATCCGCATCATTCCCTATGGAAAAAAGCAAAGCCTGGTGACCATCCGGGATGTCACACTGATTCAGCAGGTGGAGCAAATGCGGCGGGATTTCGTCGCCAATATCTCCCACGAGTTGCGCACCCCCCTCACCGTTCTCAGTGGTTACGTTGAGAATCTGTTGGAACATACCCCGGATGAGGCGAGTTTGCAGCATGCCCTGAAACTGATGTCCCAGCAGACCCGGCGGATGCAGCATCTCACCGAGGATCTCATGCTGTTGTCAAATCTGGAAAACAATCCCGGCACCATCAAGCAGGAAGTTGTGAACGTCCCCCAGATGCTTGCCAGCCTGCGCGAGCAGGCGGAAGTGTTAAGTGGTGATAAGCACCACAAGATTGAACTGGAAGTAGACGAAAAAGCGCATCTCCGGGGTAACCCCAAGGAACTGGACAGCATTTTTACCAACCTTGTGGTCAATGCGGTCAACTACACACCGGAAAAAGGTCGGATTACGATCCGTTGGTATGGGGATGACGCAGGCGTTCATTTTGAGATTGAGGACACCGGTATCGGGATAGCCAAACAGCATTTATCCCGTCTAACGGAACGGTTCTATCGAGTAGATGTGGCCCGTTCGCGGGCGACCGGCGGTTCCGGCCTTGGCCTGGCGATTGTCAAACATGCCATGCAACAGAATCATGGTCGGCTTCGCATCGAAAGCGAGTTAGGGAGAGGCAGCCGTTTCATTTGTGATTTCCCTGCCCAACTGGCGGTGTACAAAAAGCTAGACAACGCCAAGAGTACCGGTACAGCCTGACGCAATAACAATTCCATCTTCGCGACATCGTGACGTAATAAAACTGTCACAATCAGTTCATTTGTCTGTCACAGATAAACTTTACAGTCTGTGCACGATTTAAAATATATCCTTTGAGGAGACAAACCAAATGTTCAACAAAAAACTTATCATGGCCTCAGTACTTGGTCTGTCGGCAGCGGTAAGCAGCCAGGCCATGGCAGGCAAGGTGGACGCCAATCTGCATGAATACCAGCGTACCAGTGGTGTTGCTGGTAACCTCAGCAGCGTTGGTTCCGATACGCTTGCCAATCTGATGACCCTGTGGGCCGAAGAATACAAGCGCGTTTACCCGAACGTTAATATCCAGATCCAGGCTGCCGGTTCTTCTACTGCACCGCCTGCACTGACCGAAGGAACTTCCAACCTGGGGCCGATGAGCCGCAAGATGAAAGACAAGGAATTGCAGAAGTTCGAAGAAAAATTCGGTTACAAGCCAACTCCCATTCGCGTTGCTCTGGATGCGCTGGCGGTTTATGTCAACAAGGACAACCCAATCAAGGGTATGACCATTCCGCAGGTTGATGCCATCTTCTCTTCTACCCGCAAGTGTGGTTTTGATAAAGACATAACTACCTGGGGTGATCTGGGTCTGACCGGTGCCTGGAAAGACCGCAAGATCCAGTTGTACGGTCGTAACTCTGTTTCCGGCACCTATGGCTACTTCAAGAAAAAAGCTCTCTGTAAGGGTGATTACAAGAGTGCCGTTAACGAACAGCCGGGTTCCGCCTCTGTCGTACAGTCAGTCACCGCTTCTTTAAATGGTATTGGATACTCCGGTATCGGTTACAAAACCTCTGGTGTGAAAGCGGTGCCTCTGACCAAGAAAGAAGGCAAGCCGTTCGTGGAAGCGACCAATGACAACGCGATTGCAGGCAAATACCCGTTGGCGCGTTTCCTGTACGTTTACGTCAACAAGCATCCCAACAAACCGCTGCCACCGCTGGAACTTGAATTCATCAAGATGGTTCTTTCCAAGGTAGGTCAGGAAGTTGTAGTCAAGGACGGTTACATTCCGCTGCCTGCCAGCGTGGCTGAAAAGGAACTGGCCAAGTTGCAGTAAGCTGAACAAGAACACCAGATCGTCCCCCATTGAAACCCCGCTTCGGCGGGGTTTTTTTATTTGAATTTGTTGATTTTCTATGTTCATCAAATTGTCATATTTGCCAGATAAAGTTGTCATATCGAGCAAAAGGAAGCAGGGATAACGTTCGATATCAGCCAGGGATGGCAACACAGGAATGATAAGCCATTGATTTATGACTGACGACTAACTCTAAACTTCAGGTGTGACTCCTGGCTGGCCAGCCGGTTGACTGTCACATTTCTGTCATATATCAGGTATATTCTTCGCAGCCGACCTGCTTGCAACTGCCGGAATCCATCACTTATGAGCGAGACCGCTAAATCCGATTTGCTAATGCGCTGGCGCATGTTGAAAGATCATGTGGCCCGCCATGCGGTCGGGATCGGTGGCATCAGCGTCATCGTGGCGATTATTTTGATCTTTGTATACCTGCTCTATGTCGTCATCCCGATGTTTGAAGGGGCAGAGATTCGGAAAGTCGCCAGCTATACCCTGCCAGAACAGGACAAGGCGCTGTTTTACGCCATGGAAGAACAGGCTGAAGTGGGGATGCAGGTCGATCAGGGTGGCAAAGTCCTCTTCTTTAAGACCAGTACAGGCACACCCATCAAGGAAGTTGTACTGCCGCTGCCCGCCGAAGCGAAAATTACCAGTCTGGCCCATTCAGATCCGGCGAAAGGGATTCTGGCCGTTGGATTGTCGAATGGTCAGGCGCTGGTCTTCCGTCATCAGTATCGTATTTCCTACCCAAATGGCCAGCAGCCGGTTGCAGCGGGCACGCGACTGCAGGCGTTGATTACCCCCGTCATTGAATATCCCTTCGGAACGGAACCGAAGGTGGTGGATGAAGAGGGTGCAGCCTTGCTCCAGCTTGCAGTCCAGGCGGACGAAGAGCAACTGACCTTTGCGACGGTGACAGCCGAGCAACGCATTCTTCTTCTCCATCAGGTCAAGGAAGAAAATTTGCTGGAGGACACGGTCACCTGGGAAGAGACACGCTCAGAAGTGCCTCATCCACTGGAAGCCGTCAGCTTTCTGTTACTGGACAAACAGCAACGGGATCTGTACGTCGCCAGACAGAGTGGCGATCTCAGCTTTTATGACATCAGTGACTGGGAGGATGGCCCGGAACTGATTCAACATCTTTCATTGCTTGATGGTCGGACCCTGCTAACGTCACTTTCTTTTCTTGTAGGCGACATATCCCTGTTAGCCGGTACCTCTGATGGGGTTGTCAGCCAGTGGTTTCCGGTGCGTGACGCTGGAGGCAAGCGAGTCCTGACCAGGATCCGGGCATTCGATGAATTTACCATGCCGGTCAACGCCATCACCTCTGAGCAGTCGCGCAAGGGTTTCGCTGCGGTCGATACAACTGGTCAGGTAGGCATATTCCATTCCACCGCACACCGTACCCTGCTGGTCGAACCGATCTCGGACCAGGCTATTAAACGTATCAGCCTCGGGCCGCGTGCCGATGCCATGCTGCTTCAGGATGATGAACAACTGCATTTCTATCAGATTCAAAATGAATACCCGGAAATATCCTGGTCATCCCTGTGGGGCAAGGTCTGGTATGAAAGTTATGCAGAACCCGAGTATATCTGGCAGTCCTCTTCAGCCAGTAATGATTTTGAGCCCAAGTTAAGCCTGATCCCGATTTCATTCGGTACCCTCAAGGCGGCATTCTATGCCATGTTGATCGCCGTACCGTTGTCAATCATGGGGGCGATCTTTACCGCCCACTTCATGTCACCCCGCATGCGTCAGGTGGTCAAGCCAACGATTGAAATTATGGAGGCGCTGCCAACAGTTATTCTGGGTTTCCTGGCAGGTCTGTGGTTAGCACCGTTTATTGAGAGTCATCTGCCCGGCGTCTTTACCTTGTTGCTCATCCTCCCGTTCGGGCTTTTCTTTGCGGCCTGGAGCTGGCACATGTTGCCGACGACATTCCGACACCGCGTACCGGATGGCTGGGAGGCGGCCTTGTTGCTACCCGTCGTCATTCTCCTGGTCCTCCTCAGCGTACAACTCAGTCCGGTGATTGAAGCCACCTTGTTTGATGGTGATATGCGCATCTGGATGAGTCAGGAACTGGGCATCGATTATGACCAACGCAACTCGGTGGTGGTGGGACTGGCGATGGGATTTGCGGTCATACCGACGATCTTTTCAATTACCGAAGATGCGATTTTTGCCGTTCCCAAACATCTGGTACAAGGCTCATTGGCACTGGGCGCGACACCCTGGCAGACCATGATGCGGGTGGTGATCCTGACCGCCAGCCCCGGGATCTTTTCAGCAGTCATGATTGGTCTGGGGCGTGCGGTTGGTGAAACCATGATCGTCCTGATGGCAACGGGGAATACCCCGGTGATGGATTTCAGTATCTTTCAGGGGATGCGTACCCTGTCTGCCAATATCGCAGTGGAAATGCCGGAGTCCGAGGTCGGGAGTACCCACTACCGGGTGTTGTTCCTCGCCGCACTGGTGCTGTTTACCTTTACCTTTATTTTTAACACCGTGGCCGAGATAGTGCGCCAACGATTGCGTAAACGCTATAGCAGCTTGTAGGTATGAGTATGCGAGATCGAACGGCGAAATGGTTTAAAAGTGGAACGCCCTGGATCTGGCTGAATGCCGGAGCGGTGAGTGTCAGTTTGCTCATGGTGCTTGGGCTGTTGCTACTCATCACCGTACGCGGTCTGAGTTATTTCTGGCCCAGTGATGTAATGGATGCGCAATACAAGCAAGCCAACGGCTCCGAAATTCGCCTGATTGGTGCGATCGACAGTACCGAGACGGTGCCCGTTGCACGCGTGCGTGATAGTGGTTACAAAATCGAGTCGGAAGAACCGGTTGAACGGCATTTACTCAAAGTCGGTAACCGCGATGTTTATGGGGCCGATTTCAAACTGGTACTGGCTCCATTCTTATCAGACATCAAATTCCCCGAGGATATCCTGGTCGCCGAACGTCGGGAGTGGGGTAATTTTTATGGTTTTCTTATATCCATCAGTGAAAACGGTAACGTCATTGCCGAGGGTGAATCTGCCAGGCAGGCGTTAACCGAGCGGCTGCAACGTGCGGTGGATCTGTTCGCCCAGATTCGCAGTATCCAGATCCACGAGATCGGCAGTATTAATTATCGACTGGAACGGTTGCGCCTCAAACAACGGGGTCTGGAACTGGAAGGATTAGAAGATCCTGAGGCCTTTGCCGAGATTGAAAAAGAACGTGAGACGCTGCAACAGGAATACGATGTCCAGCGCGAAAAAATGACTGTATTGTTTCAACAAATTCGGCGCGACAGCATGCGTGTTGAAACCATGGATGGCACACAGAAAGATATCCCGCTCGAAAAAGTCGTCCGCATATACTACCCAAACAATATGGGAATATTTGCCAAACTCGGATTTTATTTTAAAAAAATCTGGGAATTCATCAGTGATGAACCCCGCGAAGCAAATACCGAAGGCGGTATTTTCCCGGCGATATTTGGTACCGTCATGATGGTATTGATTATGTCGGTACTGGTGACACCATTTGGTGTGGTTGCGGCTGTTTATTTGCGGGAATACGCCAAACAGGGGCCAATAATCCGCGTCATTCGCATTGCGGTAAATAACCTGGCAGGTGTGCCGTCAATTGTCTACGGTGTGTTCGGGCTGGGTTTCTTTGTCTATTTTCTGGGCGGCAACATTGATGCCTTGTTTTTCCCCGAAGCCCAGCCGGCACCCACATTTGGTACGCCCGGTATTATCTGGTCATCCTTGACTCTGGCGTTGTTAACCTTACCGGTCGTGATTGTGGCCACGGAGGAAGGTCTGGCACGCATTCCCCGCGCCATTCGCGAGGGTAGTCTCGCCCTGGGCGCGACCAAGGCGGAAACGCTATGGCGAATCGTGATACCGATGGCTTCACCGGCGATGATGACAGGCCTGATTCTGGCTGTCGCGCGCGCCGCCGGAGAAGTGGCGCCACTGATGCTTGTGGGTGTGGTCAAGCTGGCACCATCTTTACCGCTGGATGGTAATTTCCCCTTCCTGCACCTGGAACGGAAATTTATGCACCTGGGCTTTCACATCTACGACGTTGGTTTTCAAAGTCCCAATGTTGAGGCCGCACGCCCACTGGTTTATGCCACCTCGTTACTGCTGATTATTGTTATTGTGTTATTGAACCTGGCAGCAATATATATTCGAAATCATTTGCGGGAAAAATACCGTTCGCTGGAGCATTAAGCAGGAAATGAAATATGACTATAGACGGGACACAAGCACAGGAAGATAAGATGAAATCCTCCACAGCACGGACCCATGCCATCAACATTGGTGATCTCGATCGTACCAAATCCATGGGACAAGAAGGTGAAATCGAAATCACCCTTAACGTTTCTGATCTCGACCTGTATTACGGTGAGAAACAGGCCCTGAAGAAGATCAACATGGAAATTCCCAAGAATCGGGTCACCGCATTTATTGGTCCCAGTGGTTGTGGCAAATCAACCCTGCTGCGTTGTTTTAATCGCATGAATGATCTGGTGGACAGTGTCCGCATCGAGGGGTTAATTACCCTCGATGGTGAGGATATCCATTCCAAGCATCTGAACGTGGCTGAATTGCGTCGCCGTGTGGGGATGGTATTCCAGAAACCCAATCCGTTCCCGAAAAGCATTTACGAGAATGTGGCGTACGGGCTACGCATTCTCGGGATTAAGGACAAGCGTCGAATCGATGAAACCGTCGAAAAAGCATTGCGAGGTGCAGCTCTGTGGGATGAGGTCAAGGATCGTTTACAGGATAATGCGCTGGGTTTATCAGGTGGTCAGCAACAACGTCTGGTGATCGCGCGTGCCATTGCCGTTGAACCGGAAGTTCTGCTGTTGGATGAACCGGCGTCGGCACTGGATCCCATCTCTACCCTCAAGATTGAAGAACTTATCTATGAATTGAAAGATAAATATACAATCGTGATTGTAACTCATAACATGCAGCAGGCAGCACGAGTTTCGGACTTCACTGCATTTATGTACATGGGTGAAATGGTTGAGCATGCAGATACCAATACCTTGTTTACCAATCCGTCACAAAAACAGACAGAAGATTATATTACCGGCCGTTATGGCTGATGCTGATAAGCTACAATAAGAACAGGCACCGGCAATAATTACCAAATTGCCATAAACCGAGGTCTAAAAATGGACAAGCTTGGACAACATATTTCTCAACAGTTTGATGAAGAACTGGAAGATATTCGTAACCGTGTCATGGCCATGGGCGGCCTGGTGGAGCAGCAACTGGCTGATGCTGTCAAGGCACTGGGTAATATTGATGCCGAACTGGCGGAAGTTGTGATTACCAATGACTATAAAATCAATGCCATGGAAGTGGCTATCGATGAAGAATGCGTCCAGATCCTGGCACGGCGTCAACCGGCTGCCGGTGATTTGCGCCTGGTTATTGCAGTAATTAAAACCATCACCGATTTGGAACGAATTGGTGATGAAGCGGAACGAGTGGGACGCATGGCGTTGCATTTTGCCGAAACCGGAGGCGAGAGCAAAATGCTGGTCGGCATGACTCATCTGGGTGAACATGTTCGCACCATGCTGCATGATGCTCTGGATGCTTTTGCCCGCATGGACACCAATGCGGCCATTGCGGTTGCCAAACAGGATGCCAAAGCGGATCGGGAATATGAAAGTATTCTGCGTGAACTCATCACTTATATGATGGAAGACTCGCGTGCGATTCCCAATGTGCTGGATGTCATGTGGTCAGCCCGGGCACTGGAACGTATTGGTGACCGGGCACGTAACATCTGTGAATATGTGATTTATCTGGTGAAAGGCAAGGATGTGCGGCATGTGAGCCTGGACCAGGTTGAAGCCCACGCACGCAACAAGGATAACGCCTAGGTCAAGTATTATTCCGCCGCCGGGAAAGCCACCATATGATCCGGCGCGAGTCGGAGCCTGACCTCCTCGCCGATGCGGTAATCATGGTGACTGGGAATAAGCGACAGGACTTCCAGATCCGGTTTGACTTGCAGGGTGTATAGAATTTCAGCGCCCTTGAAAGCGCGTTGTGTGACCTTGCCGAGCAGGTCACCTTCCGGATCGACGACGATATCATCCGGTCGCAGCAGCAATTCCACTTCGCTGCCTTCTGGTAAATCATAGGCACGATCGCCGCGAATTACCCCGATACTGGTTGCAACCGTATCATGACTGACCAGGGTTCCCTTTACGAAGACTCCCTGGCCGATAAAATCCGCTATGAAGCGATTTTCCGGTGAATGGTAAAGGTTATAGGCGGTATCCCGCTGGAGTAATCGCCCTTCGTTCATCACGCCAATATGGTCACCAACGGCAAAAGCCTCATGCTGATCATGGGTGACCATGATGCCCGTGGTATGTTGTTGTTTCAGAATCTGCCGTACTTCATAACTCAGACGTTCGCGCATTTCGATGTCCAGGTTGGAAAACGGTTCATCCAGTAACACCAGGTCCGGTTTCTGTGCCAGGGCGCGGGCCAGAGCAACACGCTGTTGCTGACCGCCGGATAACTCATGAATATAACGTTTTCCCATCGCGGACATCCCGACCACTTCGAGCATTTCTTCCGCAATCCGTTGCTTCTCCCGGTTAGACTTGTCGCGCAGGCCGAAGCAGATGTTGTGGCAGACATTCATATGGGGGAACAGGGCGTAGTCCTGAAATACCATACCGATTCGGCGCTTCTCCGGCGCCAGGGTATAGCCAGGGTAGGAAACCCGTTTTTCACGCAGCAGTATTTCACCGTGATGCAGTGGCTGGAAGCCGGCGATGGCACGCAGCACGGTGGTTTTACCACAACCGCTTGGCCCCAGCAGACAGAACAGATCGCCCTTGTTGATGTGCAGGCTGAGATCTTCAACGATGGTCTGGCCGCGTAATCGGCATTCAATGGTTTTTAGTTCGAGAAGTGCAGCCATCTGTGGGATCAATCACGCGTGTTGAGGTACTGGCTGAATCATAACAGAGACTTTCTCAGTATGCTGCCCTGATACCGGGACGGCTTCAAGTCATGTCGACTGATCAGCCGCTTGCTATTGCCATCAGAAAGATACGGGAATGATTTTTACTTTTGCAGGAATTCCAGCAGCGCCTTCTGACTGTGCAGACGGTTTTCTGCCGCATCCCAGACGACACTTTGGGGACCATCTATCACATCGGCCGTGACTTCTTCCCCGCGATGCGCTGGCAGGCAGTGGGTGAACAGGGCATCCTTGTTGGCTTCCGCCATCAAGGCCGGTGTGACCTGAAACGCGGAAAAGATTTTCAACCGCTGTTGTTGTTCCTGTTCCTGGCCCATACTGGCCCAGACATCGGTGGCTACCATGTCGGCGCCGTGAGCAGCCTCCATGGGATTGTGACTGAGATAAACACGTTCACCGGCAGCTTGCACGATGTCAGGATTGGGTTCGTAACCGACGGGGGTGGCGATGCGGAGGTGAAAATCGAATTGCCGCGCGGCGTTGATATAGGAGTGACACATGTTGTTGCCGTCACCGATCCAGGTGATGGTTTTACCCGTGATATCACCCCGGTGCTCGATAAACGTTTGCACATCGGCCAGTAACTGGCAGGGGTGGTACAGGTCCGTGAGGGCATTGATCACCGGAACTCTGGAGTGGGTGGCGAAATGTTCCACTGTTTCATGGGCAAAAGTGCGAATCATGATCATATCGACCATACGTGACAGCACCCGCGCGCTGTCTTCGATCGGTTCGCCGCGTCCCAGCTGGGTATCGCGTGGAGACAGAAAAATGGCGTGCCCACCAAACTGCGCCATGCCGGTCTCGAATGAGACGCGGGTCCGGGTCGATGATTTGTCGAAGATCATGCCCAGCACCTTACCGTACAGCGGTTCATAGCGTTCACCGGCCTGTTGCATGGCTTTCAGCTCCGTCCCGCGACGCACAAGACGATTCAGATTGTCCGGGTCGATGTCCAGTAAGGTTAAAAAATGTTGAGTCATAATCGTTTCCCTAGGCTTCTGGCGGGATCAGGGTTTACTTGAGAAATTGCTGGATGAGTTGACTGACGCCATTCACGATCATTTCAGCTTCCGCGTCATTCAGGATGAGCGGTGGTAACAAGCGTACTGTCTGGCCGGCTGTCACATTAATCAGCAGACCGGCATCCAGAGCCTGTTGCATTAATTCAGCACACGGGCGATCCAGTTCAATGGCCAGCATCAGACCGCAGCCCCGGATCTCAACCACCCCGGTCTGATCACCCAGGGCGGCTTTCAGGCCATCAAACATTCGGCTGCCGAGTTGCGTGGCGCGTTCGCTGAGCCGGTCTTGTTCCAGCGTATCAAGCACGGCCAGTGCCGCGGCGCAAACCAGTGGATTGCCGCCGTAGGTACTACCGTGATTACCGGGTTTGAACAGCTCAGCGGCTTTACCCCTGGCAAGACAGGCACCAATGGGTACGCCGTTACCCAGTCCTTTGGCCAGGGTCATGATATCGGGATAAATATCAGTGTGTTGAAAAGCGAACAGCTTGCCGGTACGTCCCATGCCGGTCTGGATTTCATCCAGGATCAGTAACCAGTCATTTTCATCACAGATCTGTCGCAGGCCTGGCAGGTAATCTTCGTCCGGAATCGCAATCCCGCCTTCACCGGTGATGGGTTCAACCATCACGGCGACGACATTGCTGTTGTTGCGGGCAATATTCGCCACCGCCTCCAGATCATTGTAAGGGGCACGCACAAAACCCTGCACCAGCGGCTCAAATCCTGCCTGCACCTTGCGATTGCCGGTCGCCGTCAGGGTTGCCAGGGTACGGCCGTGAAAGCTGCCCTCCATGACGATAATGGCCGGGTTTGGTATTTTTTTACTGTGGCCATACAGTCGCACCAGTTTTATCGCGGCCTCATTCGCCTCGGCCCCCGAGTTACTGAAGAAGGCGCGATCCATGCCGGCCAGATCGCAAAGCCGCGTCGCCAGGGTTTCCTGCTGGGCAATGTGATACCAGTTTGAGGTATGGACCAGGGTCCCGGCCTGTTCGCAGATCGCCCGGGCGATGGCCGGATGGGCGTGTCCCAGGCCGCAGACCGCGACGCCGCTTAAGGCGTCCAGATATTTCTTGCCGCTGCTATCCCATAGCCAGGCGCCTTCGCCTTTAACGAAGGAGACGGGTAAAGGGGCATAGTTCTGCATCAAATGCGCATCTGTCATGTTGTTTATCTATCCCGATAAAAAACAAAAGGCAGTCTCTGAAGCAAAGACCGCCATGGAAAACCGACAATTTTAGCGGCAATACGGGTTACGGGCAAACAAAAACCCGGCCTAAATTCAGGGACAAGGGACTAGGGACTAGGGACTAGGGACTAGGCACACAGGATGAAAGGACGAAGGCCAAGTGATGAGGTGGTCGATAGTGCAGATATTCTCTTCCTCGTCCCTTGGCCCTCGTGACTCGATCTTTGTTTAGAACGGCAGGCCGTGACCTTGTGCAGTCATTCCGAGGATCATGGGAATGGACAGCAGGGTGTTGGTGCGTGAGGCCATCAATGCGACAAATCCAGCCTTGGCTTTTTGTTCATCGCTGGCTTCCACCAGACCCAGGACTTTTTTCTGGTTGGGCCAGATCAGCACCCAGACATTAAACAACATGATGGTTCCCAGCCAGGCACCCATGCCAATGACCTGATAACCGGCCTGGAAAGTAAAGGCGGCGACAAAGCCGGAACCCTCGGCAGTGTGCATGGCTTCCAGTGCCAGAGCACCGGTGATCCAGGTTGCGAGGGCGGCCCAGCGGAACCACAACAATGCAGTTGGTGCGATATGTTTGCTGATACCCGCCGCAGTACCATCAGCCTTGGCCTTGGCCATACCCGGTACCTGTACGAAGTTGAAGTAGTACAACAGCCCGATCCAGGTAATGCCGACCAGGACATGGAACCAGACCCAGAATTCCCAGGGATTCACTGTGCCACTGCGACCCAGCAAAAAGATAATGATAATCGCAAGCACAAAGCCGGAAACAATAGTGCCCAGAATACTCTTTAAAGGATTCATTGGTTGAAATCTCCCCTTAATTGTTAGGTGTGAATGGGTAAAATTTTGAGTATTTTACTACAGTATTCAGCGTGAGCACATCCCTAGCTGGTGAACGCGCGGGCATGGTAACACTCTGTGCTTGTCTGTGTTAGAGAAGTTATCTCCGGGATTAAAGTTAAGCTGAATATTTTCCTGACGATGCAGCTTCCCCTCAGCCAGGGTTTTCATGTGACCAGCATGCTATGATGCTGGCAGTTTCTGGTTGCTGACAGCAAAACCATCCCATCGTGAACGCGATTGAACTCAATATCTTCGCCAGTCGATTGAATGCGGTCTGTGATGAAATGGGCGCGGTCCTGCAACGGGCGGCTTTCTCGCCGAATATTCGCGATCGCCTGGATTTTTCCTGTGCAGTATTTGATGCCCGGGGAGAACTGAGTGCCCAGGCGGCCCATATCCCGGTGCATCTGGGCAGTATGGCGTATGCCATGCGCGATATCGTGGCCGGATTTGATTGGCGACCCGGCGACATGGTGATCGTCAATGATCCGTTTCTGGGCGGCACCCATCTCCCCGATGTGACAGTGATTGCGCCGTTGTTTCATGCGGACCAGTTGTCGGCGTTCGTCGCCAACCGGGCACATCATGCTGACATTGGTGCCGAGACGCCGGGTTCCATGCCCCTTTCCAGTCGCCTGGAGGAAGAGGGACTGGTGATTTCACCGACGCGACTCATTCGGGCAGGTCAGCTGGATCAGGCGGTCATGCAGCGAATCACCACCGCCATTCGCAGTGGACATGCCGGTCAGGGCGATTTTGCCGCCCAGATCAGCGCCAATCGCAGCGGCCTGTCAAGGCTGGGGGAATTGATCGACGCCATGGGTCCGCCAACCTTTCAGCAGTCACTGGCCGACCTGAATGACTATGCCGAACGCCTGGCCCAGGCGACCCTCAAGGCCATCCCCGATGGCGAATATCGCTTCAGCGACATGCTGGATGATGATGGTCTGGGGCATCAGGATCTGACCATTGCGGTCACTTTGCGGGTCAGGGCCCATCAGGTTGACGTCGATTTCAGCGGCACGGCAAGTCAGGTTAAAGGCAATGTCAACTGCCCGCTTTCCGTCGCGGCGGCGGCAGTGTTTTATGTGTTTCGTTGTTTGATGCCACCCCAGACCCCGGCCTGTGCCGGGAGCTTTCGTCCCATTAGCCTGACCGCACCCGGGGGTTGCCTGCTCAATGCCCGCTATCCGGCGGCAGTCGCAGCCGGCAACGTGGAAACCAGTACCCGCGTGGTGGATGTCATCATGGGCGCATTGGCGCAGGCCATCCCGGATCGCATTCCGGCCGCCAGTCATGGCAGCATGAATAATCTCGCCATGGGATCGTCAGACGGTCAGCATCCTTGGGATTACTATGAAACCATCGGTGGGGGGATGGGCGCAGGCCCCCAGGCAGCGGGACTCTCGGCCGTCCAGACCCATATGACCAATACGCTGAATACCCCGATTGAAGTGCTGGAACGGACGTATCCCATTCGGATCGAAACCTACGCTGTGCGTGACCATTCCGGTGGAGGGGGGCGTCACCCGGGCGGGGACGGTATTATTCGCAGCTTTACTTTCCTGCAACCGGCGACGGTCACGCTGCTGACTGAGCGACGACGACATTCGCCCTGGGGGCTGAACGGCGGTGAGGCCGGGTTACCCGGTCGTAATCTGCTCAATGACACACCGCTTGGCGGCAAGGTGACACTGCAGCTGCAGCGGGGAGACACCCTGCGAATTGAAACCCCGGGCGGTGGAGGCTGGGGTATATCCAGTGACGAGTGACCTAAGACAAGTGACGAGGGACGAGTGACGAGGACATCAATACCTCGTACCTCGCGGCCCGGAACTGAGATATTCGAAACTGATTTAGGTACAGGAAATTTGTAACAAACTTTTCAGGTAAGAGGTTTGCAGGACGGGAAAAACAGATCGTCCGCGTCACTCCCCTTGCAACGCGGGACTGAGGCATTTGGAACTGATTTTAATCCAGGATTTCTGTATCAAACTTTTAGGGGTGCGGATCAGCAGGACGGAAAAACAAATCGTCCTCGTCACTCGTTCCTCGTAACTCGGAACTGTTCTTATGTGCGGCATTTGTGGGGAATTACGTCACGACGATCAGCGTGGCCGACTGGCTGTCGTCGAACGCATGCTACCCAAGCTGGCCCGACGCGGGCCGGACTTTGAGAAGACGTGGCAGTCTGGTCCGATGGCGCTGGGCCATCGCCGCCTGGCCATCATTGACTTGTCTGAGCGCGCCAATCAGCCGATGGTGGATGACAAGCTGGGACTGGTACTGGTGTTCAATGGTGCGATCTATAACTATCGGGAATTGCGCGCGGATCTGATCAAGGAGGGCTACGAATTTTTTACCGAGGGGGACTCCGAGGTCATCATCAAGGCCTACCACAAATGGGGTGAGCGTTGTCCGGAATTCCTGCACGGGATGTTTGCCTTTGCCATCTGGGACCCCCGGGATCAATCGCTGTTTCTGGCGCGAGATCGCATGGGCATCAAGCCGCTGTATTACACTGCGGACAAAC
This sequence comes from Thiohalomonadales bacterium, assembly GCA_040235565.1. GTDB lineage: Bacteria > Pseudomonadota > Gammaproteobacteria > UBA6429 > Thiohalophilaceae > JAHEIJ01. The sequence goes on along the minus strand of JBECLA010000086.1, from coordinate 3,215 downwards.
ACTTCTTCCGTTTTGCCTCCAATCCGCAGGCCTTGCTGGCTGGTGGCGAAGTGGATACTCACATCGATGCCGTTGCCCTGCATCACCAACTGACCTTGCACGCCGTGGTGCCGGCACCCCGCACCATCCTGCAGGGCGTGCGCAAGCTTGAACCCGGTACCAGCCTCAGGCTGCAAGCCGGTGGGACCCCCAAACCACGCCGTTACTGGCACTTGCGTGCCGAGCGGCCGAAAGCAGCGCGAACCGAGCAGGAATGGACTGAGGCCATTCACGACGCCTTGCGGGATGCGGTCCGCAAACGCCTGGAGGTGGCGGACGTTCCGGTGGGGGTGCTGCTTTCGGGGGGGCTGGATTCCAGTCTGCTGGTGGCGTTATTGGCGGAGGCCGGGGTGAAGGACATTCTGACTTTTTCCATTGGCTTTGAGGACCAGCCGGAGGAAAAAGGCAGTGAATTTGAATATTCGGATCAGGTGGTTGCACGCTACCAGACCCGGCATCACAAGTATCATATTCCCAATGCCGAGGTCCTGCCGCGGTTACCCGAAGCCGTGCGACACATGGCCGAGCCCATGGTGGGACAGGATGCGGTGGCCTTCTATCTGCTGGCCGAGCGGGTGTCGCAGGCCGTCAAGGTGGTGCAGAGCGGCCAGGGGGCGGACGAGGTGTTTGCCGGATATTTCTGGTTCCCGCGCATGCACGCAGACATCAACGGCACCCCGGTGGAACGCTTTGCCCGTTATTACTTTGACCGGCCCCATGCCGAGTACCTCGAAACGGTGACTGCAGCGTATCGCGGGGGAGACTATACCTCCGAGCGGGTGGCGGCCCTGCTGAGCGAACCGGCGGCAGAGGCTTTCATCGACCAGGTACTGCGTATGGATGTCACCACGCTGATTGTCGATGACCCGGTCAAACGGGTGGACAACATGACCATGGCCTGGGGCCTGGAAGCGCGGGTGCCGTTCCTGGACCATCATCTGGTCGAGCTGGCGGCGCAGATGCCACCCGAGCTGAAACTGGGTTCGGAGGGCAAACACGTGCTGAAACAGATCGCTCGCGGTCTGTTACCGGATGCCGTGATTGACCGGCCCAAGGGGTATTTTCCCATGCCGGCATTGAAATTCGTGCGGGGGGAATTCCTCGACTTTATGCGGGATATCGTCAACTCCCAGGCCTGCCGTAATCGTGGCCTGTTTAACCGGGCCTATGTGGACAGGCTGCTGGCGGCACCGGATCAGTATTTCACCAAACTGCAGGGCAGCAAGCTCTGGCATCTGGCCCTGCTGGAATTGTGGTTGCAGACGCACATCGATGGACTTGAAAGCTGAGACCACTGGCGCCATATCGTCAGTCAAGCAGACGCTAAAACTGAGCAAATCAGTCTGGAACTAATGCGCCGATTTTATTAGTATCTTCTAATGCGCCCGTCAGTCGGGACGGGCTACGAATGAAAGCTGAGGTGAAAACGAATGGATGTAATGGAACGTATCGATCAGGCCGTCAAGAACAATCCCGTGGTCATTTTTATGAAAGGCACCCCGCAGATGCCCCAGTGTGGTTTCTCCAGCCGGGCTGCCCAGGCGCTGATGGCATGCGGTAAGGAATTTGCCCACGTGAATGTACTGATGGATCCGGAAATTTTCGAAAACCTGCCGCGTTATGCCAACTGGCCGACTTTCCCGCAGATTTATATCAACGGTGAATTGATTGGTGGTTGTGACATCACTCTGGAGATGTATCAGAAGGGTGAACTGCAGAAAATGGTGCAGGACGCGGTCGAAGGGAAAGCAGCGGTTAACTGAGCCGCCGCATTCTGGAGGTACAAAAAGCCCGGGCGATGACCGGGCTTTTTTTATTTCATTCGGTCCCCGTCAATTCAGCCAGGTTGAAGTTTTCATCCCAGGTGTTGACGATACGGCAGAATAACTCGGCGGTCCGTTCCGCATCATAAACCGCCGAATGTGCTTCCTTCTGGTTCCATTGGATACCTGCGGCCTGCGCGGCGCGCGCCAGGACCGTTTGGCCGTAGGCCAGCCCGGCCAGGGTGGCGGTATCAAAGCTGCTGAACTGGTGAAACGGGATCTTCTTCAGGCCGCAGCGCTTTGCTGCGGCTTTGATAAAACCCAGATCAAAAAAAGCATTGTGACCCACCAGAATGGCGCGTGAACAACGGACTTCTTTCAACAATTGATCAATCGGGGAAAAGATATACTCCAGCGCTTCTTTTTCCTGTTTGGCCATGCGAAACGGGTGGTAGGGATCGATACCGGTAAATTCCAGTGCCTTGGGATCGAGCACCGCATTGGGAAAGGGTTCGACATGACAGGCAATGGTCTCCGCCGGTTCCAGCTTGCCAGAGGCACCCAGCTGAATTGGCACCGCAGCAATCTCAAGCAAGGCATTGAGGTCCGGATTAAAACCGGCTGTTTCCACATCCACTACAACAGGTAAAAAGCCGCGAAAGCGTCGTGAAATGGCGTGTTTCTTGTGTATCGTCATGATGGCGCAAGCATACCGAATGTACGCTGAAATTGCGATGTGAGGCGGGCATCAGGTATGGTGCCGGCAATAGACACTCGAGGTATCTGAATGAAACATATGCCTGGCTCATTCCGTGCGCTGGTCTGGTTGTTGGTTTATGGTCTGTGTTACCAGCTCGGATGGGCGGCCGAGCCACAGGGCATCTTATGGCGGATTGACGGGGCGGCGGCACAACCCAGTTATTTACTGGGGACAATTCACAGTGATGATCCCCGGGTAACAAATCTCCCCCCCAAGGTGGTACAAATTTTTCAACAGGCGGACAGTTTCAGCGGGGAGATTGCCATGGATTTGCCAAACCTGATGTCGGCGAGTCAGGCGACCCTGTTGAGTGAAGGTGAGAGTCTGCAACAAATGCTGGATCCGGCGTTGTACCGGCAAACCGTGCAACTGCTGGCAACCTATGGCATACCGGAAGCGGTGGTGCAACGCATGAAGCCCTGGGCTGCGGCAGCGACCCTCAGTTTACCGCGACCGCAAACCGGCCTGTTTCTGGATATGCTGCTTTACACCCGGGCAACGGCGCAAGGCAAACGGGTCTCCGGTCTGGAAACAGTGCAGGAGCAGGTAGCTGCCATGGAAGCCATGCCACGCGATTTACAAATCAGCATGTTGCGCGATGCGGTCGCCCAGTTTGAGCAACTGGATCAAATCATCGAGCAACTCATCGAAGC
>JBECLA010000039.1:0-19864 GCA_040235565.1 Thiohalomonadales bacterium | reverse complement strand
CATGAAATTCGTCGATGAAGCCACAATACACGTGCAGGCCGGTAAAGGTGGCAATGGCTGCGTGAGTTTTCGACGCGAAAAGTACATTGAATTCGGCGGTCCCGATGGCGGTGATGGCGGGGATGGGGGCAGTGTCTATCTGGTCGGGGAGACCAATCTGAATACCCTGGCCGATTTCCGTTTTACCCGCCGATTCAATGCGGAGAACGGGGAAGCGGGGCGGGGCCGCAACTGCACCGGCAAGAGTGGTGATGATCTCTATATCAAGGTACCGCTGGGCACCCAGGTGCATGATGTCGATACTGGCGAATTGATTGGTGATGTGGTGAAGGCGAATCAGCAGCTCCTGGTCGCACAGGGGGGAGTGCACGGCATTGGCAACACGCGCTTCAAGAGCAGCACCAATCGGGCACCACGCCAGTCCACTCCGGGTACTCCGGGCGAGACCCGTGAGCTACGGCTGGAACTGAAGGTTCTGGCGGATGTGGGGCTGCTGGGACTGCCCAATGCCGGGAAATCCACCCTGATTCGTGCCATCTCGGCCGCGCGCCCCAAAGTGGCCGACTATCCTTTTACAACCCTGCATCCCAACCTGGGTGTGGTCAGTGTCGAACCGCATCGCAGCTTCGTCGTGGCGGATATCCCCGGCATCATCGAAGGGGCGGCCGAAGGGGCGGGGCTGGGCATCCAGTTCCTGAAGCACATCTCCCGGACTCGCTTGCTGTTGCATCTGGTTGATGTGGCGCCGTTCGACCCGGCGATCGATCCAGTGGCCGAGGTACGGACCATCGAGGAGGAAATGGCCCGGTTTGATCCCGACCTGATGAGCTATGAACGCTGGCTGGTCCTGAACAAGATCGATCTGTTACCGGAGGCAGAGCGCGAGGCGCGTTGTGATGCTATTCTGCAGCGGCTTGATTGGCAGGGGCCGGTATACCGGATTTCCGCGATCAACCAGCAGGGTACGCAGGAACTGTGTTATCGCATAATGGAGTATATTGAAGCCAGGCGAGAACGCGGGGAACAAACCCAGCAATAACAACAAACGAGTCATAATCAGGCAAGCAGTGATATTTTGCCTTTGTGCCGAGACGTGAAAAAAACTGTGATGTCTAAACGCCAGAAACTCACCACCGCCAAACGCTGGGTTATCAAGATTGGCAGTGCCCTGCTCACCGAAAATGGTGTTGGCCTGAATCGGGATAATATCGGCAAATGGGTCGAGCAGATAGCCCATCTGCGGCAGCAGGGCATGGAGGTGTTACTGGTCTCGTCCGGTGCCGTGGCCGAAGGAATGTGCCGTCTCGGCTGGCAGCAACGGCCCCATGCCCTGCATGCCCAGCAGGCCGCGGCGGCGGTGGGGCAAATGGGGCTGGTGCAGGCCTGGGAGTCGGGATTCAGCCAGTACGGTTTACATACGGCCCAGGTGCTGTTGACCCATGATGACCTGTCCAATCGTCAGCGCTATCTTAATGCGCGCAGTACCATTCGCGGGCTGCTACAGCTCGGGGTGGTGCCGGTCATCAATGAGAACGATACCGTGGTCACGGACGAGATCCGCTTCGGGGATAATGACACCCTGGCGGCACTGGCGGCCAACCTGGTGGAAGCGGATCACCTGATTATCCTGACCGATCAGCAAGGCCTGTTTGATCGGGATCCGCGCCAGAACGCCGAGGCGCAACTGATCGATGAGGCCGCGGCGGATGATGCACAGCTCGACAGCATGGCTGGCGCCGCCGGGGGGCTGCTGGGACGCGGGGGCATGGCCACCAAGTTACGCGCCGCCCGCCTGGCGGCACGTTCAGGCACCTGCACCGTGATCGCGTCCGGACGCGAACCCGAAGTGTTACTTCGCCTTCGCAGTGCTGAGCGTATCGGCACCCTGCTGACAGCCAACCAGGCCCCCTGGGCGGCCCATAAACAATGGCTGGCGGGCCACTTGCAGCTGCGCGGCAAGCTGGTGTTGGACGACGGCGCGGTCAAGGTCCTGAAAACGGCAGGGAAAAGCCTGCTGGCCGTGGGCGTGACCGACGTGGAAGGGCGCTTTGAACGGGGTGAAGTGGTGGTCTGTGTCGACAGCAGTGGCCGGGAGATAGCCCGTGGCCTGGTGAATTACCCGGCGGACGAGGTGAAACAGCTGCTGGGCCAGTCCAGTGACCACATCGAAAAGATTCTGGGTTACGTGGCGGAACCCGAGTTGATTCATCGTGACAACATGGTGGTGTTCTGACCGGGTACCGCACGACAATAAAAAAGCCGGTCACTGACCGGCTTTTTTATTTTCCTCAAGGGAATAGGCAATCTGCTTACATTGCGCGGATGCGGGCATTCAGGCGGCTCTTCTGGCGGGCAGCCTTGTTTTTGTGGATCAGGCCCTTGTTGGCAGTCTTGTCGATCAGCTCCACGGCGCTCTGGTATGCGGATTGCGCCTGTTCCTTGTCGCCGGCTTCTACCGCGGCGATAACCTTCTTGATGAAGGTGCGGAACATGGAGCGGTAGCTCGCATTGCGCTGACGGTTTTTCTCCGCCTGGCGGGCGCGTTTTCTGGATTGTGCACTGTTAGCCAAAACCTGTCTCCTGACAACTGGTATTGAGAAAGCCGCGTATGATCGGGGTTTTGCCCCCGTTTGTCAACGGCCGGGCGCGGGATTTGCCGATTCTGTATTACCGCCCTAGTTGAATCTTCCCGGCTCATGCTATGCTTGCCAAAACGCGTGATTATTTAAGTAAAAACAAACGCTTATAGGAACCGGCCTGATGTCCCGCAAATTCTCACCCAGCCTGTCATGAGTCTGCTGAGATCCACCGCCGTGGTCAGCGGCATGACCCTGTTGTCCCGCATTATGGGATTGCTGCGTGACATGGTATTCACGCGCATCTTTGGTGCGGATGCCGCTACTGACGCGTTTCTGGTGGCCTTCAAGATTCCTAATTTCCTGCGCCGGCTGTTTGCCGAAGGCGCCTTTTCCCAGGCGTTTGTGCCGGTACTCACTGAGTATAAAACCCAAGCCGAGCAGGCTGAAGTGAAGGATCTGGCTGCGCATGTCGCAGGTACCCTGGCCGGGATCCTGTTTGTGCTGACCGTCGTGGCGGTGCTGGCCTCGCCCGTGCTGGTCATGGTATTTGCTCCCGGTTTTATCGGCCAGGAAGCGAAATTTGATCTGACCGCCGCTATGCTGCGCGTCACCTTTCCCTACATTCTGTTTATCTCCCTTACCGCGTTTGCCGCGGGGATTCTGAACAGCTACGGCCGCTTCGCTATTCCGGCCTTCACGCCGGTATTGCTCAACCTGTGTCTGATCGCCGCGGCGTTGTGGGGCGCGCCCTTGATGGCAGAACCCATTACCGCCCTGGCCTGGGGGGTGTTCATTGCCGGTATCGTTCAACTGGCGTTTCAACTTCCCGCCGTGGCCCGGCTGGGACTATTGCCTCGCCCGCGATGGGGCTGGCGGCACGCGGGTGTGCGCAAGATCCTCAAATTGATGTTGCCGGGGATTTTTGGCTCCTCGGTGATGCAGATTAATCTTCTGTTCGATACCTTGATTGCTTCCTTTCTGGTCTCGGGCAGCGTGACCTGGCTGTATCTGTCGGATCGGATGATGGAATTACCCCTGGGGGTGTTTGGCATTGCGCTGGCGACGGTCATTCTGCCCAACCTGTCTGAAAAATACGCCCAGGTAGATTCGCGGGCATTTTCCCATATGCTTGACTGGGCCTTGCGCTGGGTGTTGATCATCGGTGCACCGGCGGCGGTGGGGCTGGCGGTGCTGGCCGGGCCGATTCTGGCAACCCTGTTTATGTACGGCGACTTCAATGAGCACGATGTCCGCATGGCCCAGATCAGCCTGTGGGCGTATTCCTTTGGCTTGCTCGGTTTCACCCTGGTGAAAGTGCTGGCACCGGGATATTTTGCCCGCCAGGACACCAAGACCCCGGTGAAGGTCGGCGTCATCGCCATGGTAGCGAATATGGGCTTCAATATCCTGTTTGTGGTGACCCTGGTGCAACTGGCGATTCCGGGTGCCCATGCCGGGTTGGCGTTGGCGACTTCGTTGTCGGCGTTTCTGAATGCAGGGTTGTTATTGCGGGGGCTGCTGCGTCAGCAGGTTTACCTGCCCGATCAGGGCTGGCGCCGCTTGATCGGCCAGGTATTGCTGGCCTGTGCGGTAATGTGCGGGGTACTCTGGTGGCTGGGCGGCGACCTGACGAACTGGTTACTGGCAGGCACCTGGCAACGTGTCGGACACCTGACCCTGGTGGTACCCCTCGGTGTCGGGGTGTATTTCGTGACATTATGGTTAAGCGGGGTGCGCCTGGCTGATTTGCATAAACCGCGCGTCTGACGCACGGGTCTATGTTCTTGTTATACTTCCACTCTTTTATATACATGACATGAGTATGGAGCTGATTCGCGGCATGCACAATTTGCGCCCCGGTCATCATGGCTGTGTGGCCACCATTGGCAACTTCGATGGGGTGCACCTGGGTCATCAGGCGGTGATCGGTCAATTGGCGGAGAAGGCCGATGCCCTGGGTCTGCCGGCCGTGGTGATTACCTTTGAGCCGCAACCGCGCGAATATTTCAATCCCGAGGCGTCGCCACCGCGCCTGACGCGCTTTCGGGAAAAGCTTGAAGCCTTGCGGCGCTATGCGATCAAGCGCGTGTTATGTCTGCCTTTTAATCGCAAGCTGGCGGAAATGCCGGCGGAGGAATTTATTCGCCGCATCCTGGTGGACGGCCTGGGTGTCAAATATCTGGTGGTGGGTGATGATTTTCGCTTCGGTCGCAAACGGGCAGGGACCTTTGCCCATTTGCAGGCCGCCGGTGAGCGCTACGGCTTCCAGGTCGTCAACATGCATACTTTCAGTGTTGACGATGAGCGGGTCAGTAGTACCCGCATTCGCATCGCACTGGAACACGGTCACCTGAGCGAAGCGGCACGCTTGTTAGGACGGGACTTTCGGCTCAGCGGGCGGGTGGCCCATGGGGAAAAGCTCGGACGCCAGTTGGGCTTTCCGACGGCGAACATTTTTCTGCATCGCCGCGCGACACCCTTGCAGGGGATTTTCGTGGTGGAAGTCTACGGCCTGGAAAAAGAACCGTGGCCCGGAGTGGCCAGCCTGGGCACGCGACCGACCGTCGATGGGACCCGAACTATTCTGGAAGTCTATTTGTTTGACTTCGATGCGCAGATATACGGCAAGCATTTGCAGGTAAGTTTTTTACACAAACTGCGGGATGAAGAGAAATACGATTCACTCGAGGTGTTGAAAGTCCAGATCCAGAAAGATGTTGATGCAGCGCGGAGTTATTTTGAAAATAACGCCGCCTGATCATGACGAGATATTTATTCAATTGAAATAACAAGAGACAAAAGTGGCAGACTACAAAAACACACTCAATCTTCCGCAGACAGACTTTCCCATGCGCGGCAATCTGGCCCAGCGGGAGCCGGAATTTCTCAAGCGCTGGGCGGATATGGATATCTATACCAGACTGCGAGAGCAGGCCAGGCAGCAAAACCGTCCGGTGTTCATGCTGCATGACGGGCCACCGTATGCCAATGGCGATATTCATATCGGCCATGCCGTGAACAAGGTATTGAAAGACATCATCGTTAAGGCCAAAACCTTAAGTGGCTACGATGCGCCGTATATTCCGGGCTGGGATTGCCATGGCTTGCCGATCGAATTGCAGGTAGAAAAGAAAGTCGGCAAGGCCGGCTTCAAGGTGTCAGCCGCCGAATTCCGCAAGGCCTGTCGCGAATTTGCCGCCAAACAGGTCGATGGACAGCGCACTGACTTCAAACGCCTGGGCGTGATCGGTGACTGGGAGCATCCCTATCTCACCATGGACTACCAGTTTGAGGCGGATATTGTGCGTGCCCTGGGTCGTATTATTGCCAACGGCCACCTGCACAAGGGATCCAAGCCGGTGCACTGGTGCGTGGATTGCGGTTCCGCGCTGGCGGAAGCGGAAGTGGAATACGAGGACAAGACCTCACCGGCGATCGATGTGCGGTTCCCGCTGCTGAATGAAACGGCGCTGATGACACGGTGCCATCATGTGGAAGGGCACCCGGGTGAAGGCCCGATCGCGTTTGTCATCTGGACCACCACACCCTGGACCCTGCCGGCCAACCAGGCCGTGGCCCTGAATCCCAATCTGGATTACGCCCTGGTGCAATGTGGTGGTGTGGGGGATCATGTGCCGGAACGTTTGATTATCGCGGAGCCTTTGTTAAGAGATACGATGAGCCGTTATGGCGTGGAGGATTACCGCGTGGTGGGGTATTGCAAGGGTGCAGACCTGGAAGGCCTCAAGTTGATGCATCCGTTCTACGAACGGGAGGTGCCCATCATCCTCGGGGACCACGTCACCATTGATGCCGGCACCGGGGCGGTGCATACCGCACCGGGACATGGCCAGGATGACTACGCGGTCGGTTCACGTTATCACCTCAAGGTAGACAATCCCGTGGGTGCGGACGGCAAGTTTGTCAGTGGCACCCCCTTGTTCGAAGGCCAGCATGTGTTTCAGGCCAATGCCAGTGTGATCGAGGTGTTGAAGACCAATCACAAGCTGGTGCACGAAGAGGCCATTCGACACAGTTATCCGCATTGCTGGCGCCACAAGACACCGATCATTTTTCGCGCCACCCCCCAGTGGTTTATCAGTATGGATCAAAAGGGCCTGCGCCAGGCGGCGATTGAAAATATCAGACAGACACAATGGACGCCTGACTGGGGTGAAGCCCGTATTCAGGGGATGGTGGAAAGCCGGCCCGACTGGTGTATCTCCCGGCAACGTACCTGGGGAGTACCCATCACCCTGTTCGTAAACAAACAAACCGGTAAACTGCACCCACGCAGTGTGGAGTTGATCGAGACCATTGCCCGACGGATCGAACAACAGGGCATCGAAGCCTGGTTCGAGCTGGAACCCTCTGATCTGTTGGATGACGAATTGGCTGACTATGAAAAGGTAAGCGACACGCTGGATGTCTGGTTTGATTCCGGGGTCACGCACTTTACTGTCCTGAATCAACGTGAGGGGATCCAGGATTATCCGGTCGCCGACCTGTATCTGGAAGGCTCGGATCAGCACCGCGGCTGGTTCCAGTCGTCACTGTTGACCGCGGTGGCCATGGAGGGGGTAGCGCCTTATCGCGGGGTGTTGACTCACGGGTTTACCGTGGATGCCAAAGGTCAGAAGATGTCCAAGTCCCGTGGCAATGTGGTCGCCCCCCAGAAGGTGGTCAACAGCATGGGCGCGGATATCCTGCGTCTGTGGGTGGCGGCGACCGATTACCGGGGTGAGATGAGTGTTTCCGATGAAATTCTCAAGCGCACCGCGGATGCCTACCGGCGCATCCGTAATACCGCGCGCTTTTTGTTGGCGAACCTGCATGGCTTTGATCCGACGCAACATATGCTGCCAGCCGAGGAGTTACTGGCGCTGGATAAATGGGCGATTGAACAGGCCCGCCGCCTGCAGCAACAAATTGTGAAGGCGTATGACAAGTACGAGTTTCATGCCATATATCAAGTAGTGCATAACTTCTGTGCGGTAGAGATGGGCAGTTTTTATCTCGATGTGATCAAGGACCGGCAGTACACCACCCAACGCGACAGCACCGCTCGCCGCTCCGCCCAGACGGCGTTGTATCACGTGGTCGAAGCCATGGCCCGCTGGTTGGCGCCGATTCTGAGCTTTACCGCGGAAGATATCTGGCAGGTGATGCCGGGTGAGCGGGAGAAATCGGTGTTACTTGCCACCTGGTATGACGTGCCGGCGATGTATCGCAGTGAAGCAGAAGCGGATAAAGCCACGGGCTTCTGGCAACAGGTGATTGAAGTGCGTGACGTGGTCAACAAGGAACTCGAAGCATTACGTGTCGCAGGTGGCATTGGTTCCGGTCTGGATGCGGAAGTGGATTTGTACTGTGGCCGGGAGCTCTATGACTTGTTAGGCCAACTGGAAGATGAACTGCGGTTTGCCCTGATTACTTCCTATGCACGGATTTACCTTGCCGGATCACCGCCGGCAGAAGGGCAGCACTACACCCTGTCAACCAATGACGAAGTCTGGGTGGCCGTAGCGGCCTCCCCGCATAACAAATGCATTCGTTGCTGGCATCATCGGGAAGATGTGGGCAAACACCCCGATCATCCGCAACTGTGTGGGCGGTGTGTGGAAAATGTGGATGGAAACGGTGAGCAACGCAAGTTTGCCTGAGCCCCATTGTGGAGTGATAAGCATGCCTGGAATGGAAGCAACTCGATGTTGAAATGGTTATGGTTATCCGCGGTAGTTATTGTGCTGGACCAGGGTAGTAAATACCTGGCCAGTCAGCTACTGGAGCTGTTCGAATCGATCGAGTTTATTCCGTTATTGCAATTCACCTTGTTACACAACAAGGGTGCGGCGTTCAGTTTTCTGAGTTCCGCCGGCGGCTGGCAGCGCTGGGTGTTTACGGTGCTGGCACTGGTGGTGAGTGTGGTGATTGTGGCCTGGTTGCGCCGTCTGTCCGGACAGGAAAAATGGCAGGCCGCGGGGCTGGCGCTGATTCTGGGTGGGGCCCTGGGCAATGTAATCGATCGTATCGGTCACGGGTATGTCGTCGATTTTCTGGATTTTTATTATCCGGCTGAGCGTTGCCTGCCGTTGTTCTACCAGGTACGCACAACGGTTGCGGAATGTCACTGGCCGGCCTTCAATATTGCCGATTCCGCCATCACTATCGGTGTCATGGTGTTGGTCATAGACAGCCTGCGTTCCGGTCTGAAACATCACGCTCCGGCAACCGATCACAAGCAAGAGTAAAACCGGCAACCATAATGACTGCAGATATAGAAGCGTTAACGATCGGCCCGGGGAGTGAGGTAGTGATGCACTTTACCCTCAGTCTGGCGGACGGCACCGTGGCCGACTCAACCCGGGACGGGGAGCCGCTGCAGTTTGTCATGGGGGATGGCACCTTGATCGAAGGTCTGGAGCTGGTGCTGTATGGTCTGAAAGCCGGCGATCGGCAATGCCTGTCGATTGAGCCCAGGGATGCCTTTGGTTTTCCAGTTGAGGAGAATATTCATGCCATGCCCCGCAATGAATTTCCGGCCGACATGCAACTCGAAGCGGGATTGATTGTCGGATTCACTACGCCGTCAGGCGAAGAAGTCCCGGGCGCGATACAGGAAATCAAGGGCGATGAGGTGGTGGTGGATTTTAATCATCCCCTCGCCGGGCATGAAGTGATCTTTGATGTGGAAATTCTTGAAGTGAAACCCGGGGTGAGTCTCCTCGGGGAAGAGCCAACCGGGAACCAGTAACCAGATTTAAGACAAAAAACGAAAGACATACGTTATGCAGGTGATATTGGCAAACCCGCGCGGTTTTTGTGCCGGGGTGGACCGGGCGATCGAGATCGTCGAACGAGCCCTGGAGTTGTTCGGCGCGCCGATCTATGTACGGCATGAAGTGGTGCATAATCGCTTTGTGGTCGACGGGTTGCGGGACAAGGGTGCCATCTTCGTCGACGAACTGACTGAAGTGCCGGATGATGCCACGGTTATTTTCAGTGCCCATGGGGTACCGCGGGCGGTACAGGAGGAAGCCCAGCAGCGTGGCCTGAAAGTGTTTGATGCCACCTGTCCGCTGGTGACCAAGGTGCATCTGGAAATCGCGCGTTTCAGCAAGGCCGGCCAGGAGTGCATCCTGATCGGTCATGCCGGACATCCCGAAGTGGAAGGTACCATGGGCCAGTTTGATGGCAGTCAGGGAGGTCACATGTACCTGGTGGAAACGGTCAAGGATGTGGCCAGCCTGGATGTGCACGATCCGGACCATCTGGCCTATGTGACCCAGACCACGCTCTCGATGGATGATACTGCGGCGATCATCGACGCCTTACGACAACGGTTTCCCAAGATTCACGGACCCAAACGGGATGATATCTGTTATGCCACGCAGAACCGTCAGGATGCGGTGAAGAACCTGGCGGATAGCAGTGATGTGGTTCTGGTGGTGGGTTCGATTAACAGTTCCAATTCCAATCGCCTCAAGGAAGTCGCCGAACGGCGTAACACGCCGGCGTATCTCATCGACAACGCCGATGAAATCAAACCCGAATGGTTGCAGGGCAAGGAGCGTATTGGTGTCACCGCCGGGGCCTCGGCGCCGGAAGTGCTGGTCGAGCAGGTGATCCATCGGTTACAGGAATGGGGCGCGGATATGGTAAATGAAAGTCAGGGGCAACCCGAAACCATCACCTTCAGTTTGCCGAAGGAACTCAAACCTCACTGAATCGAAATAAGCAATTGGAAATAAAAAAGGCGAGACAGAACAAAGCTGTCTCGCCTTTTTTGAAAGTTAATGCTTATTGTGCCCAGCAGCGACCCGCGCTTGATTTTGCGTCTCCGGTGAAGCCACGGGTTCCCAGATGATCCAGAGTGAGCGTCGTACAATCCTCATCAGGATGGGAGATCGGTGTGGCAGTGAGGCTGAAACTGTTGGCATCAGCCGCGGCTACGGTGATGTTGTAATATCCCTGGCAAGAAGTGATGCCTGCTGCCGGGATCTGGTAACCGCGGCTATTCTTGCAATCTATTGCCGGGGTATTCGGCGCGGTCACCAGATAACTGCGTAAAACCGCCAATGCCGTTGCGGCGTCGGCAGGATAGGCGGCGTTATCCGATTTGAAGGAAATCAGCGCCTGACGTGCGTTGGTTAGCGCAACTGCCGCATCAGTTCGGCGACCTTTTGCCGCCTGGTTTTCAAAAATCGGCCAGGCAATCGCCGCAATAATACCAATGATTGCGACGGTGACGACCATTTCAATCAGGGTAAAACCTCGTTGTTTCTTCATGCAGTGAACTCTTTATTTTGATCGATGAAAACTTATCTGAGGATAGTAATTTCCTTGACCACCATCCCCGGCGCATATTTAACAGAGACCTTGCTGCCCTGACGAAGGTTGAAGGCAGAAACTTCTTCTCCCTTGCCGTTCAATACGGTATAGCCGGCTATTAATAATAACTTGGCATCATCCACAACCATGATGCCCTTTTTAAAGTCAATCCGCTCGATTGTCCCTTGTCCCTGATTGAGGTTATCTGTCTCAGCCAGCAATTTGGTAGCAGGAGTCAGCAGACTTATTGTGAACAGACTTATCATGCACAGCATTTTGATCCGCTTCATGGTGGGTTACCTTTTATTGAATATGTAGTTGACGCCAGGAACGTCGTCCGTAGTTAAAGCCCTGACAGCTACCGGATACAGTGGTAATACTGCCGTCACTGTTATTCAGCAGGTTGATTTCCTGGCAGTCCGAACCCGGTTCGAGCAGCTTGGTTCGTCGGAACCGTTGCGGGGTTTTGAGGTTTATCCCGGAACCCCAGACCTTACTGCCACTCCAGTCGACCTTGTCATCCGTGTCATACCTGCCGTCCTGGTTGTAATCCCACGGTGTGTTGGTGGTAAAGCGACTACCGGTAATGGCGTTGACGGCAAACAGCCAGGATTCACCGCCACCCTGGCAGGGATCGGTGGAGGGAATCAGGGTAATGAATTCCAGGCGATCGCCACTCACGAACAGATCATCCAGAATGCGTTCACCCTGCGCCGCCTGGCCTGAATCGATCAGATCCATATACCAGCCCAGGTACGCCTTGGGCGGATTGCCCTTCGGCAAACCGCTGCCGTCATACCAGGTGAATTTGTTGTCCGTGGTGATCCGGGCATTGGTCAAGGTAAACTGGCTGCGATTGGCACCCAGAATTTCCTGTTCCCGCAGCGCAGCCCGGGTGATGGTGGTGATACCACTGGTTTCCTCCCGATCCCAGACGCCGTAGATGGTTTGGAGACTGGCATCCGCCAGGTCGCCCACTTCGAGATACTTGCCGGTACCAACGTAGATCAGGTAACCGTGCTTGGTATCATGGTACTGGATGGCCGGCGCCACCGTAATCGGTTGGGGATTACCTGAGTCGTCACGCGCCTGAAACAGGGGCGTCGGGGTCGAGCCCGATTTCGCGATTTCCCATTTGGTCGGAACGCTATCCGAGACGTCGAACTTCCACAGGTTACCGAACAGGTCCCCCGCATAGAGAATGTCCACCTGGAAATCCTGGTTCTGATCCAGCGCCACCACGTCGGTGAGGCGGTTGGAGCGACCGAGACCGCTTGGGTCTTCATCGATGCCCCAGGGTGTCTCCAGTGTTTTGATAACCGAGCCAGTTTCGATATCCAGCAGATACAGGGTGGCATAGCCACGATCGAGATCACCATCATTATCGATGTCACGACCGGAATTGTAGCCGTTGCCGACGGCCACTACCCACTTGCCGTTATTCATCTTGAAGATCTGCGGTTTGGTATAGGTGTAACCGAGATCCGCATCGGTAAATTCCCACAGCACCAGGTTGTCGGCGTTGCTTTCGAGAAATGCGGCGGGGTCGGTGATATCCAGCGCATAGATCCCCTTGCCGCCCTTGCCCAGGCCGCCAACTGCCACGGTATGCCAGCTACCGCCGAAGAAGACGTCGCTGACCTGGACCGGTGCGTCAACGAAGAATTTGTGCGTGTAGGCCGGATCGGTCAGGTCGCTCAGGTTGTCGAATACCGCATTGGGAACATAGGCCAGGATTTCCCGTCCGGTGTTGGCATTGACGATATGCAACATGCCGTCGTTGGCGCCGAACAGTACCATGTCCTGGCGGCCGCTGCGACCGGCGACAAAGGTGGAGTAGGCCGCGGTTTCCAGGTCATCCGGCCAGAAAAACAGCGGCGCACCGGGCGGCGGCAGAAAGAAGGGATCGGAATGGACGATATCGCCCAGCGCTTTTTCCCGGTTGCGGAAACTGTAGGTGCCGGTGTTCTGGATTTCGTTGCTGGTATCCCCGCGCAGGTAGGCCAAACGGGCCTGGCCTTCCGCAACGGTTCCCCCGTCGCGTAAGGCGGACTGCTGCGTGGGGGTGAGATCAGACCATAAGAAGGGGATGCCGCCGCCGTTATTGCTGGGGTCAAAGGTAACGATCTGGCGTGGGCTGTTAATACTGCCGTCGATCTGTTGTGCCAGCACTCCCGCAGCACTCCATTGCTGGTTCAGGGTAAAGACATCCTTGGCCAGCAGATCGCCGGACCAGCTGCTGGGATTATAAATGGCCTGGAACAGGTTGGTGCCGGTCTGATACTGGGAACTGGTGGTGGCTACGGCGCTACTTGAACCAATCCGCGAATCGATGTTGCCTAATACCGCACTGAACGAGGCAAGAAGCTGCTGGGGATTGGAGGCACTGAAGTAATTACCACGACTGTTGATGGCGGCGTGCCAGAGGTCATCGACCTCGTGGTCGCCCCAGGCCTGCGTGCCCGCGACCAGGTTGGTGTAATCACCCGGAAAATTCAGGTTACCGGCGACACCAAAACCGATGGTGAAGCTGACCATATGTTGCCAGGTGGCGGGGTCGTTTTTCGGGTTCCAGAAGATATCGGCATCATCCTCGTCGCCGTCGCCATCATAATCGGTTCGATCGACAATATACTGTGGCACGTCGTTGGACAGACCGGGCCTCAGGTCGTTAGCCCAGAAAAACATCGAGATGTCACCCAGATATTGGCTATTGTCATCCTCATACGGCGGTCGCGGGGTGTAGTTCGAAACTCCATTTACGGTTTCGGGCAGGGTAATATTTATGCTGTTACCCCCGTCGTAGTTATCGGTGTAATTGACACCATTGAGCGTATCCACATATGAATCACTGCCATTCCACGCCCCATCGGTGAAGGCAAAATGAAAATTCTGCCGGCAGGAATATTCTGGCGTGCCGCTGACGCCAGGTTCCTTCTCGTAGGCCTCGGCCGTGCTGAACTTTTCACCTGCACGTTTGAAGGCCCGACGCAGGATGGTGCTGCCGTCTGTCGGCACGTCGTAGAGCCAGTTGAAGAAGTTGGTTCGTGCTGTCCCGGCGAAGGGTTGCAGGGTTGTAACGGCAGTGTGGTTGAGATCCTGGTAGGCGATCCGGATGGAGCCGCTCAGTTGCGAAAAAGCGTGGGAGGCAGCGGTCTTGGCCAGGATGGACCGGTACCGGTAGTAGGAATACCAGTTGGCGAAATTCTGGCGTTCATCGGTCCCGCCCGGACCGGAGGTACTGCTGACCACCACCTTGTCGTAGCAGTCGTTGTCATCAACGGTACCGTCACAGTTGAGATTGGTACTGTCGAATACGTGATAGAAGGCCGCGCCGCTGTAATCAGTATGGGTGAGTGTAGCGGGCGTGCTGAAGACGCCGCGATACCATGGCGGCTCGAAATCCGTGCCAAGGTTAACGGTGACCCCGTTATCCTGATCGAGACCGTTGTCCCAGGCGGCGTCAAAGTCAGCATCGCCAAGGCTGGCGCCGTTCTCATCCAGGGCCGGGAGATAAGTCGCGTTGGGATCGTAGTAAATCTTGTTGAAGCTCGCTGAAGTGGCGCGTTTCAGATCATCCGAGTTACCACTATCGGCCAAATCAGTACAGCTTGAACCCGGGCAATAGCCGCCAATAATATCGGGCAGAAAACCCCAGGCCATGGAACCGGAGTCATCCATGGTCAGGATGATATTCGCGGGCACACCCTCCAGGGTATCCAGCGGCTTGTCACTGATATTCAGGTCGGCCGCCATGACCTGGCCGGAGCCAAGCCCGAACAGCAAGGCCAGCATCGCGTGTGCCAGTGCACGTTTGTATCGCCTCTGGTGAGCTGCCGTGAGTGTCATTGTCCTTCTCCCGTTGATTCGGTACTAGCTGGTATTCGTCAAGAATTATTTAAAACGCCGTGCGACTGTGGATTGCAGCAAGGTCACAGCATTGCTGGAGGCGCCTACACCACGCGCTGTCACGCGATAGTAATAAGCACCTTCACGTTGGGCTTGTGCCTTGAAAGAAGCGTCCTTGGCGACGAAGTCCTCTTCTTCGATGATGTACATGGGCAACACCGCGACTTCACCCAGATTGCTGATAGCAATACCGGTGTCCGCGCCATAGGTGGTGGCGACGGCGTTGTTCCATATGGCAGTGTCAAAGGGATAGAGCTCATACAGACCAAACTCATCCTGGGTATAGACACCGTTATTGGTGCCGCCACTGGTTGCTGTGGGGGGGGTGCCACCCCAGCTGTCGATATATCGTTCACCGTCCTGCAAGGCCGCCTCGGCGGCCTGGAACGACAGGTTCTGATCCCGCAGGTTACCGGCCATCAGTTCCTCCAGGC
Organism: Thiohalomonadales bacterium; assembly: GCA_040235565.1. Classification (GTDB taxonomy): domain Bacteria; phylum Pseudomonadota; class Gammaproteobacteria; order UBA6429; family Thiohalophilaceae; genus JAHEIJ01. The sequence continues at coordinate 4,611 of JBECLA010000039.1, read as the reverse complement.
TGGAGGTGCTCATGGCGCTGACGCCCAGCACGGTCAACACCAGCAGGATAATCAGGCTGGTCACCAGGGCGGCGCCATGCTGTTGCTGGTTCGTAATTTCAATTCTCATAACATTAACCTTCTATCTGCCTCAGGGTCTTTCCCGGACAACGCCCTTGTTGCGCATGTAAACCGTGGTGGTGAAGACCTTGCGGATGCGACGATCACTCAGGTTGGTGATGTCCACGCTGGTGTTATTGTCCACCCCAAGGAGACTATGTGTACTCGACACCTGGGGACGATTCAGTTCCTGCGGGGTGCGCACCAGCAGACTGATACGCACACTGACGACATTATCCGGATTACCGATGTTATCGGCGGTGACATACCGGGTAGGCTGGACATCTGCATCGCCGGGATTCAGATCCTCGCCGTATAGAATCTGCATGTTTTCCACCCCTTCCACCAGTTCATCGAAGGTGGCATTAGCAGCGCCCTGGCTGTAGTCATATCGGAACAGCGCCGGTGTATTACCGGCACCGTTGCCGATGAAATAGGCACTGCCTCTGGCGGCGTACACCTGGCAGTTTTCACAGTACTGTGACCAGTTGACACTGGCGGGATTAACATTACCAGGCTTGTTGCCGGCAACACCCGCGTTACGGTTGAGGTTGGCGGACTTGCTGGTGGCGCCATTCTGGAACACATCGGCACGATCACAGTTACCGAATAATACAATTTGTCCCTGTTCGACATTGGTATTGCAATTGAACGTCATGGAGGTCGCGTGAGGGGGGTTAGCGCCCCTTAGGCGTAATACACTACCATCAGGACAGGTCAGCGGATCTTGAAAGGTTTCCGGGTTGGCTGATTTGGTGATCAGCACATCGGTACCGACCAGGACCCTGCCGGTCAGTACATTGGGGAGATCATCACCGACGCCGTTGCCATCCCAGTCCGCCCCTTCCCAATTTGCAGCGGCTCCCGTGTCGGTTAATGAAGTGATGGTATAGTCGTCACCGGGTGCGGTACCCGTTGCAGTGAATTCCCAGCCGTCAACACCCGCCTGGAAATCATACAGGGCCGGATCAAAACCGGGGTCGGTTTCATCCAGCAGGCTGTTGATTTTCGGATTACAGCCGACAAAGCCGGCACCGCGGATATCATTGGCCATGGCATTAAAGGCATAACGGGCATTTTCCTGCAGGCGGGCCATTTCTTCCTGCACCTTGTAGGAACGTTTGGTGGAGGAATACACGGTGGCCACGCCGAGCAGCACGATGGTGCTGATGACCATGGCGATCATGAGTTCGACCAGGGTCACGCCGCGGGTTTTATGGATAGCAAACATGTTTTGTCTCTGTTTCATGGTTCGAATACCATGGTGTAACACTTCAAATCGACCGTTGAGTCTCCACTACAGTTGGTCCCAGTGACACCGGTGCGATCTTCATCCCACATCACCGTGATGGTAAACAGACGGGTGGCGCCACCACCGACCACGGCGCTGGAAACCGTGCCATGACCTGAAGGTAATACTCTTTGGGTGATTATTTCCCATTCATAGTAATCGTAGGTGGCCATTTCGGCGGCATTGCAGGCGGCGGAAATACAATCTTCCGCGGTGGGGGTAGCGTCATTGAAGGCGTTGTAATTACCATCCTCAACACCACGCGGGTTGGCACGTATGCGTTCCGCCATGTCATAGGCCTGAATCGTGGCGATGGTCCGTAACTGGGCCTGGGTATTGCTGCGCAAGCCACCGGCTTGTAATCCCGCGAGGCCAAGCAAGCCTATGGAAAAGATGACTAATGCAATCATGACCTCCAGCAGGGTGAAACCGGACTGGAGACTGAGATGAGATGGGTATTGTCTTATGGACATGTGATGTCATTCCCCTCGACGTCTTCTCTGATGTCATTGCTATCCGTATCCTTGCCAATGGCAACACGCCCCAGGGTGGTGATGTTGGCAACACGGGCTTTGGTTTCATCTCCATTTTTTTCACAAACCTGGAAGGTACCGTCGGCATCGCCATCAAGGTCGGTGTCACGTAACTGACCGTTTGGCAGATACTGAACGATGCTGGCGCTATCAAACTCAACCGCGCGCAGGTTCAGTCCCGCCGGCAGGCCCGTGTTGCGACTGATGAGAATATCGCCATCCCCATTATCAACCACGTTGTCCTTATCCCGATCGGTGAACACGATCCAGCCGCTTTCCCAGTTGGCGGTATCGCAGGTTGCACCATCAGTGCTACCACATAAGGTCACCGTTCGACCCTGCTTTACTGCTTCCGTGCGGGCCAGGTTAAGATCTCCAACAATGCTGTTAATGGCGGAGACCTGACGGTTGTTTTCCGTCATGCGGCGATATTCCGGCACACCGACCAGCAGCAGTACAATCAGCACCGCCACGGTGACCAGCAATTCAATCAGGGTAAAACCACGGTTATTTTTCATATTCATGCCTGTTTTATAGCCGAATGCCTTTTGAGGAGCAGGGTGTTTCAGATAGGCCAGCGAAATTTCCGGACAAGCGGTCGTATTGTTTGGCAAACTGTGAATCTGCTGGATGGTTATTCGGCCTGAGAACCACAAAGTTGAGACGCAAACCGGAGCGATGTATGGCTAGGGTTATACCCGGGGTAAGTGTGGAATGAGTTCAGAGCGACATTTTGATTGCCTGGTCGTGGGCGGCGGCCTGATCGGTATGCTCACCGCACGGGAACTGGCACAGGCCGGTCTGGCGGTCGGACTGGTTGAGCGGGGCGAAACCGGGCGCGAATCCACCTGGGCAGGCGGTGGGATCCTCTGCCCCCTGTATCCCTGGCGATATCCGGATGCGGTGACCGCCCTCGCAAGCTGGAGTCAGTCACGTTATGCGGCCCTGGCGGAAGCGTTAAAAGACGAAAGCGGTATTGATCCCGAATTCCAGCCAAATGGTCTGCTCATTCTGGATACGGAAGAAACAGTGCAGGCCCGGCAGTGGGCAAAACACTGGCAACACCTGCTGGAGCCGGTGGATGCGGACAGGATCCGGGAGATCGAACCGGCGCTGGGGGAGGTGCCTCCGCAGGCACTGTGGCTGCCGCGCGTTGCGCAGGTGCGTAATCCTCGCCTGGCCCAGGCGTTGCGAAAGAGTCTCCAGAATCTCGGCGTGACGCTGCTGGAACATACTCCGGTGAAAGGCCTGGTATTGGGTGAAAACCGGGTTCATGGCGTGTTGTCCGAGCAGGGCGAGATCAACGCCGAGCGGGTGGTGATCGCCGGGGGGGCCTGGAGTGCCTTGTTGCTCGAGTCCGTTGGCATGAATTTGCCGGTGAAACCCATCCGCGGGCAGATGATCCTCTATCGAGCCGAGCCGGATGCCGTACGGCGCATCGTCCTGAGCCGGGATCGTTACGTGATCCCGCGACGGGACGGCCGGATTCTGGTGGGCAGCACGCTGGAAGATGTCGGCTTTGACAAGGGCACCACCCGGGCGGCCATGCAGGAGCTGGAAGCCGAGGCGCGACGCATGATCCCCGACCTGGCCAATTACCCTATCGAACATCATTGGGCCGGTCTGCGACCCGGTTCTCCGCGGGGCATACCTTATATACTGCAGCATCCCCGCATTGCCGGTTTGTATATCAATACCGGGCATTTTCGCAACGGGGTGGTGCTGGGCCCGGCGTCTGCCCGACTGCTGGCGGACATTTTGCTGGAGCGGGAACCCATTCTGGAACCTGGCTCTTACCTACCGAGCGATTGACACGAATCACCTGGGTTGTGTATATTTTTTATTTATTTCAGTGAGTTAGAATGATTCCATAAATTTTTGTCGGAAGCTCCAGAGTGGCTGAATAGACTTTGTCTAATTTTCTGCTCTATACTTTGCACATGATTGAACAAAAACACACCAGCATCGTCACGGATCAGGATATCGCGGAACAGCTCCGGGAAGTCGGTATCACGCCCACGCAACAACGGGTCCAGATAGCCGAAATCCTGTTTGCCCGCCCACAACACCTGTCCGCCGATCAGATCCTGGCCGTGGTCAATAAAGATGGACCCATCGCTTCCAAGGCGACCATTTACAACACCCTGGGTCTGTTTGCCCGCAAGGGGCTGGTGCGTGAGGTCATCGTCGACCCGAGCAAAGTGTTTTACGATTCCAACACCAGTGAACATCACCACTTCTATAATATCGACAGCGGCAAACTGACGGATATTGATGCCGGACAAGTGATGATTCCCAATCTGCCTGAATTGCCATCCAACACCCAGCCCGCCGGGGTGGACATCATTTTCCGTATTCGGGAAACCACCGATTCGGAACAAACCTGAGCTTCCGGTTACGGCCGGTTCAGACTCCAGTATAATTTGTTTTACGCTTTACCCCTTCGATGCCGACGTAGCTCAGTTGGTAGAGCAACTGATTCGTAATCAGTAGGTCGGAGGTTCGATTCCTCTCGTCGGCACCATTTCTCTTTAGCCCGGATTTTCGCCAGTCATTCCTTCGCGACGATCTCGGAATCCAGATTGGTCTGGTTGTTGCACGGATCTACCCGGACCCGGCCAAGCGTAGTGATATTCGGGAAAAGTGCACCACAACCGGGCCGGAACGAATGCTTCTGGACAAAAAAGG
>JBECLA010000010.1:0-4216 GCA_040235565.1 Thiohalomonadales bacterium | reverse complement strand
TGGCCTGCCATGGTGCAGATCAGAAGCAGATTGAAGTGCCCGACCCGGAAGAGGAAGGGGAAATGCGCCCTATGCTCATGCTGGATCGGGAACAGATTCGCGAGGGTGTACATGGCGACATGACCTGTGTGTCCTGTCACTCGGAGATCGTTGACAACAAGACGCCGCATGCGAAGACCGACACCCCGAAACCGAATTGCGCGACGTGTCATGAAAAAGTGTGGGAAAACGTCAAACAGGAAGGATTGGCTGATATTCAAACACGGCTGGGACTGGTAGTAAAAAACATCCAGGCTTACAAGGAATCCTATCATGCCCAGCCTGGTAAGGGAGACGCACCCAAGGCGTACTGCGATGACTGTCACAATACCCACTATTTCAATGTCCCCCCAGCCGGCACCACCAAACGTACCGAATGGCACCTGACCATTCCCAAAGTATGCGGCGAACAGTGTCATGATGATTCACTGGAAGAATACGCACCCTCGGTACATGGCAAGGCTGTGTTAAATGAGCACAATCCAAAGGCCGCTGTATGTACCGACTGCCATACCAGCCATTCCATCGAACGCATCAAGGAAGAGTCCTTCAGACAAATCATCACGCAGCAGTGCGGGAACTGCCACGAGGAAAAATATGAATCTTACCGTGAGACCTATCATGGCCAGATAAACACCCTGGGTTATACCTACACGGCGAGATGTCACGACTGTCATGGTTATCACGAGGCCTTGGGAGTTGACGATCCCGATTCTACCATCCACCCGGATAACCGCCTGGAAACCTGCCAGGAATGCCACGATGGCAGAAAAGTGCCCAAAGCGACCGAGAGTTTCCTGAGCTTTGGCCCTCATGCCACTACCCATGATTTTGAAAAATACCCACAGGTATATATCGCGGCGAAATTCATGCATGGGTTGTTGCTGTTTGTGTTTGCCTACTTCTGGGCCCATTCCCTGTTATGGTGGTTCCGTGAATACCGCCACCGTAAGGAGCGCAAGGTCACGCAGCACATTCGAACGGATGAGATTCTGCAAGGTGAAACCAGACAAGTCCGTCGGTTTGGACTCCTCTGGCGCGTCGGCCATCTGTTCTTTGCCATCAGTGTCATGCTGCTGATCCTGACCGGCATGACGTTGTACTACGCCTACACTGCGTGGGCACCGGTGATCATTGAACTGCTTGGCGGCCCGGAAATTGCCGGTCTGGTGCATCGCATCAGTGCGGCAATAATGCTTGGTATATTCTTTGTGCACCTGATTGTTGTCAGTACCTGTATCATCCGTAAAGGCAAGGCCTTCCATTGGTTCGGACCTGATTCGCTGGTACCCAACTGGAAGGACTTCAAGGATGCCTGGGGCATGTTTAAATGGTTTGTTGGCAAAGGTGAACGCCCGAGTTTTGACCGCTGGACTTACTGGGAAAAATTCGACTACTGGGCAGTCTTCTGGGGGATGGCCGTCATTGGTGGCAGCGGCATGATGTTATCTTTCCCGGAAATCACGGCTGCTATTTTCCCTGGCTGGGTATTCAATGTCGTGATGCTGGTGCATGGTGAAGAGGCCTTCCTCGCCGCCGTGTTCCTGTTCACCGTCCATTTCTTCAACAATCACTTCCGCCCGGATAAATTACCGCCACCGGATATTGTGATGTTCACCGGTAGCCAGTCACTCGAAGAATTCCAGCGTGACCATGCCATGGCATACCAGCGACTGGTCGAGTCCGGTCAACTGGAAAAATACCTGGTGGAAGCGCCGTCCAGGCCCATGACCCTGGGTTCAAAGATTCTCGGTATAGTACTGCTCGCCTGCGGCCTGGGATTACTGATTTTCGTTGGGACCGGCTTCTTTGGCGGTCAAGGCTGATGCACAGGTTACATTACTGTGTTGCCTTGTAGATTGTTCGTATTTTTAACCAGGAAATAAAAAAAGGATGATGGATCTAACTCGCTCCATCATCCTTTTTGGTTAAATGCAGTACCGATATAGAACCGGGCTGCATATATACTGCAACGGTTTCGCTTTATTGCATGCTTGCGTAGTAATTGATCAGCGCTTCAATGTCTTCATCACTTAGCTTTTTATATTTCTTTTTCATCTTCTTGGTCATTTGACGTTCGCCACTGCTATACGTCTTGAATGCATGCCGCATGTAAGGCATCCACTGACCGGCCAGGATACCCGCATCATTGCTGGCAAGGCTGCCGCCCTCTTCATGACACTTTTCACATAAGTCATCATGTACTGCCTTGCCTTTTTTCGCCAGGGCGGGATCAAATTTCTGCTTGGCGCGCACAAACGGCTTACTGGAATAGTGTTCCCCCAACTGCTCAATTTCCTTGTCACTCAGCTCGTTTGCGACCTTGCACATGGTGGTCTTCTCTCCTTTTTTGCCTCCTGTCACGTACTCGGTTTCCGGGCAAGGTCGTTCCTCTCCCTTGTATGCGATCATAGTATCGTTAAGAACAAGCGCGGAAATGCCACCAATGATCGGGATCTCTGGCTCAGTACTGGCACCGTCCTTGCCGTGACAACTGTCACAGTCTTCGACCAGTTTGGCCACATCCGCGGCGGAAACGCTGGTCGCCAGAAAAAGACTGAACAGAGCAGTGCCTGCTATCGATGCCAGCCGGGTGGCTCGTTGAGTAATCATCTTCTCCTCCTCTCTTAGGTTTACAATTTTTGTAGGGAATACATTGCAATGGGTTTGGTAATTCTCGGATTTCATCCGTGTAAGTGGCAATAATACAGTGGCATTGCTGAATACTAGCTGAATATCTACACTACGCCACGTATTCATTACGGTAATGTTTTTTTCTTATAACAGAATGCACCTTGTTTTTACAAGGCAATGTTCACAAAGCGAAATCTTGCCTGCGTCATCGAATAATACTCTCTACTTATTTTTAACAACGGCAGGAGCAAAGATTCGACTACTATTGTAGTAGTAAGTTTACTTCTCCTATTAGCGTTAAGGGTTAGCGACATGTCATACGCAATGCGCATCCACGAGACCGGAGGTCCCGAAATCCTGAGCTGGGAAAATATCGAGGTTAGTGACCCTGGTCCCGGCCAGGTGCGCCTGCGCCAGACCGCCTGTGGTCTGAATTTCATCGATGTCTATATGCGCACCGGGCTCTACCCGGTGCCTGAACTGCCCGCCACACTCGGGATGGAGGCCGCCGGTGTGGTCGAGAGCGTCGGAGACGGCGTCAAGGATCTGGCACCAGGCGATCGCGTTGCCTATCCCATGACGCTTGGAGGATATGCCGAAATGCGGCTTATTGATGCCAGTAAAGTCATCAAACTCCCCGATACCATTGACGATCAAACCGCGGCGGCGATGATGCTCAAGGGCCTCACCGCCCATTACCTGTTGTTTCGCACCTATCCGGTCAAAGCCGGGGACACAATCCTGGTGTATGCCGCTGCGGGAGGCGTGGGGCTGCTGTTATGCCAATGGGCCAAACATCTGGGTGCCACTGTGATTGGCTGTATCGGCAACCGGGAAAAGGCGGAACTGGCCATGGCCCACGGTTGCGATCATCCCATTTTCTACCGCGAAGAGAACATTCCGGAGCGTGTGCGTGAACTGACCAGCGGTGAAGGCGTTGCCGCGGTATATGATTCCGTTGGCCAGGCCACCTTTGAAGCGTCACTGGATTCGTTGCGTCCTTTTGGCGTCCTCGCGACCTTCGGCAATACCAGTGGCAAGGTAAAACCCTTCGATCCCAATATTCTTGCCCCCAAGGGTTCGCTCTATGTCACCCGCCCGACCCTGGCGACACATACCGCGACACGGGAATTACTGGTTGAAGGCGCCGAACGCCTGTTCGCAGTGGTCAGCAACGGTACAGTAAAAATCAACGTCAACCAGACCTATCCCCTGGCAGAGGCCGCCCAGGCCCACCGAGATCTGGAAGCCCGCAAAACCACGGGATCAACGATATTACTACCCTAGTTTTCTAACAGGCGGTATCAAGTCTTCGCTATAAATTGTGGGTTACAAAACGCCATTACCGCCAACCTATCTGTTTGTTGCCATTGTTTTGATGGTTCTGTTGCGTATGCTATTCCCTGTGGCACAACTTATCGCTTAACCGTAGCGACTGCTCGGCTGCGCACCTCTGCTGGTTGGAATAATCCTCAATCTACTGACCGACAGGGCACTCAAGGTTAATTAGACAACGGTAAAACCCTTTGCAGAACCAACCCGC
>JBECLA010000152.1:0-13897 GCA_040235565.1 Thiohalomonadales bacterium | reverse complement strand
CTTTTCGTCCATCTCCCGGATCAGTTTCTCGTCGGCGAAAAGTATGGCCGGTACCCGCATCTCACCATGAGGTTCGATACGCCAGGTATCATCACTCACACGGGTTAACAGATTCAGATCCATGTTTCCCCCTAGACATCCACCACACATTGGGCCAGCCAGCCACCATCGGTTTGTTGTTCAACCTTGAGTTCCGTATAGGTCGCGCCCTTGATTTCTACTGTTGGTTGATGGCGCGCGATGTCAACTTTTTCGCCCCCTGCGCGACCCGTCAAGCGGGTACCCTGCAGACTGACCTCAAACCGGCTGAATAACATTTTGCGCGTCGCCATTTCATATATCAGGGCATTCAACCAGTCCACCAACAGCAACTCCGGTTCCGGCGCACTGCAGCTAACCGTAATCACCTGTTGCGGATGAATCCGATCAGGTTCGGTAATAACCGCCGTCATCGCCAGTGCTACCTGTTCAAAGGCTTCCGCCAGGCTTCGTCCTCGACCACGCACACCGATATCTGCCATGTGGTAAAAATGTTCCCACGCGGGAAGTGACATTGGATCTGACGCTCGCAATTCAAGACTTAACTAAAAGTATGGCACGTGCTTCATCCTCTGTCCGAATATTTCGGGTCAAAGTGATTACAGCCGCGGAATTTTACTGGCCTGTGTCTGCCGGGATTGCTTTCTTATTTGCGAGAGGTAAATTTACGCAGGCGTTTGCGTTTTTCCAGCTGGCGTTTGGTGAGAATATTTTTTTTGCCAGCGAAAGGATTTTTGCCACTTTTAAACTCAATGCGGATGGGCGTACCTTCCAGCTTGAGATGTTTCTGGAAACCATTGGCCAGGTAACGTCGATAGGCATCCGGGACTGCTTCGGTCTGGGTACCATGAATCACGATGATCGGGGGATTCTTGCCGCCTTGATGGGCGTAACGTAATTTAATGCGACGCCCTTTGATGACCGGAGGGGCATGCGCACTGACCAGGTCTTCCAGCAATTGCGTCAGGCGATGGGTGGACATGTCCAGCATGGCTGATTCATAGGCGGTAAGGACCGAATCAAACAGATTCCCCACCCCGGAACCGTGCAATGCGGAAATGAAATGAATGCTGGCAAACTTCAGAAACGGTAACTTAACTTCCAGTTCCCGCTTCACCGTATCACGTTGATCGCGCTCAAGCCCGTCCCATTTATTCACTGCGACCACCAGCGCACGACCACTATCAAGAATAAATCCGAACAGCGTTGCATCCTGTTCGCTGATACCTTCACGAGCATCCAGCAACATGATCACCACATGCGCATCTTCGATAGCCTGCATGGCCTTGATCACGCTGAACTTCTCCACCGTTTCCTTGACCCGACTACGACGCCGAATCCCGGCGGTATCGATCAAGGTATAGACCTGACCCTCGCGCTCAAACGGCAGATAGATGCTGTCACGTGTGGTCCCGGGTAAATCAAAGGCGACGACCCGTTCCTCCCCCAGAATGCGATTCACCAGGGTCGACTTGCCGACATTGGGGCGTCCGACAATGGCGATACGAATGCCCTGCCGGGCTTCTTCTGCTTCGCTGATGGTTTCTTCTTCCGGAAGTTCTGCCAGAACCGCATTCATCAAGGTTCGCACACCACGTCCATGTGCGGCGGCGATGGGATGGGGTTGCCCCAGCCCCATCGCGTAAAATTCGGCAGTCACCACCTCTTCCTGCAAACCATCGGTTTTATTGACTACCAGATAGACGGGTTTACCCGTGGCACGCAAACGTGTGGCGATATTCTGATCTTCACTCACCATACCGGCGCGACCATCAACCAGAAACAGGATGATGTCGCTTTCCTCAACGGCTTGCCAGGACTGGCTCGCCATGAGTTTTTCGACGCCTGCTTCCTCACCGCTCAAACCACCGGTATCGACAACGATGTAGGGCCGCTCGCCCAACTTGCCTTCTCCAAACTTGCGATCCCGCGTCAGGCCGGGCTGATCGGCAACCAGTGCATCGCGGGATCGGGTAAGCCGATTAAACAACGTCGACTTACCAACATTCGGACGTCCAACAAGAGCAATGACAGGTTTCATACGATACAGGGATGCCGGTTAACCAGTGGCAAGATTGAATAATATTGCGCTTTATAAAAAATGCTCAGGGTGTTTCCAGTTCAAACGCAGCAATGTGGCCCATGCGGTCCAGCACCAGGATCATATTGTCTACGTCTTTCGGCGCCACAAGTATGTTATTGGTTTTACTGAACGGATCATCCTCGTCGTCTAAATCATCCGCATGGGCGTCATGCCAATCCTGGTTAATCCGTTTACGCGCCACGATGCTGCCGTCTTCCCGTTTCAACCAGTGCACATAACCATCGTAATCCGCTACTACCAGGTAAGGACCCTGCAAAACCGGCGCGGTAAGAGAACGTCGCAACAGGTCATCCTGCCGCCAGAGTGTGGCGCCGTTAAACCGGTTCAATGCCCAGACCTGGCTTTCCGAGTCTGTGATATAGACACGATAAGGATCGAGCGCCATACCGCTGTAGGAAGAAATATCTCTGGCCCAGAGCATACGACCACTATCGAGTTGCACTGTCGCAAGTCGTCCCTGGAAGGTAACAACATAGACCACGTCCTCCATCACTACCGGCTGGGCATCGATATCAATCATGCGTTCCAGTTCGGTCCGCCCGCGCGGATCGGCGATTTGTGTTTCCCATAACACCGTGCCGGTTTTCAGTGTCAATGCCGCCAGTTTCCCGCTATCGGAACCAATAATCACGATGCCATTGTGAATGACCGGCGTACTGATACCACGTAGTGTCAAGAGCGGTACACTGCGATCATACACCCACAGCCGTTTGCCATTTTTTGCATCCAGGCCATAGACCCGACCGTCAACGGTACGAATCACTACAATGCCGTCTTCGCCCCTTGCTTGCGCCAGTACTTCACTGGACAAGGTGGTGTGCCAGAGTTCATCGCCATTGCGCAAGTCACGGGCCAACACTTCCCCCTGACTGGTACCAAACATCAGCATGTTTTCCACAATGGCCGGGCCACTGGCGATGGGAGTTTCGAGTTGACGTGACCACAGCGTTTTGCCCGTCGAGACTTCAAAGGCGCGGACATAACCCAAATAATCAGCCACGTAACCGGTATTGCCATTAAACACCGGTTGCAGTTTGAGATAATTCTGGCCGACCCCGCGACCAATCACGCTGTTCCAGTTTTTCCGGACGTACAAGGGGTTATCGATGGGTAGCAGATCCACCGGTGGCAATACCGGTGATGGTGAAGTGGTGCAGCCCCACAGGATAAGGCTCACCAATAAAAGACTGACTAATTTCACGGCTGGACCTTCTCACTGGTGCTGCCAGCCAGATCGTTATACTTCATTTCCAGTATCCGGCGTCGTTGGGGATTCATATTGAGATCGGCCAGGGCCTTGTTGTACTCCGCCGCGGCTTCGGCCTGCTTGCCCTGTTGTAGCAATATATCGCCACGTACTTCCTGGTATAGCGTTGTAAACCCGGTCGTGTCTGGTTCGTTGAGCAGGCTTAATGCCAGATCCGGTTTATTATCTGCTGCCAGCACGCGCGCCAGACGTAACCGGGCAACGTGTTGCAGACCCGTATCGTTGTCGTTATCCAGTATCCAGCGCAGTTGCGTGGCTGCCGTGGCATAGTCGGCGTCGGCCAGGGCCAGCTTCGCCAGGGACAATGCAGCCAGGCCAGCATAAGGCGTACCACTGTAATTGGTGATCAGATTTTGTCCCTCTTCGAACGCTTTCTCCCTATCCGCTGTTACGGTGCTGGCAATGACCTGGGCATAAATGATTGAGGCCTGTTCCGACTGGGTAGTCTGGTACTTTGTCCAGTAACGATAACCCGCGATTATGCCAATACCAATCACCAAACCGGCGATCACGGCACGACCGTTTTCCTTCCACCAGTCCTTGATTGCCTGGACCTGTTCATCTTCTGTTTGGTATCTCTCCACCATTCGCTCCCGCTGTCTCAGCGTTGTTCAAAGTCAAAACTGCAAGGTTGTTGACAGAAATTCGGCTAACTCGTTCATCGCTATGACGCTTTGTGCCTGTTCCTGCCGTAGATGCTTGACGCTGATTTGTTGCTGGTTGATTTCATTCTCACCCAGTATCAGCGCCAGCTGAGCGCCACTTTTATCCGCCCGCTTCATCTGGCTTTTGAAACTGCCACCACCGCAATTTACCACCAGTCGCAACTGTGGCAGTTTGTCGCGCAATTGTTCCGCCAACAGACGGCCCCGTTGTTCGGCTTGCTCACCCGCCAGCAACAGGTAGGCATGCGGCGATGACCGATCAGGCAATGTTTTGTCTTCCAATAATGCCACCAGCCGTTCCAGTCCGAGCGCAAAGCCCATCGCCGGGACAGGACGTGCGCCGAGTTGTTCTACCAGGCCGTCAAACCGGCCGCCCGCACATACCGTACCTTGCGCCCCGAGGCGATTCGTCACCCACTCGAATACTGTCCTGGAATAATAATCCAGGCCACGCACCAGACGATGATTAACCCGGTAGGCGATACCCATCATATCCAGCATGGCGCATAGCGCTTCAAAATGCCGCCGGGATTCACCATCCAGGTGCTCCAGCAGCTTCGGCGCCGCCTCGATCAGCGCCTGCATGTCCGGATTTTTACTATCCAGAATGCGTAACGGATTGGTCTCCAGACGTCGCAGGCTGTCTTCATCCAGTTGATTCCGGTGTTGCTGCAAATACGCCACCAGGGTGTCCCGGTAGTCCTGTCGTGCTTCGGCACTTCCGAGGGAATTGATTTCCAGACTGACTTCATCCGCCATATCGAGTTTGCGCCACAAGCGTGCCGTCATGGCAATCAGCTCGGCATCAATATCGGGGCCTTCATAACCAAAGCTTTCCACTCCCAGCTGGTGAAACTGGCGATAGCGACCTTTTTGCGGACGTTCATGGCGATACATGGGACCCAGGTACCACAAGCGCTGGGTTTGATTGTGCAACAAGCCATTCTGAATACAGGCCCGGACACAACCAGCGGTGCCTTCGGGACGCAGGGTCAGGCTGTCACCGTTGCGATCCGCAAAGGTGTACATTTCCTTTTCGACAATATCGGTCACTTCGCCGATGGATCGCTTGAACAGTTCGGTTTTCTCCAGCGATGGCAAACGGATTTCGCTATAGCCATAGGCGGCCATCAGTTCCCGGAAGACACTTTCCACATACTGCCAACGCGGCGTCTCGCCCGGCAGGATATCGTTCATACCACGGATGGCCTGGATGGATTTGGACACAGCTGGTTTCCTGGTTCTGGTTTCTTTGTCCGGCTTTCCCGTAACACGCCGCGTGTGACACAGGGCCTTGAAAATAAAGGCGAGATTATACTCGAAGCGTCAGGCCACGGACATCCCGTGATCCGTGCAGATTCGCCTCCCGGCGGGAGATCGAGGGGGAAATCCGGACTAGCCGTTCCGATCGAACCACTGACTGAGCCATTCCGGTTCCAGGCTCAGGAACCAGTAGCCCATTGCGAGGATCAGCACCACGAGCATCCCCAGCAATACCAGGCGCAGGAGGTTCTCGAAGCGTTGAGGGTTACGATAGTCGATATTATCGGGTACCAGGGTCGAAGTAGGCTGTAAATTCTGGCGGGTGTCGGCGATGATGCTGTCAACCGGCAGATTGAGGAGCCGGGCATAACTTCGCAGATACCCCACCAGATAGGTCTGTGCCGGCAATGCCTCCCGGTCATTGTCTTCCAGCGCCTGAATCAGACCGGCATCCAGTCGCAGTTTTCGGGCAACATCCTGACGGCTCAGGTTCATCTCTTCCCGGGCCTGGCGCAGGCGCTGCCCCGGCCAGTTGTAAGTCTCACTCGCCGGTGAATCAATCACGGTTTGCGTCTCATCTTCCATATCAGATCTGGCCGCTGGCTTCCATTTTTCTCAGTAATTCAGCTTCTTTTGAATCCGGGTATTTTCCTTTGAGCAGGACCTTGTAACTGGCCATACGGTTTTTATTACCGCTCCGCTTCTCAAGCAGGATCCCGAGCCACAGACTTTCCGGTGTCTGGCGGGCATTTTCCAGATAGCCATAGTAATACTTGCGGGCCACGGAATATTTTTGTTTGTCAAAGCTGATCTGCGCCATCCCCAGCAATGATTTGGGCGACTCGGGATACAGACGCAAGGCGAATTTGAAGTTCTCTTCGGCTTTTGAAATATCCCCTTGCGCCTGGGCACACAGACCGACGTTTTCATAGACCGCTCCCTTGGCTTGATACAGGGGATCTTTTAAGACCTTGTCGAAATAGCGATAGGCTTCCTGGTATTTTTTAGCATTACACAGAAACACGCCGTAATTGTTTTGCAGGTCTGAATTCTTGGGCGTCAGATCCAGCGCTTTTTGGAAATGCTGTTCCGCTTTATCAAACTCGCCTAGCTGCTGGTACAATACTGCGATGTAATGCTGGGCAATGGCATTGTCCGGATTCTGTTCGACTGCTTTTTTCAATTTACCCAGGGCGATATCGTAACGACCCTGCTTCAGATACTCGAGCCCCATTTGCGCATTGTAATCCGAGGCATCGTCAAGATCCTTGCCTTCCCGTTGCGGTTCGGAAACACAAGCCGACACAAATAATACTGTAATGATGAAAAGAAAACCGAACCTGTTTTTCATTATTGTTATGTCCTGTTCGTCATCGCGACAGTACGACGCGACTGCCGTTTGGTACGATCCAGTACTTTACCCGCCAACTGCCCGCAAGCGGCGTCAATGTCGTCTCCCCGGGTCTTGCGGGTCACGGTAATCAGTCCGGCCTGCATCAGAATATCACGAAATCTGTCGATCCGGGCCTGACTGGATACCCGGTAGTGCGTGCCCGGAAACGGATTGAAGGGAATCAGGTTCACCTTGGCAGGCACGCCTTGCAAGACCTTCACGAGTTGCCGCGCCTGTTCAGGGCTGTCATTAATGCCTTCCAGCATGACATATTCAAACGTCACCTTGCGCCGCGTCGCGCCTGCGACATAATCCTTGCAGGCGGCGAGGAGTTGTTTGATGGGATATTTCTTGTTCAAGGGCACCAGTTGATCACGCAGGGCATCGGTTGGCGCATGCAGGGACACCGCCAGGCTGACATCACTGACCTGCTTCAAACGTTGCAGGGCCGGAATCACGCCAGAGGTGCTGATGGTCACCCGTCGTTTCGACAACCCATAGGCATTGTCATCCATCATCAGATTAATGGCACGCACGACATTGTCAAAATTCAGTAACGGTTCCCCCATCCCCATCAACACGACGTTGCTGATCACCCGTTCGTTGCGCGGCAAACATTGCATTGCCTTGTTAGCGACCCAGAGCTGGCCGATGATTTCCCCGGTGGACAGGTTCCGATTGAAACCCTGCTGGGCGGTTGAACAGAAACTGCAATCAAGGGCACAGCCAACCTGGGAAGAGATACACAAAGTTCCCCGATCCGCTTCGGGAATGAACACGGTTTCGATGCAATTTCCACTATCAACTCGCAACAACCACTTGATGGTGCCGTCATCGGAAAGCTGCTGGGTAACAATCTCCGGGGTACGAATCTCGGCCTGGTGTGTCAGTTTTTCACGCAGGGACTTACTCAGGTTGGTCATCTCATCAAAAGTATCGACCCCGCCCTGGTAAATCCATTTCAGTACCTGTGAAGCACGAAAAGCCTTCTCACCCATGGCGGTGAAATAGGCTTCCAGTCCTTGCCGGTCAAAATCCAGCAGATTGACTTTGATGTGCTCAGTCAAGTTAAAACCTCAGGTTAACGTGTCCGCGGACAGATTTCGTCATCTTTAAAAAAGAACGCAATTTCCACCCTGGCGGTATCCGGGCCATCCGAACCATGCACGATATTCTCATCCACCGTTTCGGCAAAGTCGGCGCGGATGGTTCCTTCCGCCGCGTCCTTGGGATTGGTCGCCCCCATCACTTCACGGTTTTTACTGATGGCGTTCTCCCCTTCCAGCACCTGTACCATCACCGGGCCGGATGTCATGAATTCAATCAGCTCACCATAGAAGGGGCGTTCCTTGTGTACGGCATAGAACTCACCCGCCTGTTCCTGGCTCAGGTGCAGCATCCTGGCGGCGATGATTTGCAGTCCGGCTGTTTCGAAGCGGCTGTAAATCTTGCCGATGATGTTTTTCGCTACACCATCGGGCTTAATAATAGAAAGGGTACGTTCAATTGCCATATTAACTCCAAAAAGACACACTCAAAATAACACAAACCCGTGCCGGAGCACGGGTTTAATTCACAAATTCAGTCTGGAAACAAATTTTAGCTTTTGCTGCAAAATCAGGCAATTGCCAAAATGCCGGGGGTCACGACAGCAAAACTCAGTCTTTCTCCTCGATCCAGGCCATCTGGATCGCTTCGAGAATTTTTTCACCGGAACGCTTGGGATCGTCGTCAAACTCCGCCAGTTCACAGACCCAGTCGTGCAGGTCGGTAAAACGGACATACTGTGGGTCCACCTCCGGACGGGCTTCATCCAGGGCAATGGCAATCTCCAGGGTATCGGTCCATTTCAAAGCCATGCGCGTTTCTCCCTACTCAGTGGTTTTCGGAAACCATATTGATAGTGTATTTCGGGATTTCGATCACCAGTTCGGTATCCCCGACCACGGCCTGACAACTCAGGCGTGAATCCGGTTCCAGTCCCCAGGCCTTGTCGAGGAGATCATCCTCCTCCTCGGTTGACTCTTCCAGCGAGTCGAAGCCCTCGCGGATATACACATGACAGGTGGTGCAGGCACAGGATTTTTCACAGGCATGCTCGATATCAATACCATTGGCCAGGGCCGCATCACATACGGTGGTACCGGGATCGGCTTCAATCACTGCCCCGTTGGGGCAGATTTCTTCATGGGGTAAAAAAATCAGTCTGGTCATCGTTTCGTCTTACTTACAGTTAATTATTTATCGTCCTCGCCGGCAATTTCAGCGACGCTATGGCCGGCAAGCGCTTTCTTGATACTGGAATCCATACGTCGTGCGACAAAATCTTTCGCCGTCTTATCCAGCTCACTGATCGCCGTTTTGATCGCCAGGTGATCGTTACCATCACGCCTGGCCTGCAAACTGGTCGCGGCTTTCTCTATCTCTATACGTTCCTCTTCAGACAACAAGTCACGATCCTGCACCAGGGCAACCGCCAGCGCTTCGAGGACACGATCCGCTTCCACCTGTTGCTCCAGCAGTTTACGCGCCGCGACATCATCCTCGGCGTGTTCAATGGAATCCCGCAGCATCGTCTCAATTTCATTATCCGTGAGACCATAGGAAGGTTTCACTTCAATGCCACTCTGTACCCCGGTGGTTTCCTCCCGCGCCGTGACAGACAACAAGCCATCTGCGTCAACCTGAAAAGTGACCCGAATCCGGGCCGCGCCCGCCACCATGGACGGGATCTCATGCAAGGTGAAGCGTCCCAGGGAACGACAATCACTGATCAGCTCGCGCTCACCCTGCACCACATGAATCGACATGGCGGTCTGGCCGTCTTTAAAGGTGGTGAAATCCTGCGCGCGTGCCACGGGAATGGTGGTGTTGCGCGGGATAATCTTCTCTACCAGACCACCCATGGTTTCCAGACCCAGCGACAGGGGAATGACATCCAGCAACAGCATTTCATCATCGGGTTTATTCCCGACCAGGATGTCCGCCTGAATCGCCGCGCCAATCGCCACCACGGTATCCGGATTGATGTCCACCAGCGGATCCTGGCCGTAAAACTCGCCCACCTTGTCACGCACGCGTGGCACCCGGGTCGATCCCCCCACCATCACCACGGCCTGCACTTCCTCAGCCGTCACCCCGGCATCTCGCAGGGCGCGCCGACAGGGCAACAGGGTTTTCTGGATCAGGGGATCAATAATCTGATTCAATGCTTCCCGACTCAGCGTACCTTGCCAGACCGAACCATCATCCAGTTCGATCTGCAGCTCCGTGGACGCCGTCCGGGTCAGGGCTTCCTTGGCCGCACAGGCATCACGCATCAGGCGACGGAGCTGATGGTGCCCGGCATCATCACTGATGCCGGCCTGTTGCATGATCCATTTGGCGATGGCCCGATCAAAATCATCCCCGCCCAGGGCACTGTCACCCGCCGTGGCCATGACTTCGAACACACCCTTGTTAAGCCGCAGAATGGAAATATCAAATGTCCCGCCACCCAGATCGTATACCGCAATCACCCCTTCCGCCGATTTATCCAGGCCATAGGCCACCGCCGCAGCGGTCGGTTCATTGAGCAGGCGCAGGACATTCAGGCCCGCCAGTTTGGCGGCGTCCTTGGTTGCCTGACGTTGGGCGTCATCAAAATAGGCCGGAACGGTAATCACGACACCGGTGAGATCGCCGTTCAAGCTGGCTTCGGCTCGTTGTTTGAGACTTCTCAGGATTTCGGCCGACACCTCAATGGGACTGACATCCCCGCCGGCGGTGTGAAACCGGGGTACTGCGGATTCAGCAGCAACAAATTCATAGGGTAAACGATTGCCGAGGTTCTTGATGTCCTCGATCCCGCGTCCCATGTAACGCTTTACCGAGGCAATGGTGTTGAGAGGATCCTCTGTTGCCGCGGCGCGGGCAGCATACCCCACAACCGGATCCTGTTGTGGCAGGTAGCGCACGACCGAGGGTAACAGGTGACGGTTCTGTTCATCCGGCAGGGTATCCGCTTTGCCACTGCGAACCGTTGCCACCAGTGAGTTGGTGGTTCCCAGATCAATTCCGGCCGCCAGCCGGTGTTCATGGGGACTGCTGGATTGTCCCGGTTCACTGATTTGCAGCAGGGCCATGTCTACATGTTACCTTTGATAATACCGAGCCTTGAATGAATTCCCCGACAGCAAAAGAGATGACCTGTTTGGTCTTATCAATCTCGCCACTAGTCACATTGCCGCAACCAGTTCTTCTTCCAGTTCTTCCGCTTCCTGTTGCAGGCGAACCAGAAACTGCATCTTCTGCACCAGTTGCTTTGCCTGTTGTCGGGTTTGCTCGTTATCCTTGGCGAACAATTCCCGTAATTGCTTTTCCATCATCTGCTGACGCGCTTTGATATCTGCCATGATGCCGCTCAGGCTCGCCAGGGGATCGCTGACTGTCCTGACCTCCGCCAGGGCTTCGCGCAATTCCATTTGTTCCATCAGAAAGGCAGAATCGAGATGTGTTTCCTTTTCGTCATCAAATTCGATCCCCTTGAGCTGCAACAGGTAGCGCGCCCGACGGAGTGAGGATTTCAGCGTCTGGAAAGCCTCGTTGATCTGGGCAGCATGCTGGATAGACAACCGCCGTTCCCGATCACTGGCATTGGCATAGCGATCCGGATGCAAGGCACGTTGCAGCTCACGGTAACGATCCGCAAGCTGGTGCGCATCAATATCAAATGCTACGGGAAATCCAAACAGCTCGAAATGATTCTGCGTCAGTGCCATGGCTGAGGAACGTCATTCAATCCGACATTTACATCCAATTCAGCAATGCCGGACTAGACGGTAAAACTTTCGCCGCAGCCGCAAGTATCCTTCACATTCGGGTTATTGAATTTAAAACCCTCGTTCAAGCCTTCCTTGCCATAATCCAGCTCGGTGCCATCGAGATACACCAGGCTCTTGGGATCGATAATGATCTTGACACCGTTTGACTCAAACACCTTGTCATCGTCATCGATAACATCAACAAACTCGAGTACGTACGCCATCCCGGAACATCCGGTTGTTTTTACACCCAGGCGCAAACCTTCGCCTTTGCCACGGTTGGAGAGAAAGGCTTTGACTCGTTCTGCCGCGGTATCGGTTAATGTGATTCCCATACTGCTTATCCTGTTGGTTCAGGCACTCTTGGCAACATCATCGTCGCCCTGCTTTTCCTTGTAGTCACTGATGGCCGCCTTGATGGCATCTTCAGCCAGCACCGAACAATGAATCTTGACGGGAGGCAATTCAAGTTCATGGGCAATTTCCGTGTTCTTGATTGCCGCCGCTTCTTCTAGTGACTTGCCTTTGACCCATTCGGTTAACAGCGAAGAGGAAGCAATAGCCGAACCACAACCATAGGTTTTAAACTTGGCGTCCTCGATTACGCCCTCGTCATTTACCTTGATTTGCAGCCGCATAACATCGCCACAAGCCGGTGCTCCCACCATACCGGTACCCACATGGCTATCATCCTTATCCATACTGCCGACATTACGCGGGTTTTCATAATGATCGATCACTTTATCACTATAGGCCATGACTTCTTACCTCACGAAAGTAGAATTTAGTCTTCGCGGAACAACCTTTAATGGGCGGTCCACTCAATAGAATCCAGATCAATACCGTCCTTGTACATTTCCCACAGGGGCGACAATTCACGCAATTTACCGATGTGGTTCTTGATGTCTTCAATGGCGTAATCAATTTCTTCTTCGGTGGTGAAACGACCGATAGAGAAACGGATAGAACTGTGCGCCAGCTCATCATTCCGGCCCAGGGCTCGCAGCACATACGACGGCTCGAGACTGGCAGACGTACAGGCGGAACCCGATGACACCGCCAGGTCCTTTAAGGCCATCATCATGGATTCCCCTTCCACGAAGTTAAAGCTGATATTCAGGTTGTGGGGAATTCGCTGTTCCATATCACCATTAATATAGCTTTCTTCAATATCTTCCAGGCCTTTCAACAGGCGATCGCGCAGCATGCGGATACGTTCGTTGTCGGTTGCCATTTCTTCCCTGGCCAGATGAAAAGCTTCACCCATGCCAACAATCTGGTGCGTGGCCAGGGTTCCGGAACGCATCCCGCGTTCATGCCCGCCGCCATGCATCTGCGCTTCCAGGCGCACGCGGGGTTTGCGTCGTACATACAGGGCGCCGATACCCTTGGGGCCGTAGATTTTGTGGGCCGAGAAGGACATCAGATCCACTTTCATATCCTGCAGGTCAATCGGCACCTTGCCGGCACTTTGTGCCGCATCGACATGAAACAGGACCTTGCGCGCCCGGGTTATTTCACCGATAGCTTTGATATCCTGAATGACACCGATTTCGTTATTGACGTGCATGATGCTCACCAGAATCGTGTCATCCCGGATGGCCGCTTGCAGTTTATCCAGATCGATCAGCCCGTTGTTTTCCGGATCCAGATAGGTCACTTCGAAACCTTCGCGCTCCAGTTGCCGGCACGAATCCAGCACGGCCTTGTGTTCGGTCTTGCAGGTAATGATGTGCTTACCCTGCTTCTGATAAAAATGCGCCACACCCTTGATCGCCAGGTTGTCGGACTCGGTCGCACCCGAAGTAAATACGATTTCCTTGGGATCGGCATTGATCAGGTCGGCCACCTGCTGACGGGCGGTTTCAACCGCTTCTTCGGCTTGCCAGCCATAGGAATGGGAACGCGAGGCCGGATTGCCGAAATTGCCATCCAGTGTCAAACAGTCACACATCATTTTCGCGACGCGCGGATCCACCGGCGTGGTTGCGGAATAATCAAAATAAATTGGTGTCTTCATTACTTCAACGATCTCCAGCTCGATACCGTTGGCTTGTACAAGCCACGGTAACCAGGTTCAAGTCTTGACTGCCGCCAGCGCTGGTGAGCGAAAGCGTGCGGTGCGCACTTGATCTCAGGCAGATTCAACTTTGGGTGGTTGATACTGGATTTGTTGCTGCACCCGCTCCTGGCGAGCGGCAACTTCCTGTACACCCTTGCGTTCCACCAGTTGGCCCAGGCTGATACCCATCAGAAATTGATGAATCTGGCCGCTTAATTCGGTCCACAGTTCGTGGGTCAGACACTGTTGATCATCCTGGCAGTTTGACAGTCCGCCGCAGCGGGTCGTCTCGACCTTTTCAT
>JBECLA010000045.1:0-7758 GCA_040235565.1 Thiohalomonadales bacterium | reverse complement strand
CTGCGCGTGCGTGAGATTTCAACAAGAAATTCCCCAGTAAATGAAACTGTCGTTAGAAACCTGTTGGTGTTGTCGTTTAAACATACTTAAATTGTGTACAAATTTAGACTTTGTATAAGAACATAAGAATGTTCTAAGATATTCAGTTTGTCGGTTCGGAAAGTTAAAACTTTAGATTTCAACCCATCCTGTAATTAACCATCGCCAGGTCAGGATTATTTGACGTATCGGCTGTCATAAAGGCTGACTTTAGTTTTAATACGTCTACAAAAATCGGGAGATAAATACGCTGAGTTTCAAGTGAATTACTCAGGTATAAGTGGTTAAAAAAATAAAATTTAAAGACCCGGATTGAGTTTAAAGAAACACATTACAGAAGCTGTCTCGGAAAAATCTCGACACGACCAGGAAGGTCGCGAAAGGGAAAGGAACGTACTTGAACTTTATATAACAGGTTTATTCTTCTTCCAGCCGGGTCTGCATGCGGGCTTGCAAACGCACCACGGCCTGGCTGTGTATCTGGCTGACGCGTGATTCACTCACACCCATTACTGCACCGATCTCGCGCAGGTTAAGTTCATCATCATAGTACAGGGCCATCACCAGACGTTCCCGTTCCGGCAGGCTGGCAATGGCTTCGGCCACCAGGTGGGAAATATTTTCGCGCTGCAGGCCATCAAGGATGCCCGGAGCATTATCGGACATGTTATCCAGCATGGAGTCATCACCCGTACCCATGTCCTCAAAACTCAGTACCTTGTGATAACAGTTGTCCTGCAAGATCTTGTAATACTCTTCCAGACTCATATCGAGCATCTCGGCGATTTCGGTATCGCGGGCGTCACGCCCTTCATTGTGCTCGATTTCCCGCACGGCTTCGGCCACCATGCGCGCCTTGCGATGTACGGACCGGGGTGCCCAGTCATTTTTACGGATTTCATCCAGCATGGAACCGCGTATACGGATGCCGGCGTAGGTTTCAAAACTGGCCCCCTGGTTCTCGTCGTAATTGCGTGAAGCTTCCAGCAGCCCGATCATGCCGGCCTGGATCAAGTCTTCGAGTTGGACACTGGCGGGGAGACGGTTGATGAGATGATAGGCAATCCGTTTTACCAACGGCTCGTGCCTTTCGACTAGATCATCTTGAATTCGTGATTGACTGGTGGCGTACATTGCAATGCCATTCATGGCATAACCTCAATATTATGAATTATATGCATGTTGCATTGTGGTTGCTGGCCCACAATTCCTCCCACATCCCCCTCGATCAGGGATGCCCGCTATTTTACTTTAATATATACCATTAAGAATGTGGCAATTTTCTTGTAATAATACATCAAAATTGTGGCGTAATTCACTGAAAATTCAATATAAACCCCAAATTGATTATGTATTAATCTTACCGGCTGGACAAATTTGATGCGTTCCCCTCGAACCAGTACCGCTATTTCCCCCTTAATCAGCGCGTGATTTACCTGCGATCTGCGTCACCCGGAATTGATTTTTGTGATTTTTCAGTCGCCTACAGTGAAAATCCGGTAACGGGATCTTCACCGTGAATAAAAACGATTCCCTAGCCTTCGTCCAGTTTCAGCAAATGCTCACGGTAGTATTTCAATTCCGCAATCGAATCCCGGATATCATCCAGCGCCAGATGGGTGGATTCTTTCGAGAAGCCCTTGAAAACCCTGGGTGCCCAGCGTTTAGCCAGTTCCTTGAGACTGCTGACATCCAGATTGCGATAGTGAAAATACTTTTCCAGCTCCGGCATACAGCGGGCCAAGAACCGACGATCCTGACAAATGCTGTTGCCACACATGGGTGAGGCATTGGCCGGCACATATTCACGTAAAAACTCGATGGTTTGTCGTTCCGCTTCCGCTTCGGTGACGGCACTGCTTTTCACCCGCGCGGTGAGCCCCGACTGACCATGTTGCCGGGTATTCCAGTCATCCATGGCATTGAGAATGTCGTCACTTTGATGAATCGCCAGCACCGGGCCTTCATCCAGAATGTTCAGTTCACTGTCGGTGATGACGGTGGCAATTTCGATAATGACATCCTGCTGGGTATCCAGACCCGTCATTTCCAGGTCGATCCAGATGAGGTTATTGGAATTTTGCGGCATGGTTATTGTCTTTCCTTAGTAAGTCATGATGACGCTTGCCATGCATTCTAACAGAGGCTACCCTGCATCGCTGATATCAAATCGATTTAACTTATCATGAATTGGATTACGCTGATTTTTCTACTCGCCCTTGTGCTGTCACTGGGCATTCAGTTCTGGCTTGACCGTCGCCAGCTCGTACATGTGCAACGCCATCGCAACGTGGTGCCCGATGCCTTCAAGGCGCGGATCCCGCTCGCGGCTCATCAGAAAGCCGCCGACTATACGGTGACACGCTTGCGACTGGGCATGATGGAACTGGTGCTGGGGGCAGTGCTGCTATTGTTA
This sequence comes from Thiohalomonadales bacterium, assembly GCA_040235565.1. Lineage (GTDB taxonomy): Bacteria > Pseudomonadota > Gammaproteobacteria > UBA6429 > Thiohalophilaceae > JAHEIJ01. Next base: position 5,303 of record JBECLA010000045.1, on the reverse strand, counting down.
TGGACGCTGGGCGGCGGGCTGCAGCTGGTGGACAGCTTGTGGCGTGATGTGACCCTGTCACCCCTGATCACCGGGATAGCGGTCATTTTCAGTGTGCTCATCATCAGCAGTTTGCTGGATTTGCCGTTCGCTATCTATCGCACCTTCGTGATCGAACAACGCTTCGGTTTTAATCGCGCCACGCCGGGCATTTTCATCAGTGATCAGATCAAGCATTTACTCGTCATGCTGATCCTGGGTATCCCGCTGGCAAGCCTGGTCCTGTGGTTGATGCAGGATGCCAGCCCCCTGTGGTGGTTGTATGTGTGGATCGTGTGGATGGGCTTTAGCCTGTTAATGCTGTGGGCCTGGCCGGCCTTCATCGCGCCGATATTCAACAAGTTTGTCCCGCTGGAGGATCAGGCGCTGAAACAACGCATCGAAGACTTGCTTGGCCGTTGTGGTTTTCAAAGCAATGGCGTCTTCGTGATGGATGGCTCTCGACGTTCCAGTCATGGCAATGCCTATTTCTCCGGGCTGGGTACCAACAAACGCATCGTATTCTTTGATACGTTGCTGAAGTCGCTCAACCCGGACGAAGTGGAAGCCGTGCTGGCACATGAACTGGGCCATTTCAAACGCCGTCATATCCAGAAGCGCATTATCAGTATGGCGGTGCTCAGTCTGGCAGGACTGGCAATCCTTGCCTGGCTGATGAAACTGCCGGAATTCTATAGCGGCCTCGGTGTAGCGGAAGCGTCAACCTACATGGCGCTGATCCTGTTCATGATGGTTTCACCGATCTTCAGCCTGTATCTGCAACCCCTGATGGCTCACTTCAGTCGCAAGCATGAATTCGAGGCCGATGACTATGCCGCCCAGCAAAGTGACGCCGCGATCCTGATCCAGGCCCTGGTTAAACTTTACGAAGAAAACGCCAGCACCCTGACACCGGATCCCATTTACTCCGCGTTTCATGATTCGCATCCCCCCGCGCCCGTGCGTGTGGCGCATTTGTCGCGTAAACTTGTAACGCATCCTGCTTGATAATTCGCTTACAAAACATCGGAAAATTATGAAAAGCCAAACGTTCACCGCACTCTTACTCAGCGCCCTCACCACTACGACAATGGCCGCCGATACCGAACGGGGTAAATCGTTACACGACGATAATTGCGTCGAGTGTCATGTTTCGATTGTGGGGGGTGATGGTACCGGTATCTACACTCGCCCGGATCGCCGCATCGAGTCCCTGCCGGCACTCCGTTCCCAGGTCCAGCGCTGCAAAAACAGCATGGGCGTCTCCTGGCCGGCAGACCAGATCGATGATGTGGTGGCTTACCTGAACAAGATGTATTACCAGTTTCCGGAATAGATCATGACGGATCTGGCCTCGCGGAAATGTCAGCCCATTGCCAAAGGCACCCCGCCTTTGGCTCAGGAACAGGCGACCGAACTGTTGCGGGAAATGCCGGATTGGAAGTTAAGCAATTCAGCAAGCGCCATCACCCGCGAGTTCCGATTCAAGAATTTCCATCAGACCATGGCGTTTGTAAATGCCGTGGCATGGATCGCGCATCAAACCGATCATCATCCTGATCTGGAAGTCGGCTATAACCGCTGCACAGTCACCTTCTCGACCCACTCCATCGGTGGCCTGTCCGACAACGACTTTATCTGTGCCGCCCGAATCAATTCGCTGGGTGAGTTGTAACGTTATTTCAGTTCACCCCGGCGGATGAGCAAATCACCAGAACAAAACCCTGAACCTCGCTCAAGCCTTCCCGTCGCCCGACCAGGACTGGTGGTTGCGAATTTTGGCGCCAAACTGGTAGTCGAAGACCTCAATGGGGAATTACATCGCTGTGCCGGGCGTCGCAAACTGGGGACGGTAGTCTGCGGTGATCGGGTGCATTGGCAGGCGGGTAATCATCAGGATTGTGCCATTAGTGAGCGTCAACCCCGTCATTCCGAACTGGTCCGGCTGGATAAAAACGGGCGGAAAAAAACCATTGCCGCCAACATCGATCAGGTGTTGATCATGACCGCTCCCGGCGTGGATTTTTCAACCGGTTTGATCGATCGTTATCTCCTTACCGCCGAGGTGATGGGCATCCAACCGCTGATCGTCTTCAACAAAATCGATTTGCTCGACCAGCAACAACGCAGTGAGTTTCAGCAACAGCTGGCACCTTATGAGGCGATCGGTTACCCCGTCATTTTTACCAGTACCACGACAGCACATGGGCTGGACGCCTTGTTGCCGTTGTTACACCACAAAACCAGCATTTTTGTCGGCAAATCCGGGGTCGGTAAATCCTCGCTGATCAATGTGATACTGCCTGATGCCGACGCCCGGGTCGGTGAGATCTCCGCGGCCACTGGCAAGGGGATCCACACCACCACAACCGCATGGCTTTATCATCTGCCCGACAACCAGGGTGATGTGATCGATTCGCCCGGCATCCGGGAATTCGGCCTGGGGCAAATGTCACCGCCCGAGGTCGCAAACGGTTTTCGTGAATTTCGTAACTATGCCGCAGAATGCCGCTTTCGCGATTGTCTGCACCGAGGTGAACCGGGTTGTGCCGTGGCGAAGGCCGTGGCAGATGGGGACATCTCCGCACAGCGTTACCAGAGCTACCAGCGGATCCTGGTATCACTGGAAGAAACGATGAATTAAATACAGTGGGAATCTGTATGCTGGCAATTATAGCTGCGACCGGCCACTGAAAGCCTGGGACAGGGTACTGCTGTTGACGAACTCCAGTTCGCCTCCCATGGGGACGCCATGGGCAATGCGGGTGACCCTGATATTCCGCCGCTTGACCATCTCGGCAATGTAATGGGCCGTTGCTTCCCCTTCCACCGTGGGATTGGTGGCCAGGATCACTTCCTTGACTTCGCCCTCATCCAGCCGCCTGGCCAGATCATCCAGACCAATATCGTCCGGCCCAATCCCATCCAGCGGAGACAGGTGGCCCATTAATACGAAGAAGACACCACGATAGTCGGTCGCCTGTATGATGGCCTGCACATCAATCGGGGATTCCACGATGCACAGCAGACTGCGTTCACGGTTATGGCTGGCACACAGATTACATAAGGCGGTTTCACTGAGGGTGCGGCATTGCTCACAATGCCCCACCTGTTCAACCGCCTGGTTCAATACCTCGGCCAGCTGGCGTGCCCCTTCGCGGTCCCGCTCCAGCAGATGGTAAGCCATACGCTGTGCCGATTTGGGTCCGACACCGGGCAGGCAGCGCAACGCCTCAATCAACTGACCGATCAGGGGTGTCGACATGTCGATTTAGAAAGGCAGCTTGAATCCGCCGGGCAGCCCCATGCCAGACGTCAGGCCGGACATCCTCTCTTCTACGGTTTTCTCGACCTGGCGCACGGCATCATTCACCGCCGCGGCAACCAGATCCTCCAGCATTTCCTTGTCGTCCATCACGCTGTCATCAATGGTGACACGTTTGACGTCATGCCGGCAGGTCATGGTCACACTCACCAGCCCACCACCGGACTGCCCCTGGACTTCAATATTCGCCAACTCTTCCTGGGCTTTCTGCATGTCAGCCTGCATCTTCTGGGCTTGCTTCATCAGATTACCAAGTCCACCTTTCATGATGTGTTTCCTCTATTTAATTGGTTTCAATGGGTTGTACCGAATCGGGCCGCACCTGACCGTCAAAAGCATCCAGAATGGATTGTACATTGGGATCGCTATCGATCGCGGCCTCGGCAGCCGCCTGGCGTTCCGCTTGCAAACGAGCTTCCCGGCCGGCCGGGGTTTCGCCTTCCGCATCCTTGAGTTCAATTTGCAGCTTTAACGGCCGCCCGAAATACCTTACCAGCGCCTCGCGCAGGCTGGCCTCGCGTTCCTTGTTCAACAGGGGGGCACTGGTGGTGGCCAGGGCGAGGTGAATCTGCGTGTCGGACAATTCCTGCATCACACAATGCGCCACCAGTTGTTGCATCACGCCACCCAGCTGCAAACCGGCAACAATCTGATGCCAGTCACCTGCGTCACCCGCCGGCGTTATGGTCGTAACGGGTTTGGCCGGCCCGGTCTCATCACTCGGTGGAGCAGGAACCGCAACCGTTTCCGTTTGCTTCGCTGTGGGTACCGGCCGGCTTGTCGGAGTGGCCGGACTTGCCGCGGCCGGTTGTCGCGTTGATGGGGTGGGTGCTGTCTGAGCTGATGCTGCAACATCACTCGGCCGAAACGCCAACATACGCAACAAGACCATCTCCAGGCCGCTGCGCGGTTCGGGTGCCAACGGCAAGTCACGCCGACCGGTCAGAGCAATCTGGTAGTAGAGTTGCAAATCTTCCGGACTGAAACGCTCCGCCAGCGCCAGCAAGCGCGTCTTGTCCCCCATGGTTTCCAGCCAGGCTTCCGGTACCTGTTTCAGCAGGGCCAGGTGGTGCAGGCTGGTGATCAGTTCCGCCAGGACATCGGCATAATCGGGCGCCTGTTGCGCCAGATCGGCGACGGTTTGCATAATGGCTGCACCGTCGTCATTGGCCAGATCCTCCAGCAGGCGAAACACGTGATCCTGTTCGATGCTGCCGAGCATCGCCTGGACTTCCGCTGCGGTGACTTTTCCGCCGCCGAATGCAATGGCCTGATCCAGCAAGCTCAAGGCATCCCGCATGCTGCCGTCGGCGGCGCGGGCCAGCCGGTGCAAGGCAGCGGCCTCGCTGTCGATCCCTTCCGCCTGGAGAATGTGGCCGAGGTGATCCTCAATCCGTTCGGTCGGTAAACGACGCAGGTTAAATTGCAGGCAACGCGACAGAATCGTCACTGGCAGTTTTTGCGGATCCGTCGTGGCCAGCAAAAATTTCACATGCGGCGGCGGTTCTTCCAGGGTTTTCAGCAGGGCATTGAAACTGTGATTGGAGAACATGTGCACCTCGTCGATGAGGTACACCTTGTAACGCCCACGGGTTGGCGCGTACTGCACGTTATCAAGCAAGTCCCGGGTCTCATCCACCTTGGTGCGGGAAGCGGCATCCACTTCGATCAGATCCACAAACCGACCTTCGTCAATCTCCCGACAGGTGCTGCACTGACCACAGGGCCGGGAACTCACACCTTGCTCACAATTCAGCGACTTGGCCAGGATACGCGCGATGGTAGTCTTGCCCACCCCCCGGGTTCCGGTAAACAAAAAGGCATGATGCAGCCGATCATTGTCCAGCGCATTGATCAGGGCGCGCAGGACATGCTCCTGCCCGACCATTTCATCGAATGTGCGCGGCCGCCATTTACGGGCCAGAACCTGGTAACTCATTGTTTTTTATAGAAGTGTCTG
>JBECLA010000042.1:0-11751 GCA_040235565.1 Thiohalomonadales bacterium | reverse complement strand
TCTTTTTCAATCACCGGGATGGCGGATAGCAACGCCCGGGTATAGGGATGCCGGGGTTCGTGCATGAGTTTCTCAACCGGACCGGATTCGACGATCCGACCGAGATACATCACCGCGACCTGATGTGCCAGATAGGCCACCACCGACAGGTTATGAGTGATGAACAGGTAACTCAAACCCAGCTCGGACTGCAAGTCTTTCAACAAATTGAGGGTCTGGGCCTGTACCGACACATCCAGCGCACTGGTGGGTTCATCGCAGACAATCAACTGCGGCTCCACTGCCAGGGCACGGGCGATACAGATACGTTGTCGCTGACCGCCGGAAAATTCATGCGGATACCGCGACGCGGCCTCGGCCTGTAAGCCAACGTGAGATAAAAGTGTTTCAATGCGCTGTTGTCGTTCCCTTTCGTTGCCACCCACACCCTGCGCCTGCATGCCTTCTTCCAGGATACTGCTGACCATCATCCTTGGATTCATGGAAGAAAAAGGATCCTGAAAAATGATCTGCATTTCGGAGCGCAGACGCCGTAACTTGTCGGCCTTTAATCTGGTCAGTTCCTGATCACGGTACCGCACGGAACCCGCCGTGGGCCGAAGCAACTGCAGCAGGGCTTTACCCGCCGTGGTCTTGCCACAGCCGGATTCACCCACCAGGGCCAGAGTCTGTCCCGTCCTGATATCCAGATCCACACCATCAACCGCCCGGACGTGACCCACGGTCCGTTTGAACAGTCCCTTGCGGATCGGGAAATGGACTTTTAAATCCTGCACCCGCAACAGACTCGGAGTTGTATCTGACCCCTCCTCCGTGACGACCGGGATAGAAGCAGGGCTTGTTTTCGCCGTCACCACGGCAGGCACGTCGACAGCAGGATCAAAGCGATGGCAACGGACACCGTGACGATCACCTGCCGCAAGGTCCTGACCGAGCCAGCGTGGCGCCTGTTCATGGCAGCGCATCCAGGCCTCATCACAACGATCAACAAAGCGACAGCCAGTGAACCGGTGGCTCAGGCTCGGCACTGATCCCTTGATGGTTTCCAGATTCCGCCCACGCTTGCGGGCATCAGGTACGGCGGCAAACAGCTTGCGTGCGTACGGATGTCGAGGATTCCGGAAGAATTCACGCCGCGAGGTGCTTTCAACCAGTTGTCCGGCATACATCAGGCCCACATGATCCACCGTATCCGCCACAATACCGAGATCATGCGTAATTAGCAGGATGGCCATTCCCCTGTCCTGTTGTATCCGCGCCAGCAGTTCCAGCACCTGTGCCTGGATGGTCACATCCAGGGCGGTGGTCGGTTCATCGGCAATCAGTAATTCCGGATCCCCCGCCAGGGCGATGGCAATCATCACGCGCTGTTTCATCCCGCCGGAAAATTGATGGGGATAATCGTTGACCCGCCGGGCCGGCGCCGGAATGCCTACCGCATCGAGTAAGTCCAGAATGCGATCGCGGCGGGCCTGTTTTTCCAGGCCGGTGTGCTGTTTCAACACCTCATCGATTTGTTCGCCCACCGTCAACACCGGATTGAGTGAGGTCATCGGTTCCTGGAAGATCATGCTAATGCGGTTACCGCGCACACTTCGCATCTGTGACTCAGACAGGCCAAGTAGATCCTGGCCATTGAATATGACTTCACCACCCACAATCCGCCCGGCCGGAGCTGTCACCAGCTGCAACAATGACAGCGCCGTCACGGACTTGCCGCAACCGGATTCCCCCAACAAGGCAAAGGTTTCACCCCGATAGATATCGAAACTCACCCCATCGACGGCCCGCACGGCAGAAGCAGGTGGACCGAATTCAACCTTCAAATCGCGCACGCTTAATAAAATTTCGGTCGCGGCACTCATATCCCTTGCTCCCGGATACGCGGATCAAAGGCATCCCGTACCGCATCAGCAAACAGATTTGCCGCCAGCACCAGCGCGAACATGAAACAAAACGCCGCAATCAGGGACCACCACACCATGGGTTCACGTGCCAGTTCCAGCCGTGCACTATTAATCATATTGCCCCAGCTGTTGGTGGAGGGATCGACCCCTACACCGACATAGGACAACACTGCCTCGGCCAACACCAGGCCACTGAAATCCAGCACCACCATGATCAACACAATATGCAGTACATTGGGAAACACATGTCGACCCAGAATGGTAAAATTGCCGACACCGAAAGCGGTCGCAGCCTGAATATAATCCAGTTCCCGTAACTTGAGTGTTTCTCCTCGCAATAAACGACAGAGCCCGGTCCAACTGGTGATGCCAAGTATCACACACAGGGCCAACAGGCGCAGGTCGGCCCGGTCGATGGCAGTTTCAAACAATTCTGGATGATTGGCGATATAGACCTGGATCGACAGAATTGCCGCGGCAATCAGCAGGACGCCGGGGATGGAACTCAGGGTGGTATACAGATACTGAATCACGTCATCCACCCAGCCGCGAAAATAACCGGCCATAATGCCAAGCGCGACTGCGAACGGCAGCATGACCAGTGTCGTCAGGGTGCCGATCAACAGGCCGGTGCGAATACTTTTCAGTGACAGGTACAACACGTCCTTGCCAACCTTATCGGTCCCGAACACGTGGTAGCTCTGACTTAAATAGAACGCGGTGCTCAGCAGGATAACCATAATCGTGACAGTCAACAGGATTACCCGCCATGGAATATCTGTCTGGTTGCGCCAGACGCTTCGCCACAAATTGAATACCGGCATCCGTCGCCGCCGCGCCAACCAGAGCATTACAATCCCGGAAATCAATAACGCCATGCCGGCACCAAACCCTATGCCCCTGGCTGTCTTGATGACGATGTCGGCAGTGCGTTGTGACGCGGGATCATCGAGATGAGCGCCGCCATATTGCAAGCGTGGATAGGTGCGCACCTGTTCCCCGTTTGCCAGGGTAATCATCTGTTTCGCAAACAAGTGTGTCGCAAAGGGAGCGGAATAACTTTTCTCTTCCTGCTGTCGTATGCTCGAGAGCAAATGATCGAGCAAACTGAAGACTTCAACAGAATAATGCACTTGCTGTGCGTTGGTAGCCGGCAAAGGTTTGCGATAATGAATCGAATCCAATAGTCCGATAATCACAAACCCGCATAATACAACCATGGCGATCATTGCACGGCGCTGACGGAACACCTGCAACCATGGCTGATATAAATGTTCCTTGCGCCGGATATAGGTGATTAAAAAAATCACCCCGACGATCAAAATGAATAACAGACGATCAGTCCATAGATAAACGGCTTTAACCCCCGCCAGAGGTGGTAACATTAAGATTAACAGCAGCAATCCTGTCGCCATTAACAGTGGTTTGAACCAGAACTGACTTGCAACTTTTGCCATCATTCAATCAAGCCGTATACGTGGATCCACCAGGGTATAAGATATGTCCGTCAGGATCAGACCGATGATGTACAGTACCGAGCCCAGAAACACCATGGCGCGCACAATAGCAAAATCCTGCGAGCGAATGGCATCGATGGTATAGCTGCCCAGGCCGGGAATACCAAAAAAGGATTCTGTCAGCAGGCTGCCCATGAATAACAGCGGAATGACCACCACGGCACCCGTGAGTATCGGGATCATGGCGTTTTTCAATACGTGCTTGAACAATACGCGTAACTCCGCCAGGCCTTTCGCCCGCGCGGTACGGACATAATCCTTGTTGATTTCCTCGAGAAAGATGGTGCGATACCAGCGCGATCCCGCTCCAATACCGCCAATCACGCTGATAACGATCGGCAAGATCAAAAACTTGAGACTGTTCATCCCGGTGTCATAACCGGATATAGGCACCAGATGCAGTAATTTACCGATCAGATACTGGCCCCCGATAATATAAAACAAGGTCGAGATCGACATCAGAATCACGCACAGGATCACCCCCCAGATATCGATGTAGGTGGCGCGAAAGAAGGCCAGCAACATGGCGAAGGTAATGTTAACCAGCAGACCGACAATGAACACCGGGATGGCAATCGCCAGACTGGGCCACATGCGCTGACGAATATCATAGCCAATATCCCGCCCGTCATCGGCGCTGCCAAATTGAAACGCAAACAGGCTGACTGATTTGGTAAACAGAATGGTATCGGTCATCTTGTCAACGCCGCTCGCCTGGGAATTGTACAGTAGAGGTTTGTCGTAGCCACGATCCTGTTTCCATTTAACAATGGCTTCCGGAGTCACCCGCTTTACACCAAGATGCATACGCGCCATGTCATCCGGGCTGTTGACCACAAAAAACAGGGTAAACGTCAGCAGATTGACCCCGATTAAGATCGGAATCGCATACAACACCCGCCGCATGATATAGGCAAACATGATCTAGATATTCTGTCCTTTGGCTGCCGCTTGTGGTTGTCTTGCCGCCGCGTGTTCCTTGCGCCGGTAGCTTATTATGGCGGGCAATAGACCACTGAATAACACAAGCAACACAATGATAATTGGCCACAGCACCGGCCGGTTCCATTCACGACGTTGCTGCTCCCGCAATTGTGGTTCAACACGCTTGTACATCAGGGTATTGTGGGCCATAAGATTCGGCTTGACATTACGGTACCAGCCATGGTGCAGGATAAACTGCTTGGGATGAAACCCCCACAACCACGGCGCATCACGACGTGCAATTTCGACCAACTGCTGGATAATCGCAAAACGTTGTGGCGAGTTCTCCATGTTCTTCATCGTGTTAAACAATCGGTCGAACTCTGGGTTGTTATAATTAGCCGCGTTCTCGCCTCCATGTTTGACCTTACCATTGGGTCCATAGAGTAAAAATAAAAAGTTTTCCGGATCCGGGTAATCGGCATTCCAGCCCCATTGGAACAACTGGGCATTTCCCTTGCGCATCTTTTCCTGAAAACGATTGTAATCGGTATTGCGAATCACCAGCTCCAGATCAATCTTGCGAAATTGTTTACGCAGCCAGTCAAAATTGGCCTTGTCTTCCGGACCACCACCGGTCACATCCAGATGAATCAACAACGGTTTGCCTGTCCTGGCATCACGTCCATTGGGATAGCCGGCTTTTGTCAGCAAGCGTTTGGCCGCGCTGATCGCTTTACGTTCAGCCCGACCATTGCGCCATTCGTAGACGTAAGGGTTAATCCCTTCGCTGCCTCCAACGTGGCCGAATATGCCCGGCGGAATAACACCTTGTGCCGCAATACCGCGGCCATTGGCAAAAATGGAGATATAGTCTTCATAATCCACCGCAATCGAAATGGCCCGTCGCAACAGCCTGGCTCGCTGACTGTCTCCACCCACAACCGGATCCAGCATATTGAAACCCATATAAAAGATGGAGGTCTGGACTGCTGTTTCCAGCTGGATGTCTTTCTGTTGCATTAACGGCGTTAACTCAGCTTCCCCCTGACTGCCAAACTGGATGGCCTGGTCAAAACTGTCGGAGCTCACACCTGATACATCGTAGTAACCCTGCAGAAATTTATTCCAGTAAGGAATGTTCTCTTTTTCCAGGTTATGGACCACCCTGTCGATAAACGGTAGTCGCTTGCCGGCATCCTCAAGTAAACCTTTCTCCCTGTCTCCCGGATCACCTTCGGATGGGTAATATTGCGGATGAAAGTTCGGGTTTCGTTCCAGCACCATCTGTCGATTCGGATTATTCACACTCAGCATATAAGCGCCGGTGCCTACCGGGTACCAGTCAAGCGTGATATTGCGTTGTTTCATACCGGGCTGGGCATAAAACCGCTCCGCTTCCCAGGGCATGGGGGCAAAAAACGGCATCGCCAGCCAGTAACGCAGCTGTGGATATTTGCCGTAAATCTTGATGCGATAGGTGTATTTATCAATCACCTCTACACCGGGCAAGTCAAACTGGCGCAGGTCAAGCCATTTGGCGGCAGGATTCTCCTTCACTTGTAGCTGATAGGCGGTGGATAATGTCGTCGCAAATTCCCTGAGTCCCACAATATATTCACTCATCAAGCCCTGGATTGGTGAATGCAGGCGCGGATGGGCAAGTCTTTTGATCTGATACACATAGTCGGCGGCAACCAGTTCCCGACTGCCACGATACTTGAAATCAGCCAACTCCTGGATCCGCGCCAGTTTGACTTCTGACAATTCTGCATAACGCAGTTCATTCTGATCGTCACGAGCAAAGGCCGGATGGGGTTGATATTGAATTCCGGGGCGTATCTGAATTTCATAGATACTGAACGCTATATCTTTGTCCGAAGCATCCTGTGGCAAACGTTGTCCCGCCTCATCCAGATAGCGGACGACTGGCATCTGCACGGCGGTCAGGGGAACCAACTGATAGGGGCGTTTGAGGTAGTGATATTGCAGTGGCGGTTCATAGATTTGCCCAATAAACGCGTATTCATTGGAACTGTAGGAACGCACCGGATCCAGGTGCTTGGGTCGATCGCTGAACGAGGAATAAAGTATATTCTTACCCCGTTGGGATACGGGATAGGGATTGTTCCATTGGGACCATTCACATCCTGCCAGAAATACCGTGCAACAGAGTAACAGACCTGTCAACCAGCCTGCCGTGCCGGTTCCCTGCCTACCCAATCGCATCGCTATTCGCAACCCTGCCAGCCTCTTTTCGCAAACAGGTTTTTACGTTATGGTACGAAATATTGCCATGGCTACAGCATAAACGATGGCAGCACACCTCGACAATGGTCGCTGTTATCATTGACAAGAATTGTAACAACAGAAGGATTAACACATGGGTTTCCTGCAAGGCAAACGTGCCCTCATCGTTGGACTGGCCAGTAACCGTTCTATCGCCTGGGGCATTGCCCAGGCCATGCATCGGGAAGGCGCCGAACTCGCTTTCACCTACCAGAACGAAAAACTGGAAGACCGGGTCGCCAAAATGGCGGCCGAACTCGACTCTGAAATTACCGTCCCTTGTGACGTCGGCAGTGATAGTGAAATTGCCTCCGTATTTGACAAGCTCGACAATTACTGGGACGGTCTCGACATTATTGTCCATTCGGTGGCCTTTGCGCCGCGCAACGAGCTGGAGGGCGATTATCTGGACAGCGTCACCCGCGACGGATTCCGTACCGCCCATGAGATTTCCTCTTACAGCTTTGCCGCGCTCGCCAAGGCCGGCCGTAACATGATGGAAGGTCGCGATGGCGCCCTGCTCACCCTGAGTTACCTCGGGGCGGAACGGGCCATGCCCAACTACAATGTCATGGGCCTCGCCAAGGCCAGCCTGGAAGCCAACGTCCGTTACATGGCCCAGAGCCTGGGACCGGACGGCATCCGCGTCAACGCTATTTCCGCCGGCCCCATCAAGACCCTCGCTGCCGCCGGTATCAGTAACTTCCGCAAAATGCTGGAGGAAGTGGAAAAAACCGCCCCCTTACGCCGCAATGTCACCATCGAACAGGTAGGGAACGCAGCGGCTTTCCTCTGTTCGGATCTGGCCGCCGGGATCACCGGGGAAGTGACTTATGTCGACTCCGGTTACAGCATCATAGGCATGCGGCCACTGGACAGCGAATAGAGCGCACGGCAAGAAACATATAAAAAGCCCCGCAACAGCGGGGCTTTTTTAATTACTATGATTTGTTCGCCTGATCATGCCTGTGGCTAATATGCATCCCGACAAAACTGGCCACCAGGATGGCAATATAGAACTGGCCGAACAGCGCCTCCAGATAAGCCAGGGTACGGGCAATGGGTGTCACCGGCGTAACATCACCGTAACCCAGGGTCGAGAGCGTGACAAAACTATAGTACAGCAAGTCAGTGAATCGTTGCTTGTTGCCTACATCAGTAATGCCCAGAAAAGCACCGTCATGAAACGCGGCTTCAAAGAAATAGAGGATACTCCATGATATTCCGACCAGGATGTAGACACAAATCGAACCCATCAACATATTTAAATCAATCCGATTGCCCGTTAACAAGGAGCGAAAAGCAATCACCGTGGTAACCAGATAAAACAACAAGGCAACCATTAAATTCACATAGGGTGCCCAGCTGTGATTAATGATCACCTCAAGAATGATGTTGACTGCCCCGATCCCAATTAAAAGCATTCCCATCACAAACCAGTATCGCTGCCGAACAAGACTCCAGACACCAACGATCAAAGTCGCTTCGATGAGCAACATTAGAATCTGATCACCGCCGATAGCAGGATATTGTGCAAGTACGGCGGTCATAAACAGGAAAGCCAATAATGAGATCAATAAATAAGCAAAGTTTCCTCTGACGTGCACGCTTATCAGCCTCTGACTCAGGACTCGAGGATACCTCGTTCACCCTCGCGCCTGGCAATGATCACCGCACCACAGGAATCGCTGAAGACGTTCACCGAGGTACGGAACATATCGAGAATGCGATCTACTGCCAGAATCAGTCCCAGCGCTTCCAGTGGCAAACCAATGGTGCTCAGAATAATGGTAATGGCCACCAGGCTGGCGGCCGGGATGCCTGCTACGCCGATGGACGTCAGCAGGGCGACCAGCACAATCACGAACTGGGTGGTAAAACTCAATTCCAGGCCATAGGCCTGGGCGATAAACATCGCAGCCACACACTCATACAGGGCCGTGCCATCCATATTCACCGTCGCGCCCAGGGGCAGCACAAAACTGCTGGTATGGTTTGAAACCCTGGCATTTTTTTCCACACAGTCCATGGTGATCGGCAAGGTGGCTGAAGACGAAGCCGTTGAAAATGCCGTCAACAGTGCCGGTGCCATGGCCGGATACATGCGCATGGGGTTGACACGCCCAACGAACTTTAACAACAACGGTAAAGTGACAAAGACATGCATCGCGAGTGCCAGTAAGACGGTCAGCGCGAAACTGCCCAGTGAAGATGCCAGTTCCCCCATCTGTGCCGGACTGGTTTCAGCAACCACTTTCGCCACCAGGGCAAACACACCCAGTGGGGCAAACAACATGATGAAATCGGTGATTTTCATCATGGTGTGATAGACCCCGTTCCAGAAAGTAAATTGCCCGTGGGAATGGGATTCACTCAAGCGGGTCATAAAATATCCATACAGCAGGCTGAAGAAGATCAAGCCCAGCATTTGACCATTGACCGCTGCGGCAACAATATTCGGGGGAACAATACGCAGGAATACCTCGGCAATATCGCCTACTCCTTTTTCACCCACTTTTTCGGCCGCTATTGCCGCCTGTTCTGCATTAAGGCCCAATACATCACGCGCGGGTTGGCCATCGATGATCCCGGGAGCAATGAGATTGACCAACAACAGACCTGTCAGGATAGCGAACAGACTGGTGAACAGATAATACAACACCGTTCGCCCACCCAGTCGGCCCAGGCCGGCAGTCCCGCCGACCCCGGCAATCCCGACGATGATCGAGGAGACGATCAGTGGCACGATGATCATCTTCAGTCCATTGAGGAACAATGTGCCGATAAAGTTAAAGATGTCATAGAAACGGACACCCCAAAGGCCAGCCTCAGTCCCGGTCAGGAGCCCTACCAGAACCGCCAGGGCCAGCGCGATCAGAATTTGCCAGTGCAGTTTGAGTTTGAACATACTCTGTCTCCGATGACCTGACTGTTTTTATAACAAAAAAAAGGGGGCCAGGCCCCCCTTTTTTGTTCGCAGTCTTATTCTTCTGTTGGTTTCAGGCTACGTGTGATGTCCGCCTGGCTTTGCAGATACGCCAGCAAGGCACTGAATTCTAACTGACCGGACAAGTTTGCCAGCTGTTGTTTAACTCCCTGCAAGGCCGCGGTGTCTGTGTCAGACTCACCATCCTGCACCGAATAAAGCGCCAGTACCACAGCATCCCCCCCCGGCAGCATCAGACTGGTCAGTTCCGGTTGATTATCCTTGGGCCTTGGAAGCCCGAAGGCTGCTTCACGGATCTGTTCATTTAACTTGTCTGTCTCCGAGGGTTGCCGTTTAATTAAACCAGGCTCCTGCCATTGTTGCTGATAATCCTTCGCCACCTTTTCAGGCGCTTCTGAACCGGCAAGGCGAGCCAATGCCGCTTCGGCATCGCGAGCAACCAACTCTCTGGCCTGCTGTTGCTTGATCCGACCTGCAATCGTATCTCGCACCTCCTTCAGTGGTCGTTGCGATGCGGCTTTGTGTTCCCGCAAATGCAATACCATGACATGAGTATCGGAGAGTTCAATCAGTTCGCTATTGCGATTCAAGTGAAGAACGTCATCACTAAAAGCCGCACTTACAACTCTGTCATTGCTGAACAGGCCTTCAACACCAGCTGCAGTAAAATAGGGACTCCGCTTGACTTCCAGGCCTAATTGTTCTGCCACTGGCATCAGCGAGTCGGGAATTTCATAACTCAGATTATTGAGTCTATCAACCTCTTCATAAAAGCGTTGTTCTGCCTGTTGAAACTGCAGGTCTTTGCGAATCTGCGCCTTCACCTCTTCAAATGGCCTGAGTTCTTGTGGCTTGATTTCTGTCACTTCGATCAGGTGATAGCCAAAGCGGGTACGCACAGGCTGACTCAATTCATTTTGTCCGAGTTGGAACACGGCCTGCTCAAAGGCTTTATCCATGACACCCGGACTAATAAAACCGAGATCTCCTCCTTGTGATGCGGAACCGGGATCTTGCGATTCGGTTTTGGCGATTGTCGCGAAATCTTCCCCGTTATTTATACGTGTTGAAATGGCTTCAATCTTTTCGCGTGCCGTTTGTTCATCATTATCAGCATCAACTTTCACCAGGATATGTCTGACTTTACGCTGTGGTTGCTGGCTGACATAGTTTTCCTGATGCTGATCATAAAAGTCCCTGACTTCAGCATCACTCACATCAACCTGCCTGGCAAGGTCGGCCAGATTGAGTTCGATATAATCAACAGCAACTTCTTCCGGAGTATTGAATTCCTGCGGCTGTTGTTGATAGTAGGCTGTGATTTCCTCTTCACTGACCTGGATCTGATCAACATACTTCTGTTGTGGGAAGCGAATGTAACCAATCTTGCGCTGCTGTTCCTGCAAGTTCTGATAACGCTGGCCCTCCACTTCGGTTACGAAGGTCGTGCGTATAACGCCATTACGCAGATGTTCATTCGCGATGTCGCGTGCCAGTTGCATTTCGAACAACTCGGCCGGGATACCCTGTAACGAAAGGACCTTGCGATAATTCTCGACGGAGAATTGGCCATTGGGATCCTGAAAGGCCGGCATTTTCTGTAATGTATCAACCACCTGCTGAGGAGCGACGTGGTAATTTTCATCCTCCAGATACTGGTTGATAACTTCGCGTTGTATCAGGCCTTCCAGTACCTGTTCTTTCATGATCTGTTCATTAAACAACTCAGCACGATAGTTCTCACCCAGCATTTGCTGCAGCCGCTGCTGGGCATTTTGATATTCACGCAACAGATCCGTTTCACTGATTTCAACACCATTGACCGTTGCGACAACGGACTTGGCGGTTCCGGATAAATAACTACTGAGTCCAAATAATGCGAAGGTAATAATGATCAGACCAACGATGGTCCAGACAATGATGCCCTGGGCACGATCACGAATTGACTGCAACATGGTTTAGGAACAATCTTAATTCAGTTTTTCTGTTTGTCGGAAAACAAAAAAGGGCGTGCAAGATTGCGGCGCCCTTTTTGTGTTGTGTGGCGGACCGGACGGGACTCGAACCCGCGACCTCCGGCGTGACAGGCCGGCATTCTAACCAGCTGAACTACCGGTCCACAACTGGTGGGTGCTGCAGGGATCGAACCTGCGACCCTCGCCTTGTA
>JBECLA010000047.1:0-5882 GCA_040235565.1 Thiohalomonadales bacterium | reverse complement strand
CCCGGAAGATTGTCAGAGCAAACACGTAATGTATGCCGCCTGGGTCGCGCAAGTGAATCAGTATGAAGCGGTTTCGGAAGGTTCCATCGATTTGGATCTTTATCTGACCGTAACGGATGACTATGGCGCCAGCTATCTGCCGCCGGTGCAGATTGCGCAGGGGACAGAGGACATCTCGCTGGGTGGCACCCGCAACGGCGAACCGCAACTGCGGATCAACCCGGCCGGTAACCAGGTCTACCTGACCTGGATGCAGACCAGCAACATGGGCAAGGAAGTCGCGTTTGTCAGCGGCACGCCAATCACCTGGTCCTACTCACTCCCTGCAGACTCGGAAGTTAATGGCCTTTTCGGTTGCACTCTGAATACCAGAGCAAGGTTTGATCCGTTATTGCCGCTTCTGGTTCTAATGGGTCTTGGTTACCTGGGATGGAGGCATCGTGCTTCGTTTAAAGAAAAACACATCAAATAAAGAATGGCTGTAAATGAATTCTACAGATTTATTTTTGATTAACCGCGTCATGCAATAAAGCATAGACGCACAATGAAGGAGGAAGCCATCATGACAACCAAACGAATACAAGATAAAGGTGGAGGCATCATCACAACCACCCTGTTAGCGGGCGGCTTGTGGTTGGCAAGTGCAACCTTGTCCGCCTTTGCCGCTGATTTTACAGTAAACACCACAGCGGATGCTGTTGATGTTAATCCCGGTGACGGGGTCTGTGAGGTCACCGCCACTATAGGGGACTGCACCTTACGTGCCGCTGTAATGGAAGCCAATGCCTTGGCGGGTACAGATACCATTACCTTACCGGCTGGTTTGTATACGCTGACCATCACCGGTGTCGATGAAGTTCCAGATGACTCACAAGGTCCGTGGGAAGCACTGGTTGTTTCCGATGCGTCAATAGGCGATCTGGACATCACCCAGGATGTCACCATCACCGGAGCCGGCCCGGGTAACGATCCTGCTAGCAGCACCATCGTTGAGTGGGCAGCCACCCCTCCCGGCTTTGCGCTGGATCCTGCCACTAACCTGAATCCGACCCTTGCTGGACGAAACGACCGGATATTCCATATCCGGGCGGTTGACGCCAACATTGGCAACGTCACATTAAGTGGTATGACCTTGCGTAACGGGGATGTTGGCCTGATCCCCACCTCGGCTACGGATGTATGCGTATTTAATGACGGTACTGGTCTTTGGGACTATGACACTAGCCTGGAAAACGCCTACGACCTGGCACATATGGGGAGCTGTATCGATACGAGTGATCCAAATCAGGTTCCCGATCTGGTCATCACCCAGTTCCGGCGCTGGGGCGGGGCGATCACTATCGGTGATGGCGCGGCCGTCGTGGATTATGAACAGGCAATCCATGGCCCCGGTGGCGGTGGTGGTGGCGGTGAAGGTAAAAAACCACCGGTACTTCCCCCGCCTGAAGATGAAGATGCCGTCAGTGTGGAAAGTGTCAGCTACCACCAGCTGGCGATCGTCTCCAACTGGTCCGGTGCCGATGCGGGCGGTGTTTTCAATATTGCTGCCGGCACTCTCAGTGAATCCGCCATCAGCGGTAACTTCAGTGGTGGTAATGGTGGCGGTCTTTACAATGATGCCGACCTGACCATCAGCGACTCCTTGATCGGTAAAGTGTTCGATGCCGATACCCTCGAATTCTATCCTGAGCTGGCAAACGGCAACCAGGGTGAAAACGGTGGTGGTATGTTCTATACCGGGGTTGGTACCATCAATGTGATCCGCAGCGCCTTTAACGGTAACCAGGGCATCGGCGGCGGGGCTATTGCTGGTCGTGCTATGGGTGTTCTTTCGATTGTCAACAGCACCGTCAGCAGCAATACCGGCTTTGATGTCGGTGGCGGGATCACCACCAACGGTGCAGTGATCCTGCGCAGTTCGACCGTTGCCAACAACGAAGCCACCACGGATGCGCCCGGTGGGGGTGCCGGCCTGAATGCCTTTGGCCCCGGCAACTATGCCTTCAACAACACGATTCTGGCAAATAACTGGATTGTGGGTGGTGCAGAAGGCGAAGCCGATCCGCGCCTGGCTAACTGTGGTTGCAGTGGTGGTAGCCCAGACTGTGCTGCCGGTATCATGGTGACACAGGATTACAATCTGGAAGATGGCGATACCTGTGATCTCGGCTTGACCAACGACCAACTCAACACCGATCCGCTGTTGGTGGACCTCGCACTGAATGGAGGCCTGACCGAAAACCATCTTATTCCGGTAGGTAGTCCTGCTGTCGATACCGGTGACAACACCACCTGTCCCAACAACGATCAGCGCGGCAGTATTCGCCCGGCAGATGGCGATGGGGATGGTGAGGCACTTTGCGATATCGGGGCCTTTGAGTTGTCCGAACTCAGCACGGATCTGCAGATTGCCAACATGGTCGCGCCCGATGAGGTATTCAAGGGTGATGAGTTTACCGTTACAGTAACCATCTATAACGGATCATTAACCGTTGATGATACCAATGTCGAACTTGTCACTGGCGCCCTGCCTGCTGAAGTCACGCTTGTCTCTGCCACCGCAATGGGCGGCAGCGACAATACCTGTACTGAAGACGCAGGCATTGTGACATGCACCATCGGTGACCTGGCTAGTACCGCAGTAGCGACAGTCTCACTTACACTCAGTGCAGATGCAGTAGCTGATGTCACGATTGATGCCAACGTAGCTTCCGCTACTGAAGACGGTCTCGAGCCGAATAACTCGGCGAGTGTGAACACCGCCATTATTGGTAACGCTGACCTCGCGTTGTCCGCAACGGCCAATACGACCAGTGTCGTGGTGGGCAATCAGGTAACTGTTACCTTCACGGTCGCAAACCAGGATGACCCGCTAGAAGTTCTGGACGGCGACCTTGCCACGGAAGTACGGCTGTATGGGATGATTCCGCCGGAAGCAACCCTGATCTCGGCCACGCCGGACAACGGTACCACCTGTACCCAAACCGGTGCTGATGTGGTTTGTGCGCTCGGTGATCTTGCAGTGGCTGGCCCGACTATCAACGTAACCGTAGTGTTGCGCGCTGATGAAGCCGGCAGGGTAGCTGATGTTTCTGCCAGTGTTGATGCCAAGCAACGTGATCCTGACGAAGCCAACAACACCGTTACGGCTTCAGTAACAATCACGTCCCAACCTAGTGGTGGCGGAGACAGTGGTGGCCTGTGTTCCTACGACCCCAATGGTCGGTTTGATCCGGTATTACCGTTACTGGTGATGCTGAGTCTGATCTACCTGGCCTGGCGTCGCCGAGTAGCAACACAATAATAAAAGGCTACCTCCAGATGTTCTTGACCCCTCCCCCGTGGAGGGGTTTTTTGTTTACCATGCCGTATGGCCCGCGATACTTTGCGTTATATCTTGCAGCAAACCGGCTTGCTGAACTGCCCGCCTTTCTGGCGTGATGGCCAGTTTTATCTTGCCTTGCTGGCCGGTTTGATCGTTCTGTTCGTTATTTACCTTTTCTTACCGATCCATTCGGCTGTCCTGCGCGCTGGCCAATGGGGTCTGTTGCTCTCGCTGATCCTGTGGCAACCGTTTGGAGAAGAATTGCTGTTTCGCGGCATTGTTCAGGGTCAGTTATCTCGATCGCCATGGGGACAGAGGAGCTGGTTTAAAATCAGCACGGCCAACCTGATCACCTCGCTGGCCTTTGTCGGCCTGCACCTGGTTTATCATCCCGCCCTGTGGGCGCTGGTGATCTTCTTCCCCTCGCTGGTGTTTGGTCATTTTCGCGAACGCCATCAGAGCCTGTATCCGGCCTTTGCCCTGCACAGTCTCTATAACCTCGGTTATCTGGTGACCGCCAACCTTCAGGTCTGACCACACTTTTCCATACCTTATCTTCACAACCCGAAATGCGGTTTTTGTGGGGCAGGTCAAAAAATAACCATTTGAATCGTGTAGGATTATCTCTGACTGAAGTTATCGCCCCGCGCCTGTAAGCGCATTTCGTTCTCAATCGTTAGTGATTTCAGTTTTTGCCCAATCCGTTTTTGGTATCCCTATCCATGGTTCATATATTATTGCGCCGCTTCACGGCGGTAAGTGGCGGTTTTATTTTGATTTTTGGTCTCACTGCCTGCGGCGGCGGGGATGACGCCCCGACCACCACACCGCCAGCCGATACCCCGCCCGCGCTGCCGACTCTGCCCGAGGTATCGGTGCAGGACACGTCTGGCATGGAAAATAGTGGTGAGCTCGGTTTTGTTATCAGCCTGTCTGCCCCCAGCGCCGACCCCGTGACCGTGGCCTTTGAAACACTGGATGGCAGTGCCATGCAGGCAACGGATTACCAGACAGCCTCAGGAGAAGTGACTTTCACGCCGGGTGAAACCAGCCAGACTGTGCCAGTAACGATTATCGATGATAACGAGCCGGAAGGTAGTGAGAGTCTGCACCTCGTATTGGCTGATCCGCAGAATGCCTCACTAGGCGATGACACCGGTGTCGGCACCATCCTCGATGAAGATGCCATGGAGCAGGCCAGCGACTTTGATCCGGGCTGGGGTACCGCAGGGGTGTTTTCCGCCGCCGCAACCTGTACCAACTGCCATCGCGCCAGCAACGATCAGGATCCCAATATTCCCGCCGTCATGCGTTATCCCTTGCAGGACAATGGCGAGGACATCAGCCCCACCACCCAGTGGCGCCACAGCATGATGGCGCATGCCTTTGATGATCCCTATTTTCAGGCCAAGGTGCAGGAAGAAACCCACATCTTCCCGGAACTGGCTGGCTTTATTGAAGACAAGTGCCTGACCTGCCACAGCCCGATGGCCCGCACCAATGCCCATCACACCGAAACCAACCTGACCGAGGATGCCAGCTGTCCGCTGGATGATGGCTGTTATCGGCTGGACACCGCAAGCGAAGACATGGCTGCCCGGGAAGGGGTGAGCTGTACCCTGTGCCATCAGATACAGAATCTGGATCTGGGCACTGAAGGCTCATTTTCCGGCCACTACGAAATCGCTGATGCCGATGAGGCAAACGCTTTTACCATTTACGGCCCGTATCAGAACCCGCTGACCGGTCCGATGCAAAATAACAGTGCCTATACACCCGTAGCCGGTAATCACATGACCGGCTCTGAACACTGTGCCACTTGCCATACCCTCTATACGCCAACGCTCACTGTTGAAGATAGCGCGCCCAACGGCAACAACTTCCTGGAGCAGGCACCCTATCTCGAGTGGCAGAACAGTATTTACCAAACCGGATCACTGCAGGAACAGCAATGCCAGGACTGCCACATGGCGGATCCCGAACCAACGGGTTACGCGACCCGAATCGCACTCCAGCAAAACGGCTCTGTCAATCAAAACTGGCCGGAGCGTTCACCGTTCGCCACCCATAGCATGGTCGGCGGTAACACCCATGTGCTGCAATTACTGCGCGACTATCGCGACGTACTCGGCATCGAGGCCAGCACCACCGTAGCCGGCTTTGACGAAAAAATCATCCAGACGCGCGAGCTGCTGCAAAACAAAACCGCAACCGTCGAGATATTTTCGATCAACATGGTGAACGATCAATTGAATGTTGACGTTCAGGTGACCAACAACACCGGCCATAAACTCCCGACCGGGTATCCCAGCCGCCGTGTGTGGCTACAGTTGACAGTCAGAAATGCCAGCAACCAGATCATCTTTGAATCCGGTAAGCCCGATTCCAACGGCTATATCTCCACCGATACCAGGCGGCTTGCTGCCGAATGTCTGGCAATTGCAAAATCGGAAGGTTTCGACTCGAGTAATTGTTACGAACCCCACCGCGATGCCATCACCGATGACTCGCAGATCGCGATTTATGAAACCGTACTGGGTGATACCAATGGCGACAT
>JBECLA010000022.1:0-10852 GCA_040235565.1 Thiohalomonadales bacterium | reverse complement strand
AAAATCACCAATCAGTGCGGAATCTCCCTTAAAGTTTACCACACGATTGTTCTCTGTGCGGCCACTGACCTGGCCCGGATCTTTCCGGGAGTGGCCACTCACCAGCACGCGCTGGGTAGTACCGACCATGCGCCGGCTGATGGCCTGGGCCTGCTGGTGTATGCGTTGCTGTAACAGGGCAAGCCGCTGTTTCTTGACTTCGAGTGGCACGTCATCGGGCAAGGCGGCCGCCGGCGTACCGGGTCGGGCGCTGTAGATAAAACTGAAGGAATGGTCAAAACCCACCTCGGCGATCAGATCCATGGTCGTTTCAAAGTCCGCATCCGTCTCACCGGGAAATCCCACGATAAAATCAGAAGACAGGCTGATATCCGGCCGCACCTCACGCAACTTGCGGATGGTGGCCTTGTATTCCAGCACGGTGTGGTTGCGCTTCATTAGCGCCAGGATCCGGTCCGACCCGCTCTGTACCGGCAGGTGGAGGTGGCCGACCAGTTGCGGCACCTCGGCATAGGCGCGGATCAGACTGTCACTCATTTCCAGGGGGTGGGAGGTGGTATAACGAATGCGATCAACATCCTCGATGGCCGCGATGTAGGTAATCAACAATGCCAGATCCGCCACACCGCCTTCGTGCATTTCGCCCCGATAGGCATTGACATTCTGCCCCAACAGGGTGATCTCCCGTACCCCCTGGCCGGCGAGCTCCACCACCTCGGCAATGATATCGTCAAACGGTCGGCTGAATTCCTCTCCCCGGGTGTAGGGCACCACACAGAAGGTACAGTACTTGCTGCAGCCTTCCATGATCGAGACATAGGCACTGGGCCCATCGCTTTGCGGCGCCGGCAGGTGATCAAATTTCTCGATTTCCGGGAAACTGATATCCACCACCGCCGCCCGTTGGCGTTTCACCTCGTCAATCATCTGCGGCAGGCGGTGCAGGGTCTGCGGCCCAAAAACCAGATCCACATAGGGGGCACGCTTCAGAATCGCATCACCTTCCTGGCTGGCCACACAACCACCAACACCAATAATGACATCAGGCTGTGCCTGTTTCAGCTCGCGCCACATTCCCAGCTGGGAAAAGACCTTTTCCTGGGCCTTTTCACGTACCGAGCAGGTATTGAGCAACAACACCTGCGCTTCGGCCGGGTTGTCGGTCGGCATCAGACCATGAGATGCCCCGAGCAGATCCACCATCTTGGCGGTATCGTACTCGTTCATTTGGCAACCGAAAGTGCGGATATGCAGTTTGCCGGTCATGGATTCCTAACTGGTTGAAAAAGGGCGCTAAAGTTAGCACTTTGGTCACTTATTATCCAGTGCCGAAAACAAAAAAGCGCGGCTGACACCGCGCTTTTTGACTGCGCATGTGACCGCCTAGTCGACTGCGGATTCGGAGGCAATCTTGTGGATACTCAAATCGGCACCCTGATATTCCTCTTCATGACTCAGACGAATGCCCATGATGGCCTTTAATACCCCATAGACGAGAAAACCACCGATGAGAGCAATCCCCATCCCCAGCACCGTGCCCAGCAACTGGCTCAGGAATGACACTCCCCCGAGCCCCCCCAGTGCCTGACTGCCAAAGATGCCGGCCGCGATGCCACCCCAGGCGCCGCAAAGCCCGTGTAAAGGCCAGACACCGAGCACATCATCGATGCGCCATTTGTTCTGACACAGGGTAAAAGTCCAGACAAACAAGCCACCGGCCACCGCCCCGGTTGCCAGCGCGCCCAGGGGATGCATGATATCGGAGCCGGCACAGACGGCGACCAGTCCGGCCAGCGGACCGTTATGGACGAAGCCCGGGTCATTCCGCCCGGCAAACAGGGCCGCCAGAATCCCGCCGACCATGGCCATGAGGGAATTCACCGCCACCAGCCCGGTGATGGCATCAATGGTCTGGGCTGACATGACATTGAAACCGAACCAGCCAACGGTCAGCACCCAGGCGCCCAGGGACAGAAAGGGAATGCTGGACGGCGGGTGGGTGAACACTTCACCGCCCTTGCCATAGCGACCGTAACGATGTCCCAGCAGAATGACTGCACCCAGCGCCAGCCAGCCACCCATGGCATGCACCACGACACTGCCGGCGAAGTCATGAAAGGCTGCCCCGAAAGTGGTTTCAAACCAGCCCTGGATGCCGAAGTTTCCGTTCCAGGTGATGCCTTCAAACAAGGGATAAACCAGGGCAACGATGATAAAGGAGGCTGCCAGCTGCGGATAAAATTTGGCTCGCTCGGCGATGCCGCCCGAGATGATGGCCGGGATCGCGGCAGCGAAGGTCAACAGGAAAAAGAACTTCACCAGTTCGTAGCCGTTCTTCTGGCTTAAGGACTCGGCACTTTCCAGAAAACCCATGCCATAGGCGATACCGTAGCCAATAAAGAAGTACGCAATGGTCGACGCCGCAAAGTCGGTAATGATCTTCACCAGGGCATTGACCTGGTTTTTCTTGCGGACCGTCCCGACTTCCAGAAACGCGAAGCCGGAATGCATTGCCAGGACCATAATGGCACCGAGCAAAATGAATAACACATCGGTGGCGGTTTTAATATTTTCCATGAAATTCCCCAATCGGTTTCTTGTTGGTTATGGCGTAAACCATGGGCCAGTAGACAGGTAAGCGCTTTATTTTTCTCGCTTTGTTATTCTTTGGAACGGTTAATCGAAACTGCCGTGCGCCTGGGCGTCTATTATGTCGGGGCGGACAAAGGCCCGCAAGCAACCAGACCGCGGAAAAATCATTTGACCAGACATTACTTCGGTGCTGTTTCGTTCTGTTTCACCACCTCCCACACCGCATCCATCTCTTCCAGGCTGGCCTGTTCCACCCCCCCATGTGCGCGGAGTGCGTTTTCCATCTGGCGAAACCGTCGCTCAAACTTGATATTCGCGGTCCGCAGCGCCGCTTCGGGTTCAACCTGCAGGTGACGCGCAAGATTGACACAGCTGAACAACAAATCCCCCACTTCTTCCGCCAACCGCTCCGGCACACTGCCCTGCTGGCGTTCCGCTTCGATTTCGGCCAGCTCCTCCCGCACTTTCGCCAGCACACCTTCGATGCCCGGCCAGTCGAAATCAACCCTGGCGGCACGGCGCTGCAGCTTGGCCGCGCGTACCAGGGCAGGCAACGCCAGGCTGATCCCATCCAGCACTCCAACTTCACCCGTCACCGCCTTGCGCTCCCGTTCCTGCCGTTTGTGCTCCTCCCAGGCACGGGTTTGCTCCTCGGCCGATTCAATCGCCGCATCGGCGAAGACATGCGGATGACGACGCACCAGTTTGTCACAGATACGCCGGGCAACGTCTTCGAAGTCAAATCGCCCCTGCTCTTCCCCCAGCCGGGCATAAAACACCACCTGAAACAACAAATCACCCAGTTCATCCGGTAAATGCGCCAGATCATTCTGTTCAATGGCATCGGCCACCTCGTAGGCCTCTTCCAGGGTATACGGCACCAGGCTGCGATAGGTCTGTTCACGATCCCAGGGACAACCGTTAGCGGGATCACGCAGGCGACGCATGATGTCCAGTAATTGTTCAATTGCCGACATTGCCTTCCTCTTTCACTCAATTCACTGCTGCGACCCGGTCGCAAGCGTCATTGCCTCCGGACTGATGGTACACTGCTAAATCGGTGACGGAAGCAACCGATAACATAACAACAGGGATACAAACATAACTCAATGATTGACACACTTCGTACCGTTCAGACACCCGAAGGCATAGATTTGCATTTACCGGTGGCCGGCTTGATACCTCGCTCGCTGGCCTGGCTTATCGATGCCCTGATTCGGTTGATCATTTATGCCGTACTCGGCGGCGTGCTGTTGCTATTCGGCGATACCGGTGAAGGGCTGTACCTGCTCGCGACCTTCATTATCGAGTGGTTTTATCCCGTGTTGTTTGAAGTCCTGCGTCATGGACAAACACCGGGCAAGCGCGCCTACGGCATCCGGGTCTTGCATGATGATGGTACCCCGATAGGCTGGAGCGCCTCCCTGATCCGTAATTTACTGCGCGTGGTTGATTTTTTACCCCTGCTGTACGGCTTTGGCATTGCCAGTATGATGCT
This sequence comes from Thiohalomonadales bacterium, assembly GCA_040235565.1. GTDB lineage: Bacteria > Pseudomonadota > Gammaproteobacteria > UBA6429 > Thiohalophilaceae > JAHEIJ01. Next base: position 6,762 of record JBECLA010000022.1, on the reverse strand, counting down.
GAACCGGGACTTTAAACGGCTTGGAGACCTGACGGCGGGAACCGTTGTGGTGTATCAGGAAACGCCGCTGCCCGTGCCCGCCGCATCAGCCGGCAAACCGACGCGGCCACCCTATCCCCTGACGCTTGCAGAACAGCAGGTCATCATGGCCTTTGCCGAACGCAGCCCGGCCTTAACCCCTGAACGGGCTGAAGAACTGGCGCGGCTTACGGGTCCATTGATCGACAGCCGACCCAATGTCATCGAAAGCCTGCACGGCTACGCCAAATGGCTCAGTGGCGAACAACAGCTTGCCGACCTGTCTGAACCGGACAAAAAACCGGCGCCCCAACCCGGAGAAGCGGCATGAAACAGGAACAATTCATTGCGGCCCATGAGGCACAGTGGCAACGCCTGGAAGCCTGGTTACGCAAACCGGCCGGTAAAAAACCCGCTCCTTCCAGGGCCACACCGACTGAATTCGCCGCGCTGTACCGTCAAACCTGCCAGCACCTGGCCCTGGCCCGCAGTCGTCTCTATAGCCCTCATCTGGTCAACCGGCTGGATCGCCTGGTAATGGATAGCCACCAGATCATGTATGGCCAGCGCCGCAACCTGTTCAAGGCCATCGCGCGGTATGTGCTGGCAGACTTTCCCTGCCGCGTCAGACGGCAATGGCGTCTGGTACTGTTGAGTGCCCTGCTGTTTTACCTGCCTCTGGTCAGTATGTTGACGGTCATCCAGTATAACCCCGACATGGTGTACACGGTGATGAACGGCACCACCCTGCGCAAACTGGAATACATGTACAACCCGGAACACCGTGACACCCTGGGCCGCGACTGGGAACGTCAGGCGGATACGGATTTGATGATGTTCGGGTTTTACGTCAAAAACAACACCGGGATCGGCTTTCGGACTTTTGCCAGTGGCCTTCTGTTGGGGCTCGGTACGCTTTTCGTGGTGTTGTTCAACGGCCTGTACATCGGCGCTGCCGCCGGTCACCTCACCCAGCTTGGCTATAACGAAACCTTCTGGAGTTTCGTTGCCGGTCACAGTGCCCTGGAATTGAACGCCATTGTGCTATCCGGTGCCGCCGGCCTGCAGCTCGGGTTCGCCGTACTCGCCCCGGGCCGACGCACCCGTTTGCGCGCCTTGCGGGAAGAGGCACAAGCTGCGCTGCAGCTTATGTACGGGGCAGCCGGCATGTTCATCCTGGCAGCCATCGTGGAAGCCTTCTGGTCTCCCCTGAGCTGGGTACCTGTCTCAACCAAGTACAGTGCCGGGCTTGCGCTGTGGGCTTTTGTGTTGCTGTATTTCCTGTGGGGAGGGCGTCGGCGTGCAGCTGGATAAGATAACAATCCAGATCCGCCCCCGATCCCATCGGGAAGCCATGGACCTCGGCTTGAGGCTGGTGCAAACAAACTGGCGGGCCATTTATCCCCCTTTGCTGATCATCGTGCTGCCGTTGTTCGTTATCAGCAGTCTGTTGTTAAACCAGCATATGTGGCTGGCGGGTCTGATGATCTGGTGGCTGAAGCCCTTGTACGATCGCATTATTCTGCATGTACTCAGCCATGCGGTATTTGGTCAGATCCCGTCCCGCCGTGACATCCTGCGCCGTCTGCCCGGTTTATTCAAAACCGGCTTGTTGCTGAACCTGACGTTGTATCGCTTTGCCCCGGGACGCAGCTTTACGCTGCCCGTGTGGCAACTGGAAGGACTCAGGGGCAAGCCGCGGCGTGAACGGCTGCGTATCCTGCAAGCGCGCGCCAGTGGCCATGCTTACTGGCTCCTCATCTTGTGCATCCATCTGGAAATCATCCTGCTGTTTGGCCTGTATGGCCTGATCTACATGTTTCTGCCGCAAGACAGTGGTTTTGAGGCGCTGGCCCCCTTCTTCTCCGAAACACCCCCTTACTGGGCGGAACTGGTTTCCAATGCTCTTTATCTGCTCGCCGTATTGATGGTTGAGCCTTTTTACGTCGCGGCTGGGTTTATGTTGTATCTCAACCGCCGCACCGAACTGGAGGCCTGGGATGTGGAGTTAGGGTTTCGCCGTCTGGCACAGCGTCTCAAAACCCTCAGCACAACCGCGACACTGGTGTTCATGTTGGGCATCGGTTTGCTGGCTTTTGCTACCGCACCATCAATCCAGGCAGAATCCGGTGCGAATGTTTCGGTTTCAACAACACCACTGGCGATTGAAGAGGCTCGCGAGACAATTGATGAAGTGCTGGCTGATGAGGATTTTGCCACCACACGCAACATGAGCTTATGGCTACCGAAGGATTTCTCGCTTGACATCGATGAAGAAGCACAACTGGACGAGCCGCTGTTTCCCGGGTTACCTATTCTGCTGGCCGACGGCATCAAATTGATACTGTTAGTCATGCTGCTCATTGGTATCGGCTACCTGCTACACAATCGGGATCGTTTGCTCAGGGGCTTGCAGTCTCGCCCGCCACGCAAAACCCACGCGCCACCGACAACCCTGTTTGGCATGGATATCCGGCCGGCTTCGCTGCCTGAGGACATTGCCGTCGAAAGTCGACGCCTGTGGCAGGAGGGCGAACATCGTCAGGCCCTGGGCCTGCTCTACCGCGGCAGCCTGAGCCGGCTGGTTAATGACCATCAACTGGCTTTACACGACAGTATGACCGAGGGTGATGTCCTGGGTTGCGCCCGGCATGCCCGCTTGAATGTGGAGCTGATGAGCTTCCTGCAACAACTCACCCTGGCGTGGCAGACGCTTGCCTATGCCCACCGCCAACCTGCAACCAGCACGATTGAAACCCTGTTTGATAACTGGTCTGATCAATTCGACAGGGAAATCAAACCATGAGTCGCACCGCCTGGTTAATAACGGTGCTTGTCGTATCCCTCCTCGGGGGTCTGGGATACTGGCTTTCGCAACATCTGGAAAAGCGGGAGATCGAACTCCCCACGGGCTTGCAAGGGGAAGCGGCAACCAATCCTCTGCTGGCAGCGCAACGTTTTCTAACTACAACGGGTATCGCGAGTACTCACGTTGAGGAAACAGCCCGCCTGTTTAGCCGCCTCGGCCGCGACGATGTCTTACTGATCAGCAGTGACCGACAGACGCTGGGACAACAACGCACGGCCGCCCTGCTGGACTGGGTCGATGAGGGTGGACGACTGATCGTGACCGTGGCGCATTTATCAGACGAGGAGCAGCCCCTGCAGGATCCGTTACTGGAAATACTGGGATTGAACCTGCAGCATCACGATGAAGATTTGAGTGAATACGCGGATTTTCTGGATGTGGATTGGCCAGGGGCGACGGATTTCATGCGGATTCAGATCCATCCACGCTATTTCATTGAAGGCACCCAGGCGGGGGATCTGACCATCACCAATGACTGGGGAGCGGTACTGGTCCGCCGTCAGCTCGGGGAGGGAAGCATCACGGTCATTACTGATCTCGATTTTATCCAGTTTTTGCGGATTGGGGAGTATGACCACGCCGCCTTTCTCTGGTACCTGGTCGATGGTCAGGGACCGGTCTGGCTGTTATCCCACAACGACATGCCGTCCCTGTGGCAGTGGCTCTGGCAACATGCACCGGAGATGATGACAGCGGTATTACTATGGCTCGTACTCTGGCTGTGGTCTCGCGGCCGTCGTTTCGGTCCTCGTCTGAGCGAAGCGCCGCCGGTACGCCGCCGGATCCTCGAACATGTGGATGCCAATGGCCGCTTTCTGTGGCAGCAAAAGCAATCGCGGCAACTGGTCACGGCCGTCCGGAAGCATCTCATGGCGCTGGCGGCCACACGCCATCCCGGCTGGGGGGCGATGTCACACGAGGAACAGGCCGAGTTACTGGCTGGCCCCGGTCAACACACCGGTACTTCGGTCCGTCACCTGCTGCGGGAAACGGACATTCCTCACCAACATGAATTCACTCGCACGATTCGACAACTGGAAATGATCAGGAAACAACTATGAACAGCCAACCTGCCATCCCCCTTTCACCGGAACAACTGGGCCAGGCCCATCAGTTAATAAAAAGCATGCGCACTGAAATCAGCAAAGTCATGATTGGCCAGCAAAGCGTGATCGATCAGGTATTGATAGGCCTGTTTGCGGCCGGTCATGTGTTGATCGAAGGGGTACCGGGGCTGGGAAAAACCCTGCTGGTGCGTGCGCTGGCCCGCAGCTTCGATGGCCAGTTCGGCCGCATTCAATTTACGCCGGATTTAATGCCCACCGACGTCACCGGGCACATTATTTATGACCTGAAGAGTGAACAGTTTACCCTGCGCAAAGGTCCCGTTTTTACCCATTTACTGCTGGCTGACGAAATCAACCGGGCGCCGGCCAAGACCCAGTCCGCCTTGCTGGAGGTCATGCAGGAAGGCCAGGTGACACTGGAAGGCAAAGCCCTGGAAGTCCCGCGTCCGTTCATGACCCTGGCGACCCAGAACCCGCTGGAGCAGGAAGGCACGTATCCCTTGCCAGAGGCCCAACTGGATCGTTTCCTGCTCAAGATCCTGATCGAGTATCCCACGGAAACGGAGGAACAGGATCTGGTGGCACATGTCACCACGGGGCAAGTCGGTGACAACCTTGATGTCAGTCGCATCAATCCCCTGGTCAAGCCGGCGGCAATCAGTCAATTGCAACTACTCACCGCCCGGCTGGACGTGGATAAACAGGTCAATGACTATGCGGTGCGAATCATTCGAACGACCCGCGACTGGCCAGGCATCAGCGTCGGTGCCGGTCCCCGTGGCGGCATTGCGCTGATACGCGCAGCCCGGGCAGCAGCGTTACTGGCCGGCCGGGATTACGTCGCCCCTGACGATATCAAAACCGTTGCCTTGCCGGCCCTGCGACATCGTATCCTGCTCAGTCCGGAACTGGAGCTGGAAGGTCATGATCCCGATCATGTACTGCAGGCCTTGCTCAACAAGGTGGATGCACCACGGCAATGATTCCCTCCCGCTGGCTCCTGATTTCGATGGCGCTGTTGCTGCTGGCCGGTCTCGGGCCGGCCCTGCAACCGCTGTTAATCCCCTATTGGTGGGCCGGCCTGGCGGTGCTGGTTTTGATCAGCCTGGTCGATCTCGGCTTGAGCTGGCGACAACCCCTGCCGGCCATCAGCCGGCACTTGCCTGGCTCACTGGCGTTGGGCGTGCCTGCCATAATCAAGCTGCGACTGCAGCATGGCGACAAACGATCTCGTCGCGTACTCATATACGATCTTCATCCCCCCTCGCTACAAGTGGAAAACTTGCCCGTGATTACTACTCCGGCCGCTGACGGTTATACGGAGATCCACTATCACGCGAGGCCACTCGAACGTGGCGAAGCCTGGTTCACCGGAGTCCATCTGCGGCTTCAGTCACCCCTGCGTTGTTGGTGGCGGCAACGGCTTTTGCCACTGCAAAGCCAGGTCCGGATTTATCCCAATTTTGCCGCTGTCGCCAAGTACACCCTGCTGGCCGCCGACCAGCGGTTGAACCAGATGGGGATCCGCAGACATCGCCGTCGCGGGGAAGGACAGGATTTTCATCAATTACGCGAATACCGCCAGGGCGATCCCTTGCGACAGATTGACTGGAAAGCCAGTGCCCGCCTGCGAAAATTGATATCACGGGAATATCAGGAAGAACGGGATCAGGAAATTATTTTTCTGCTGGATTGTGGCCATCGCATGCTGGCACGGGATGATGAACTGTCGCATTTTGATCACAGCCTGAATGCCGTGCTGTTACTTGCCTATGTCGCTCTGCGGCAGGGTGACGGGGTGGGCTTCGGCAGCTTCAGTGGCCAGCATCGCTGGCTGCAACCGATCAAAGGCATCGGGATGATCAATCATCTGTTTAATTCCCTGTATGATCTGCAACCTTCAACCCAGGTTCCCGACTATGCCACAGCCGCAACGCAATTATTACTGCGGCAGAAAAAGCGGGCACTGGTGGTATTGATTACCAGTCTGCGTGATGAAGACAATGCCGATCTGTTACCTGCGATCCGTTTATTACAGCAACGCCACCTGGTTCTGGTGGCGAGTATGCAGGAACAGGCTCTGTCTGAGGAACTCGACAAACCAATTACCGACTTCGAACAGGCGCTACGCCATGCCGCCACCCGCGATTATCTACAGTCGCGCACCCAGGCTGTCGATGCGCTGCAAGCCAGCGGCGTTATATGCCTTGATGTCATCCCCAGAGATCTGTCCGTCGCATTGGTCAACCAGTACCTCGACATCAAAGCAACGGCGAGATTGTAAACAAATGGACACCCAGCATGATTTATCAACTTCACGCCTTGCGTGTAAGTAAATAATTCAGAACCGGGCCTGATCGAAACGATAACAATATAACGAATACGTTCTACAGTTTCCGGCATTGCTGCCGATATTCAATTGCAGGTATATCGATTACAGGAAGTTAGCTAAACCAAAGAGGATAGTTATATGAGTGAGAACAGTCCCTATACACCACCTACAGCCGCCGTGGCTGACACTGCGACCGAATTCGGGGAGCTTAGTGTTTTTTCAACCAAAGGCCGCCTGGGAAGGCTACGTTATCTGGCATATGGTTTTGGCATCGCACTGGTATGTCAGTTGCTGTTAGCCCTGATGGGAGGAGCGGGTGCAGCCCTGCAAACCGAAACCATCGGTGCTTTAAGCATGATTGGAATTGTTGTTGTATATATTGCCATGATCGTCATCAGTGTAATGCTTGCGGTTCAGCGATTGCATGATCTGGACAAAACGGGCTGGCTGTATTTGTTAATCCTGGTACCCCTGCT
>JBECLA010000016.1:0-17607 GCA_040235565.1 Thiohalomonadales bacterium | reverse complement strand
GAAGCCGGGCGGGGCTTGATTCCGGCACGCTGGTATTCCGTCTCGGATACGCGGATGTCAACCACCCTGGAAAACGAATATGGGACCACCGTGGCTACAGTGGAACACCTGTTGGCAGGTTTAAGCGGTTGTGGCATTGATAATGCCCTGATCGAGATCGATGGGCCGGAAGTACCTATCATGGATGGCAGTTCAGCACCGTTTGTTAACCTGATTGAGCGTATAGGCACGGTCGAACAAGACAGACAACGTTTTGCGATCTGGATTCAAAAACCGATCGATATGCAGTTGGACGACAAATATGCCGTGCTCTTGCCCAGTCGCATCCCGCGGATTACGGTGAGCATTGATTTTCCCAATCCGACGATCGGCTTTCAGACCTATTCGGTGGAACTCATCAATGAGGCGTTTCGCCGCGATATTGCCCGCGCCCGGACTTTTGGATTTGCCGATCAATTGCAACAACTGAAACAGCATGGCCTGGCGTTGGGTGGTTCCTTACGCAATGCAATTCTGGTTGATGGTGATCGGATTGTGAATGAGGAAGGTCTGCGTTATGAGAATGAGTTTGTCCGCCACAAGATCCTCGATTGTTTCGGTGATCTGAGTCTGGCGGGGATGCCTGTGATCGGCCATTATTATGCGCATAAACCAGGGCATCATATCAATACCCTGCTGCTTAACAAGTTATTTGATTCACATGGTGCCTGGTCCTATGTTTCGATTGATGATTACAATCGATTTATGGGCATCAGCCTCAACAAGCCCACTGTCTCTGAGAAACCGGAAGCAGCAGAGATTCATCAGCTCCATGCCGACGAACAAGGATAGTGAATGATAATAACTGGATGGCGGTGACTTTATCTTGCCAGGTCAATCGGGCGCGGTTGCCGATTCTCATCAATGGCAACATAGGTGATTTCGGCTTCCGCCACCTTGTGGCATTCTTCTATTCCCCGGTTTCGCTCAGCAAAGGCGGTGACATGAATGCGGATCGAGGTGGTGCCGATTTTGATCAATCTACTATAGAGACTGATGAGGTCACCAACGTAGACGGGTTTAAGGAAACGAAATTCGTTAACCGCGACAGTGACGATCCTGCCCCTGGCGCGTCGAAAGGCTTCAATACTGCCGGCGATATCGACCTGCGACATGAGCCAGCCGCCGAAGATATCACCCAGGGCATTGGTATCGGTGGGCATGGCCAAAATCCGGATTGCCGGTTGTTGATCGGCAGGCATTTCCTGTCTGTCAGACATTGCGATTAATGACCTTCATACATGCCGACGATGACATCCTCATACTGCTCAATCAGGCAGTTGCGTTTCAGCTTCAGGGTCGGGGTGATCAACCCTGCTTCCACTGTCCAGGGTTCGAGCGTGGCGACGACGCGGAAGATCTTGGCATAGCCGGGAAAGGGGGCCAGCTTTTCCTTGATGCGTTTTAGAAGTTCATTCTGTACCGCCGGGTGATCGAGACTGCTTTCCTTGTCGGCCGGGACAGCGAGTGAATTTGCCAGTAGCTCCCAGTTATAGTGGTTGAGAACCACCAGGGCAGAAAGAAAGGGTTTACCTTCGCCAATCAACATCACCTGTTCAAACAAGGGATCGGTGCTGATCGCCAGTTCCAGGTCCGCCGGGGGCACTTTTTCGCCATTTGCCAGGACGATGATTTCCTTGAGGCGACCGGTGATATAGATATGGTCACGTTCGATTCGCGCGACATCCCCCGTGTGAACCCAGCCGTCCTTATCGATGACTTCACGAGTCGCTTCGGGATTATTCCAGTAACCCAACATGACTCCCGGGCTGCGGACCAGTAACTCATTTTCCTCACTCAGTTTGACTTCAACGTCAGGGAGAGATTGGCCAACACTGGCGGGTTCATTGTCGGCCAGGCGATTGGTACTGACAACGGGACTCAATTCCGTCATGCCATAGCCCTGGGTAATGGTCAGCCCCAGACCAATAAACGTCTTGGCGACATCAAACGAAAGCGGCGCACCGCCACTGATGGCCAGCCGTAATCGACCTCCCAGTTTTTCGATGATTTTATGGGCCACCAAACGATTCAGCAGGGGCCAGAACAATAAGGGTAACGCTTTGTGCTCTCGCCCTTGTTGTTGCAGAAAGCGTTGCCAGCCGGCATCGACCGCAGCATGAAACAATTTCCCGGCAATAGGTGGTTTCTCCGCCAGTTGTCCTTTTATCTTGTTGTAGACCCGTTCAAAGATACGTGGCACGGTCACCAAAATGGTAGGTCGAATGATTAACAGATCTTCGGCCAGTTGTTCGATTGATCGCGTGTAGGCCACAGTCGCGCCGACCAGCATGGGCAGATAGTAGCCGGCTGTGCGCTCAAAAGAGTGGGACAGGGGTAGAAAAGATAGAAAAATATCAGAATTATAAAAGGATTCGCATGAAGCGGCACTTGCAGCATTCCATAGTATATTGTTGTGCGACAACATCACGCCCTTGGGATTACCGGTAGTTCCCGAGGTATATACAATTGTTGCCAGGCTCATTGGTTCTATCCCGGGTAACTCAGGTGGTTGGGGTTCCCCGGGTAACCAGTCAACCAGATGACGAACGCGATCATCATGTACGCCACTCATCGGATGAAGTGAAATAATCGTCTTGATATTATCCAGACGATGATAGACTTCGGCCAGGCAGTTCCAGTGTTCTTTATTATCAATCAGTATCAACTGAATATTGGCATCGTCGATGATATAACCAAGATTTTCCGCCCGGTCATTGGTATATAGCGGTACCACCACGAGACCGAGGCCGAGCGCGGCCTGTTCAAACATGACCCATTGCGGGCAGTTACGTAACATGATGCCAACCCGATCCCCGGGTTGAAGTTCTTCCTCCTGCAAGGCCGTTTGCCACAGGCTGACATGGTCCGCCATGTCCTGCCAGGTGTAATCCTGCCAGACCTGCTCGGTTTCCTGATAATGGCGGTAGGCGGTCATGTTTGCGGAGCGACGTACACGTTCCTGAAACAGGCCGGGTAGATGCCGTGCCACATCTGTCGGGATAATATCTGATACCCGTTCTGTCATAGCTCAGCTTCCTTTACCCCTTTATTCGATGAGTTCTCGATCAGTGCGACCCAACCCGCATCGGGTTGAAAGCGTTCACCATAGCGATGGGTCAGGCTTTTCAACAGCTTTTCAAGCTGCTTGGGCCCGCGATCATAGATGTAATGCACGGGACCACCCCGGAACGGGGCGAAGCCGGTACCGAAGATGATCCCGGCATCGGCGAAGTCACCGTTGTCGACCACGCCATCACGCAAACACGCCGCAATCTCATTCAGCATGCGCATGATCAGACGATCCTGTAAATCAGTTGGGGTTTTGTAGTTTTTATCAACGCCGGGTTTGATCGGTTTGCCTTTCTTGAAAGGGTAGAAACCCTGGCCGGATTTTTTACCAAGATGTTTTTGTTTCACCTTATCGTGGAGTACCTTCGGGACGGTGATGTCCATATGTTGTGATAAAATTTCTGCCACGTTCAGACAGATATCCAGACCGACTGTGTCCGCCAGCTCAATTGGTCCCATTGGCATGCCGAAGTCGGTCGCGCTCTGGTCAATGACTTTCAACGGTATCCCTTCTTCTGCCAGAATGACAGCTTCGATGAGATAAGGCATCAGGACACGGTTTACCAGAAATCCCGGGGTGCTGGTGACCGGCAGGGGAAGCCGGCTAATCTTTCTGGCAAAGGCGCTGGCTTTGTTGCGTGTTTCTTCGCTGGTTTGCTGGCCATGAACGATTTCGACCAGGGGCATTTTGGCCACCGGGTTGAAGAAATGCAGGCCCACCAGGCGTTCAGGTTTTTGCAACGCCTGCGCCAGTTCTTCCAGGGGAATGCTGGAGGTATTGGTCGCGATTAATGTGTCAGGTTTTAACCTGGATTCAATTTCCCGGAATAGTTGCCGTTTGGCCTCTACGTCCTCAAAGATAGCCTCGATCACGATGTCAGCCTTGACCAGACCGTTCCCTTTGACATCCGGCGTGAGCTGATCCAATGCGGCCTTGACAAGACGCGGTTGTTTAAGACGTTTCTGGTACAGTGTATGCGCACGTTGCAGCGCGGCAGCCAGACTTTCGTGGCGTTGATCCTGAATCGTTACCTGGAGACCCTGCAAGGCGCACCATGCGGCGATGTCGCCACCCATTACACCCCCGCCGACGACATGCACATGCTGGGGTTGGTAAGCATCGAGGCGGCCCAGTCCTTTGAGTTGTTCCTGCAACAGAAAAACGCGAATCAGATTCTGTGCAGTCTTACCAATCAGCAAACGTGCCACCGAAGCAGCTTCTTCCCGCAACATCTGTTGCCGATCCCCGGCGTAGTGCACCCAGAGATCAATCAGGGCATAGGGCGCAGGGTAATGCGCGCGTCGCACACGTTGCGATACTTTCTTTAATAATAATTTGGCCACCCACGGACGCACATTTTGATGGCTGAGCAATTTCATCCAGAAGGGAAGGGATTTCTGTGTTGGTGGATTCAGAATCGTCTGGCGTGCGGCCACATGCAGATGCCGCCGCGGCACGGTATAGTCCACCAGGCCGATTTTTTTCGCCGCCCGTGCCGAGAGACTGCGGCCGCTCAACATCAGATCCATTGCCTTTAGAGGACCGACCCGTTCGAGACAGCGTACGGTACCGCCAAAGCCGGGATGGATGCCGAGCTTGACTTCCGGCAAGCCCAGGCGGGTGGCAGGATCATCGTCGGCAACCCGATAACGACAGGCCAGCGCCAGTTCCAGGCCACCACCCAGGGTAAAGCCATGCAGCATCGCGACGGTGGGACAAGACAGGGTTTCCAGGCGATTCATGATCCTGTGCCCTGTCAGGATTGCTTCACGTGCATCTTCTTCCGAATCAAAACGGTTGAATTCCCTGACGTCGGCGCCAGCAATAAAACCGTTGTCTTTGTCGGACAGAATGATCAACCCGCGTGGCGGTTGCTGATGAAAAGTTTCTAACAGGGCATCAAATTCCTCCAGCACCTCGGCCGATAATACATTGGTGCTGCTGTCAGGCTTGTCGAGATGCAACCAGACGATGCCATCGTTGTCTTCAGTGACCTTCCAGTTATTGTATTTGTTGTTGGTCATGACGTTATTCCGCTGTACGTTTTATGAGCATGGCACCACCCTGACCACCACCAATACAAAGGGTGGCAACACCGGTAGTGGCGTTGTGTCGTTGCAATACATGCAGCAGATGCAGCACGATGCGGGCACCACTGGCACCCACGGGGTGGCCCAGACTGACCCCGCCGCCATCCACATTGAGGCGGTCTTGATCCAGAACACCCGGTGCCGAGGGCAGGCCCAGTTCATTTTTACAATATTCCTTGTCCTCCCACGCCTTGAGGCAGGCGAGGACCTGGGCGGCAAACGCTTCATTGATTTCCCAGTATTCCACATCCTGCAGCTTGAGTTTGTTACGTTTCAACAAAGGTGTTGCGGCATGCACCGGGCCAAGGCCCATTTGTTCGGGTGACAGACCGGCCCATTCACTGTCCACAATCTGACCCAGTACGGGAAGATCGTATTGTTCTACGGCTTTATCACTGGCAAGCAATAACATCGCCGCACCATCCGTTACCTGGGCACTGTTACCGGCAGTGACGTTGCCAAAAGGCTTATCAAACACCGGACGCAGTTTGGCGAGTTGTTCGAGACTGCTGTCGCGGCGCAAACCGTCGTCCTGCAGGTAGTAGTTTCCCCGGGTGTCATACAGCGGTTCAATTTCATTGAGATAATTGTTGTCCTGGGCGGCGGCGAGACGCTGATGGCTGCGCAAGGCAAAGGTATCCATTTCAGTCCGCGTGATCCCGAACCGGTGTGCCAGCACTTCTGCTGTTTGACCCATATTGAGGCCAACGACGGGATCGGTGAGTCCGCGCAACAAGGCGATAATGGGTTTCAGATAATGCGGTCGGAGTTGGGCCAGGGTTTTGGCCCGCGTTGCCCAGCTCTTGGCTGCCATCCAGCTACCCAGCCAGGCTACCATTTGGTCGTTTAATAACACCGGGGCATGGCTCATGGCTTCAACACCGCCTGCCAGAACCAGTTCAGCATGCCCCAGGCGAATATCCTTCAATGCACTGTCCAGTGCCTGCATGCCGGATGCACAGTTACGTTGCACGGTCCAGGCGGGGACATCATTGCCGCATCCCAACCGCAATGCGACGACACGACCGATATTGGCTTCATCGGGCCCGGGCATGACACAGCCCAGAATCACTTCATCCAGATCCGCGGCATCAAATGGCTGGCGAGCCAGCAGCGGACGCGCACAACCGAGAGCGAGATCGGCCGCCTTGAAGGGACCGGGTTTGCCTCTGGCCTTGAGTAGAGGGGTACGGCTGCCATCGACGATATAAACAGGATGAGCACGTGATGTGGTGCGTCGCTTTGCCTTTGGTTTGGTTGGTACGTCTGGCATTGTTTCTACCTTTATTATTATTTATGTGCATCAGCTCAGATCGGGTGCAAAATCATCAACCTGAATGACTTCCGTACGTGCCGCATCGGCATCGCGAATTAACTGCGCTTCTTCATTGCTAATGATGCGTTGTTTCAGGCCCGCTGCCAAGAGGCCCTCCAGGCCGTGATAGTCAGATGTATAGTTTTTGAGCAATTGCCTTAAGCGTCGTTCAATGTGTTCGGCCTTGATGACTTTTTGCAGGGCATCGTCGATGCGGGTAAGTTGTTCACCCGGCTTGGTCGGAAGATATAACCCATGCGTAAGACGATCACGCGCGGGTGAAGGGGTTAATAATAGTTGGGCGATTTCATGACCGAGTTTGTCTGAAGGGGCCTTGAAGTGTTGCCCCAGTGGAAACAGAAACCAGCGCAACCACCAGGCATTCCAGCGATTCGGCAGATTCTGTAACAGCCCATCGAAGGCCGATTGAATCTGGTACAGGCAATGCTGACAGACCCAGTGCAACAGGGGAAGATCCTCTCGCGGTCGCCCCTGATCCTCGAAACGCTTCAGCACTGCGGAAAGCAGGTAGAGTTGACTCAGGATGTCGCCCAGGCGGCCGGAGATCTTTTCGCGTCGTTTCAAGGAGCCCCCCAGCGTCATGATGGCCACATCGGTACTCAGGGCAAAGGCCGCACTCATGCGGGTCGCATGTTGATAGTAGCGTCGCGCCGGCCGTTTGGCGCTCACCATGATAAACCGTGAACCGGTGAGGGCATGCCAGAAACTGCGTAACAGGTTGGTAGTGTAAAAACCGAGATGGCCGAACAGGGCGCGATCGAATTTTTCCAGTGAGATCTCCGGATCGGCCTCTCCGATGGCATCCAGTTCTTTAAAGATCCAGGGATGGCTGCGAATGGCACCCTGTCCGAAGATAATCATGGTGCGGGTGAGGATATTGGCGCCTTCGACGGTAATACAGATCGGGACGGATTGATAGGCCCGGCCAAGCAGGTTGCGTGGTCCAAGACAGATACCGGCACCGCCCAGTATATCCATGCTGTCATTGACGACCCGCCGCATGCCTTCCGTGAGATGGTACTTGACGATGGCGGAGATGACGGCGGGCTTTTCCCCCCGGTCCAGCGCCACCGCTGTTAAGGTACGTGCGGCATCCATCATATAGGTATATCCTCCGATTCGCGCGAGTGCTTCCTCGACACCTTCAAACCGCCCAATCGGTAATTTGAACTGACGACGAATGCGCGCATAACCCCCTACCGCCCGACATGCCAGTTTACCCGCACCGCTACTAAAGGCAGGCAGGGATATACCACGACCATCGGCAAGGCATTCCATCAACATACGCCAGCCCTGACCCACGCGATCCTTGCCACCAATGATCCAGTCGAGCGGGATAAACACATCCTTGCCACTGTTCGGGCCGTTCATGAAGACAATGTCGAGTGGCAGGTGCCGTCGTCCGATGGTAATGCCGGGGGTATCGGTAGGAATCAGTGCCAGGCTGATGCCAATATTTTCCTTATCGCCGAGCAAGTGGTCTGGATCGTAAAGCTTGAATGCCAGACCAAGCAGGGTGGCTACCGGCCCCAGGGTGATATAACGTTTTTCCCAGTTAAGACGGATCCCCAGAACATCCGGCTGGCCATCAAATTCCTGGCGACAGACGATACCGTAATCAGGAATGGCCCCGGCATCGCTACCGGCATGAGGACTGGTGAGGGCAAAACAGGGAATTTCCTGACCCGCGGCCAGGCGGGGTAAATAATAGTTTTTCTGCGCCTCGGTGCCGTATTCCAGTAACAGTTTGGCCGGGCCCAGTGAATTGGGAACCATCACCGTGACAGCAGCAGTACCGCTGCGGGTGGCGATCTTCATGACCACGGTCGAGTGAGCAAGCGCGGAAAATTCCAGACCACCATACTGCTTGGGGATGATCATGCTGAAGAAACGGTTGTCTTTGATGTATTGCCAGACATGAGATGGTAGATCATGATGCTGATGAGTGATTTCCCAGTCATCCAGCATGTCACACAGGGTTTCCACCGGCCCGTTAAGAAAGGCCTGCTCTTCATCGCTCAAGACCGGCGCGGGTAACTGGCGCAACTTTTTCCAGTCAGGCCGGCCGCTGAATAATTCACCATCCCACCAGACCGAACCGGCGTCCAGGGCTTCGCGTTCTGTCTCTGACATGCCGGGCGAAACACGGCGAAACAACCGCAATGCAGGTTCGGATATAAAGCGTAACCGCCATGGCTGGGCCGGATTGCTCTGACTCATGAGACCTCTCCTTCGACCGGTTTGGTGCGACGTAACAGATTTAAAATGCTTTTCCGCGATGGGGTTGTGTCAGAAGGTGTCTGAGCTTCTTTCTTCTCCAGTATCAGATGTTTGGGTACATTACGAAAACAGTCATGGATGTCGTTACAAACGATATCCATATCTCCCCAGGGTAATTGGCGGTAGACGGCGACATCATCCAGTCCAAACAAGGGGTACTTGATAATGTCAAAATAGGGTGAGTAATCGAAATCGCTCGGCGTGACCAACCGGGGATTACGTTGGTAGAAATGAACTTTGTTGTCTTCCGTGTGCTCGGCCAGAGGCAGTAAGGGGAATTTTACCGAATGAAATGCCTGCGCCAGCATGGTGGAACAGACAGTACGGGTGGGATCGCCGGCATTGTGACTGAACAGGCTGGAACGCCAACGGCGCGGTATAATGCCATAGGGAAACAGGAAGCGCGCCAGATCCAACAACTGACGGACATCATAATTGGTTCCCAGATGATTGATGGCATAAGCAATGACTTTTCTGGCATCACGCGGGGATAAGCCATTGGGACGGCAGATGCGCAAATGCTCATACTGGTATTTCTCCAGCGGATTGATAACCGTGCCTTCGCCCAGCAGGGTTTCGATAATTAATTGCTGATCAGGTTCGGTCTCAATGAAGTGGGAAATGTGTTGACGGATAGCGGGATCGTCAATTTCATATAAACGGCCAATATATAATGCTGCATGGGTCCAGGGGTTCTGGGTGATCATTTTGATCACTTCCGAAACCTTGCTGCGGCCTTCCAGTAATATCACGTCACCAGGGCGAATTTCATAGGAAAGGCGTTCGTAGTTGAGTAACAATACGGAGTCTGACGGGTGTTTTGGATCCCGGGTCAACCAGTTAGCGAACAGTTTTCCTAGTCGTGATGTGATGCTGGCTCCCATGTGTCATACTCCTGCGCTTTTTGCGGCTATCACTTTAGTTATATCAACCGATTTGATGTGACCGCGGAAAGCAAATATCCGTATTTAATTATTTGACAATGTGTAACCCAAAAGGTGCTGCACTTTTGCCAACACGATATTCTTAAAAGTAAGTATAGTGCAGAGAATTCAGGCTGGCGGGCAGTTATCAGCCAGGTCGATGGCCTGGCGGAGATGTGTTGATGATGTATAGAAATGCGGTGAGAAGCGCACGCCCCAACCACGCAGGGCACACAGGACACGATTTTGCATCAGATGGCGGTATAACTGCGTCGCGGGAAGATGTTTATGGCGGAAGACAACAATGCCACCATAGCGACCGGGTGACATATCGGTAATACATTCAAGATTTGTGCTGTTTTTGATCAGGGAAAACAGGAGTTCGCTATTGGCCAATATGGCTTGTTGAACATTTAGCATTCCGGTAGCCATTAATAAACTGATACTGGCGTGCAAGGCATGGATTCCCAACATATTGGGGCTGCCACATTCAAACCGCCTGGCGCTGGACGCGATCTGCCAGTCCTTGCGATCAAAATCCTCATGATGTTCGACCATGTGCCAACCGAATTGATGCAGGCGTAATTGATTGCGTGCGGCTTCATGACAGTAGAAGAGGGCAAGGCCTTCCGGCCCAAGCATCCATTTGTGGCCGTCCGCCATAACAAAGTCGGCATTTATCGCATTGACGTCAAATTCCAGTGCGCCGATACTCTGAATAGCATCAACGCAAAACAGGATTGATTGTTGTTGACAGAATTGACCCAGCACTTCCAGATCCACACATAGTCCCGTGGCGTACTGAATGGAACTGATGGCTAACAAGCGCGTCTGTGCATCACAGGCCTGCATCAAGGCCTGTTCCGGGGTCGCGGCACCGGTCAGATTTACCTGGTGTACCAACACTCCCCGGTCTTGAAGTGATTCCCAGACGATGCGATTGGAAGGGAATTCCTGATCACTAATAACAACATTGTCACCCGCCTGCCAGGTCAACCCATAAGCCACCACTGATAAGGCTTCCGAGGTATTTTTTAACAGGGCAATATCATCCGCATGTCCGGCGTTGATGAGCTGCGCCAGCAACTGGCGTAAATGCTGCTCCGTTTTGACCCAGTCAGGATATTGCAGGGAACCCTGGGAAGCGTTTTCCCTGGCAAAAGCTTCCACGGCTTCGCGTGTCGCACGGGGCCACGGCGCGACTGCAGCGTGATTCAGGTGGATAAGATCATGCTGCAATTCGAATTCTGAAGCCATCAGCTATTTTTTTCGATATCTTGTGCGGCTGGTGATTAGATATTAAGCGCATGCACTTCGGAGGTGCGAGAACTCTGCTCCCATGCGCCGTTAAAGAAATGCAGCAGGTTATTGGCCCAGCCGGGGGAATTAAAATTGGCAGTTGCTTCATGGCGCTCGGCGCGACGACGATCCAGTACCCCAATATCATCAGCAACAAGAAAAGCATGATGATATTTGCGGGGTAATTTGCGGATCTGTACCCGACTGGAAAGTCGTTGGCTGAGTTCAAGCAGTCGGTGGCCTCTGATAATAGTTTGACTGATATCGTAAACCAGAATGCGGATCATCGCATTGGGATCGTTACCAATGACATTTCGTGCTGCTTCGTAGAAGCCAACGGAGTTATAAATTGAAGGCTCGAGGTCATGACTGAAAATCGCCAGTGTTCGCTTGGCCTGACGTGCCAGGGCAAGGGAGAGGTCCTGGCAGTCATCGCGTGAAGTGACACGCAGTATTTCATCTGTCTGGCCAAGCTGATAATTATCCAAACCATCCATAACTTATATTCTAGCGATATTTTACGTGGATGCGAGTAAATAGACGAAAAAACGTTGCAAAAACTATAACAAAATAAATAGTTTAGAGCGAATTTCTCGAAAATTAATCTAACCAGTGCGATGGTTCGCCAAGGTGAATCGACATGAGGCTGTCCGCAGTCCGGTTATTCGGTAGTACTTGATACAGCGTTATTGTGGGTACCGGTTTGAAAGGTTTACCTGCCTGCTATGGTATTTCGGCATGGCAAACTCTAAAAAAGCGAGTTGGTTTTTGGTATTTTGTAGCGGAGGAAATGCAGTTACGAACAAGCTAATATTTGTTGCAAGCTTATCAGGTCAACATATCATTGACATACAATAAAATATTTTACTGATGCTTGTGTATTAGCCAGTTACAGAGGTGCCTGTTCATGAGGAAGTCTATACATCTCATTTTTATCAGTTTACTTTCGCTCATATTGGCGGGAACGATTCAAGCCAAGGAGGTGGTTGGTTGGGTAGAAAAGGTTACCATCCATCCTGGAGATCTGGTTGTCAAAGCAAAAATTGATAGCGGCGCAAAAACATCCTCCTTGAACTGCAGGTGTTACAATTTTTTTAAACGGGATGGCAAGCAGTGGGTAAAGTTCACGGTTGTTAATTATCAAGGTGAAACGACTGAACTGGAACAACCGGTTGTTCGCATAGCCAAAATCAAACGTCATTATGGCGAAACGCAGGAACGACCGGTTGTGAAGCTTGGCCTTTGTCTGGCTAATACCTATAAAGAAACCGAATTTACCCTGATTGATCGCAGTGGTCTGAATTATCAGGTTCTGGTGGGGCGGCAATTTTTACAGGAAGATTTCCTTGTTGATCCCGGTGAAACCTTTACACGTAAACCTGCATGTAAAATGGATTAACGGTTAATGGATAAACGTCATTTATTCTGGCTTGTTGGCACATTAACCAGCATTGGACTTGTTATCGCGATATTCAAATGGCTGGTCCTGGGATTCTCATTTCATCCGGAAGCGATAAGTGATTTGTGGGAAATCGAGTTCAAGGTGCAATTTCAGGGCAAGGGTGGCCCGGTGAAAATCGAGATATATATTCCCAGCAACGTGCATCCGTACACCATCGTTGACGAAAACTTTGTTTCACGTGGTTTTGGACTGACCACCATCCGGAAAAAGGGAAATAGACGGGCAATCTGGTCAAAACGTGAAAGTAGTGGCATCCAGGGTCTCTATTATCGCGCTGCAATTCAGAAATTAACTTCTGCACAACAACCTGCATCAATAAAGACCCCAAAAGTTGAACAGTTTGAGCTGGATGATGTTACGAAGGCTGCGGCGGAAGGTTTAATAGCGGATATACGTGTTCATTCAGCGGATACGGATACATTGGTCGCCCAGCTGATGCAGCAACTCAGTCTTGCGGAACAAAATAGCAATGCGGCTTTATTGTTAGGCAGTAAACCTGATCTGGAAAAACGAATCGATGCTGCGATTCTGGTTCTCAACCTGATAGATATACCAGCACGTGTTGTACATGGTATCGATCTCGATACCACCACGCGTGACGCCCGGTTCAGCACCTGGTTACAAATACACAAGGAGTTGCGTTGGTGGTACATAAATCCTGATACCGGCCAACAGGTTGAACCGGAATCATTTATCCCGATCTGGTATGGTAAAGATGAGATACTGCATGTAAAAGGCGCACGCAAGCAGGGCTTGAGAATTTCTGTACGAAAAAGCACGCAAAGCAGTCTGCAGGCCGCTACCCTGAGAGGTGAAATTATAAGTCCGCAACTGTTGTCTTTTTCGCTTTTCAGTTTGCCGGTCCAAAATCAGGAAGTTTATCGCATTTTACTTACGATACCGCTTGGCGCATTCCTGCTGGTTATTCTTCGAAATGTCGTCGGAGTAAAAACGTTTGGTACGTTTATGCCTGTATTAATTGCGCTTTCATTCAGGGAAACACAATTGATCTGGGGGGTTATGCTGTTTTGTATCGTGATTGCGTCTGGTCTGGCAATCCGTTTTTATCTGGAACAACTTAAACTTTTGTTAGTACCGAGACTCGGCGCGGTCTTGATTATCGTTATTCTTTTGATGGCGGCGATCAGTATTCTCAGTCATAAACTCGGACTGGAAAGAGGCCTGTCCGTCGCCTTGTTCCCGATGGTCATTATGACCATGACGATTGAGCGCATGTCGATTGTATGGGAAGAACGCGGGGCAACCGAGGCAATCCAACAGGGTATTGGAAGCTTGCTGGTAGCCGCCATTGCATTTCTTTTTATGAGCAACGTCTATCTTGAACATGTTCTGTTTGTGTTTCCGGAATTATTGCTGGTTATTCTGGCAATTACCTTGTTACTGGGACGTTATTCCGGGCTGCGATTACTGGAAATCAGGCGTTTCAGAGCATTGGCGGATAGCAAGAGCGATGTTTAAACTGCTTCAACAGTTGCGTCAGGCAGGTGTGCTGGGTATCAACCAGCGTAATTGTGAATACACGCTGGTTTACAATCAACGCAAGCTTTATCCACTGGTGGATGACAAGCTGAAAACCAAGCAATTAGCACGACAAGCGAGGATCGATATTCCGGATCTGTATGCCGTCATCGAATTTGAAAGGCAACTCGCTGATTTACCTGAGATACTGGAAAATTACGCGGATTTTGTCATTAAACCTGCACACGGCAGTGGCGGTGACGGCATCATCGTCATTGTGGGCAAGCATAAGGGCATGTATCGGAAGGCCAATGGCCAGCTTGTTGATATCGTTGCGCTGCGTCATCATATCTCCAACGTCATGAGCGGTATTTACAGTCTCGGCGGGCAGCCTGACAAGGCGCTGATCGAATACCGGGTTAAATTCGATCCGGTTTTTGAGCATATCAGTTTCCAGGGAATTCCGGATATACGCATTGTCGTCTTTCTTGGTGTTCCCGTTATGGCAATGGTGCGATTACCGACGCGTTTGTCAGATGGCAGGGCTAATTTGCACCAGGGCGCCATCGGTGCCGGGATCGACATTGCCACGGGCAAAACACTGACTGCCGTCTTGAGCAATAAGATCGTCACGGAACATCCCGATACCGGTAATAATGTGATGGACGTTGAAGTGCCGCATTGGGATAAATTGCTGTATCTGGCCGCGAGCTGTTATGAGTTGACAGGTCTCGGTTACCAGGGTGTTGATATCGTACTGGACAGGGATCTTGGCCCGCTGATTCTGGAAATAAATGCCCGGCCGGGATTGAATATTCAAATTGCAAACCATGCCGGGTTGCTGCCCAGGTTAAACCGGGTTAAACAGGCGCAAGCAATCCTGGCTGACATTGATGATCGCATTCGCTTTGCCAGGCAGGCGTTTTCTGTCTTGCATTGATCTCGATATATTGAATTGATTCACACTGGAAATTAATCAAGAAAGATTATGGCCACATTAACGTTTTATGGCGCGATTACCGGGGTCACGGGATCGCTGTACCTGCTTGAGACAGGTGGGAAGAGAATTCTACTCGAGTGCGGACTCATACAGGGGAGTTACGAAGAGGAAAAGGGCAATGAAGCGCCTTTTCCTTTTGATCCGAAAACAATTGATGCTGTCATACTGTCGCATGCCCATCTGGATCATTCAGGACGCCTCCCCAAGCTGGTTAACGACGGATTCAAAGGACCGATTTACATGACAATGCCGACATGTGATCTGCTGGAGATCATGCTGAAGGATTCGGCATTTCTCAGTATGCGTGATGCCGAATGGGAAAACAAACGTCGCAGACGCGCCGGGAAGGAAGAAATTGAACCCTTATATACGATTGAAGATGTAGAACGCACCTTGAAGCTATGTGAAGGTCTGTCTTATGCAACACCGCAGGAAATCCAACACGGCGTGCAGCTTCGGTATCTGGACGCAGGCCACATTCTGGGTTCCGCAATCGTTGAGCTGACTATCACCGAACAAGGCAAACCCAGACGGCTGGTGTTCTCCGGTGATCTCGGAAACAGTTGTGCGGCGTTACTCAGGGATCCCGTCAGGCTGGAGAAAGCGGATGTCTTGATTATGGAGTCCACTTACGGCGATCGCAATCATCGTTCCATGGAAGCAACCCTGGATGAATTTCGTAGCATTATCCTTGAAGCAACGGAAAGCGGCGGTAATGTCCTGATTCCCGCGTTTGCAGTTGGCCGAACCCAGGAAATCATCTTTCGGCTGGGTGAATTTTATCAGGAAGGTATACTCAATCATCAGGCAGTATATCTGGACAGCCCGATGGCGATCGCCACAACCGAGGTCTATCACCGTTATCAGGATGTCTTCAATTATGAAGATAAAACGGCATTACGCCAGGCCCGCTCGGCGTCATTGCATACCTTTCTGCCGGTACTGCGGTATTCGCGTACCACGGAGGAATCCATCGCTATTAACAAGATAACTGACGGGGCCATCATTATTGCCGGCAGCGGGATGTGTAACGGCGGTCGGATTCGGCATCATCTGAAACACAACCTCTGGCGCCGGAATGCGCATGTGATTATTGTCGGTTATCAGGCCATCGGAACACCCGGGCGTGCCCTGGTGGATGGTGCGAAACGCCTGCGTGTGGCGGGTGAAGAGGTGGTGGTCAATGCCACGATACATACGCTCGGTGGTTTCTCTGCCCATGCCGGCCAACAACAGTTGCTGGACTGGATCGGCGCATTTCATCATCCAAAACCACACACATACCTTGTACATGGTGAACCCGAGGCAAAAAAAGTGTTGCAGCGTATTTTACCGGGGATGGATATCAGGGCAGAGATACCGGATCTTGGGCAAACCATCCCTGTATGAATTTTGTAACAAACCTTGATTCAAACAAATTTGTTGTTAGCGATGCAAAAAACTGTTAACACGGTTTGTCACTATTCACAGTTCGATCAACGTTCCCAAAATCATTGAATAAAAAAACCCCCGCCGAAGCGGGGGTGATAGCCCGAACTGGTCGAGAAATGACGTTTCATTCCATCCCGAATCAGGGTTCCGGTTCCACCGGTGGCGGGAACAGAACGAGATGGTGTGTGTCATAGAGATCCGCGATCCTGTCCTCCCCATGACAGACGATGCATTGTCGTGTCACATCAAGGGTAGTGACATCAAAGGTCCCGCCCATCAACTCCATGTGTAAAGCGGCAGCGGCTTCCTTCTCGAGTTGTGCCGGATCAACATCCGGGAAGTCAAGCGGATCCGGGTCGACAACAGTACCATGGCAACCGCCACAGGCCACTTCATGCGGATTGCGCCAGACTGGCGTATCTGTCTCGGTATCCGTGTGGCAGATGGTGCAGTTGTTGGGCTCCTGCGGGAAAGTTACATGTGACCAGTTGCGGGGCAAGCCACCGGTCAGATGCAGGTCACCGGTTGCACTGGCGGAATGCACTGCATGGACCCGGTTACCGATGTAGTCCGCATAATTACCAGACTTGTCATGGCAGCCCAGGCAGCCATCGGTATTAAACGGCTGATGGTGCGGATGGGCGCCTTCCAGATGCATGATGGTCGCACCATGACAATTGGTACAGGCATCACCGGCAACTTTATGCTGCTCATCGGCGGTACCGACCTGGAAGGTGATGACGCCACTCGAAGCAGTCACATATTCAGGAACACTGGGTGCTCCCGGCGTGTCATAGTCGAGACCCTCAAAGCGGACCATATAGGTACCTGCTTCCACGAGAGCAACATCCTGCAGGTTATACCTGTAGGCGGTGGCATCAGTTGCCACTCGTCCATCAGCAGTGGGTACGCCACCGGTATCTGCCAGGAACAGGCTATGTCCCTGCTGTGCACCACCATCGGTGGTTGAGTTGGTGGTTAATACCGGTACCGCATCAGACCTTGGACCATAAACATACAGATTTGCCGTGGACAAGTTTCCATCCGTGTCCCCTTCGGTGTCCTGATTGGCGTTGTAAACCACCGCGTTTGCACCGCCTGTCAGTGTTACGACAACTTGCGGTGTTTCACCCGCTACGTAATGCGTGCCATTTGCGGGGTCAGGTTCCAGAGTGATCGTGACGTCATACTCGGG
>JBECLA010000020.1:0-46029 GCA_040235565.1 Thiohalomonadales bacterium | reverse complement strand
CCGACATCCTTGGTGGTCTTGTGATCGGCGGCAATGGCGAGCAAATGCAGGTCGTGATTACCGAGAACCGTAATCGCCCTGTCACCCAGGGATTTAACAAACCGCAGGCTGGCGAGTGAATCCGGACCCCGGTTAACGAGGTCCCCGGCCAGCCAGAGTTTGTCCCGGGCCGGATCAAAACGCAGTTTGTCCAGAAGGCGCTGCAGAGCGTCGTAACAGCCTTGCAGATCACCAATTGCATAGATTGCCATGGATTTTATTATCGGGGTGAGACGCGGGGTAGCGCAACACCTCCACCAACTTGTTATGTCACTTTTAGCCTGACAATTAGTTGAAAAAATCTTCGCTGGATGCCAGGCGAGGTACAAATCAGCGAATAAACGGAGTTTACCCGGTAGTAAATGAGTACTTTGAGCTGATGCGTAACGCCGGATGGCGCCGTTATCATCAAACTGTTAATGAATGGTGTGCGGCATGGAGAGCGTAAAGGGAGCAATGTCGGCTTCAAATTTGACCCCGTCATCCGCCAGCATCTGGTAGCTGCCCTGCATGCTGCCAACCGGGGTCTCCAGCACAGTGCCACTGGTATAGCGGAATCCGTCACCCGGTTTGAGATGTGGCTGCTCACCCACTACACCTTCCCCCCGAACTTCCTGGGTTTTGCCGTCGGCATTGGTGATGATCCAGTGACGCGTCAGTAATTTGGCAGGCACACTGCCTTCATTACGAATCGTAATGGTATAGGAAAAGACATAACGATCCTGCTCCGGATCAGACTGTTCCGGAATGTACTGGGTTTCTACATCAACCTGAATATTGTACATTTGTTCGTCAATCATCATGTCCCTTACCAGATCAGCATCGGCATGCATTCATACAAAAAGTTACGCTGGCGAATAGGATAACATGTCGGATCGATCGTGCCCACGGTGGAGGTGAAATTCCTTTTTGATTCGCCCCGGGGTGGCTAGCTTTTACGGCAGTGCCAGCTGATTTGTCCGTTCTGATCAAGCAGATGATGATGCCGCAACCAGGCACGTGCATCTTCGGCATCCTGTTCAAACCATGCCCGGGTTGAACCGAGCCGGAAACTGTAACCCCAGCTATCCATGTCCTGCATCATACGGGCTGCGGTCATGCCGGCTAAATGGTCAGCTAAAAGGATTTGCAGGTAACACACCCCGTTTTCTTCATCATAACCACCGCCGGCATCAGTATCTAAGTTGCGACGGCGTGCCGCATCCATGCAGATGTAATGACAGGCCTCATGCAGTGCCGATTGGACCGGGGTAATGGGGCGGACATACAGCCGGTTGGCGATCAAACCGGCCTCCGGATCCCCCCAGAAACTGCCCGGTAATGGGGTGTCATCATCACACCACACCACCTCGAGCTCATAGGGCGCCAGCAGTTGTTGCAGGGCATTTGCTGGCAGGGCGGCACAGGTCAGCACTTCCTGGTCCATGGCGATGTTCACCCGGTTGCCGGTTTGATGGCGAGGGTCAGGCGGGCAAAATCCTCCAGACTGAGGCGTTCCGGGCGTATCCCGGGATCAATCCCAAGCGCTGCAATTTCCTCCGCGTCGAGCAAGCCTTTGAGGTTGTTGCGCAAGGTCTTGCGTCGCTGCCCGAAGGCACGAGTTACCAGTTGGGATAACTGTGACGCATCGACGTCGACCGGTGACTGCCGATGAGGGACCAGGCGTACCACGGCGGAGTCAACTTTCGGTGCGGGGCGAAAGGCCCCGGGACCGACCGTAAACAACATTGCTGTTTCGCAGTAATACTGCATCATGACACTCAGTCGTCCATACTGACCACTGCCGGGTTTGGCGGTAATTCGCTCTACCACTTCTTTTTGCAGCATAAAGTGCATGTCCTGGATGCAATGGCTCATCTCTAGTAGATGGAACAATAATGGCGTGGAGATGTTATAGGGCAGGTTGCCTACCACCCGCAGTTGGGCGGGACCGGGGCTGAGCTGGCAAAAGTCAAACTTCAGGGCATCCGCCTGGTGGATGCGTAAGTCCCCCAGAGAGGCACAGATCGCTTCCAGCCGCGGGATCAGATCCCGATCCAGTTCTACCACATTGAGCTGACCGAGGATTGGCAATAACTCGCGCGTTAAAGCGCCTTCCCCCGGTCCGATTTCAACCATGCATTGCCCGTTACGGGGGCGGATGCTGGCAACAATGCGTTGAATGATCTGCGGGTCATGCAGAAAATTCTGGCCGAAGCGTTTTCTTGGTCTGTGTACTGGCGGGTTATCCATGCGTTTATTCAATATTTCAGTCAGGTATCAGTTGGCTAAGTAGTTAAGGCCAATGATATCACCACGTTAGGTTTCCGTGTTGAGCGATCGCAAGTCGCATCGATATTCACAACGGTTCTTTGTGATTTGACCAATGTGTTATGTTGATCAATTGAACCCGCAACCCAAAGCAGACGTTCGCTGCAAACTCAATTCTGACCAAGTCCTGGCGGTTGTTTGCGCCAGGAATTCCCTTTTAAACCGAGTTCATAGCCAAGATTAAACATTCTGTTCATCTCGGCTTTGTCGAAAGGTGTCTGTGTTTCTGGTTTATATGCTGTTGGTAGGGAAATCCAGTTGAAGTCAAGTTCATTTTCTTTTGCCAATCGATATATTCGTTCTAAGTCGCTTCGGCCATTTGACTTGAGCAATGATGAAAAAGCTTTTCTTGTGATATTTGAAACTTTACGAGGAACTTGTTGCGGTTCAGGACCGACTTGACTATTTCTAATAATAAAAATACGCCACTCAGGCCGTGCAGGTATCTTCTCTATATAATGCGTCTTTAGTCTTTTTAGATTTAAAGTTTCTGCGGTCACAAACAGTTGTGCTTTCACGCCGCCATCGACATGCATTTCATCAAAAGGTTTCCCTTTGACTTTTACATCAATTAATACCGGCGGGAATACGCCTGGAATGGAACTTGAAGCAAGAATGACTTGACGAAAAAGCTTTAAGGCATCTGGATGGCTGCTTTTTGCAATTGCGCCCATGTTCCAGATAACCAGTCTGTCTGCATCAAGGTTGACGGTAGCAATCCAGAGTCTTCTACCCTTGTCATGCTCCCTTGCGACTTTTGACAAGAGCGACTCATTACAATAGCGTTCGATCAATTTCACCAATGGTTCCGTATCTACAAAGGCCTCATCCCAAAGCGCGCTTATGAAACCACGTCGAGTATAAATGTCACGAGCGTTAATTGTGGTGAATGCATCTTTCAATTCTTCGTCATGGTCAGATCCCAGGAAGGCAAACGGTGCGATAAGTGCGCCCGTACTTACTCCTGTAACGATTTTAAACTCAGGCCGCGTACCG
This sequence comes from Thiohalomonadales bacterium, assembly GCA_040235565.1. GTDB lineage: Bacteria > Pseudomonadota > Gammaproteobacteria > UBA6429 > Thiohalophilaceae > JAHEIJ01. Next base: position 42,684 of record JBECLA010000020.1, on the reverse strand, counting down.
GCACGACTCCAACCATTTAAGAATCCCGCTCCAAAGGCCCCATTGTCAGCACCACCAGAAAGAACAAGCAGATTTTGTACTAATTTCTCAGTGTCAGTCAGACTCCGATAGCTCCGATATTGGTGGTCAGAGTATAGAATGTCTTCCTCGAATTTTTGATTATCCAATCCCGATATTGCACGAATCTCACTCATGCCCGGGATTTCGGCGGATTCTTGATCAGCTAGCGGGACGGGGTTGCGTGGTAAAGGGGCGCATCCTGAGCTTGAAAAGATGAGCAGTAATCCAATACTAATGATCAAGTAATTCATTTAGTTTATATGTAGCTATAGCTATTTTAAATGTCGAAATAAATACCAAGGCCGTAATAGGTTATCTCGCGAATATAAAATTGGCCAAATGGCGCAGGTCCATCATAGACTTCTAGCATAAAGCGTATGCCTTTCTCTCCCTGTAGTTGTCGACCATAGGCAAGCCCTATTTTGAGGCTCACAGCAGCTTTCCAATTGATCTCTTCGAATGATTCTATATCAAGCCCTCCAAGGAATTGATTTGCACCGAGGACGTTAACCGGACTCCTGTACTCGACACCGGCTTGTGCGCCCCAAGGGTCAAACTCTTCCGGGTCATGACGTAAGATATATGATAGTCCACCATAACTCCGCCAATTACGCCACTCGTATGACAACAGCGCATCCACAACTTCTACACTTAAATTGATTCGTGGTGGTGGATTATTTCCCAGCAATAATTCGTCACCCAAGTGAGAGCTTTGATGATACAAACGTAACCGGGCAGAGAAAGATCCTTGTCGGTAAGTAAACGGAAATCCGACTTGATAGTCGGTGTTAAGTAAATCATTTGAAGAAGCATCCATATTGAACTGGGAAAAGAAAGCGCCAAAGAAACTCAGTTGCCATCCATCACCCAGCCCATTATCTTCCCAGCGATAAAGTCCAAAGGTATCCCCAAGTCCCACCAGGGCCAGGTTATTGGTGTTCTGATTATCGAGCTTTATGTAGCTTGCGAAGAACTGAGGTTCTTTCGGTGCAGCGATGAGAGGGACGAATACATCGCCACCTGGAAAACTGCCTTGTTTTATGGGTATGTCACTTGTCTCTGCATTCATACCATTATTTGTCTGTTGATCTATCCCGATTTCGGCCGTTTCTGATGGGTGTTCAGAAGCACTGGCTACGGTGCATATGAGTAACAAAACGATACTGCATGAGCATGCAACACATGATGAATTAGAATTATTAGTGGACATTATTCTTGTTCTCTTATTGGATAATTATCCTGATGTCTTGATACTTTTCGAGTCCCTCAATAAGTATTATTGAGCTGAATCAAACTGTATATCTCACGCTATCAGAAGCCAAATCGTCATGGTGCTATGATTAAAACTGCAATCTGGCAAGGCCATGTCACCCTTATCAATGAGGAAATACACACAAAAAATGTCTGTGTAAATTAAAACGCCAATCTCACGCATGAGAAGATTATTCAACAAAATTCACTAATAAAAACTCTTTAGGATTTGCAGGACAAATTATGACGCATTCGAACCAAAAACGACTGATTCTAATAATTGTCATCGGTCTACTCTGTGCCGTTGCCTTTTTTATCTGGCAGAAATTTCAACCTGAGGGATTGCCGCAGGGATTTGCAGGAAGCAATGGCCGGCTTGAGGCCGTGGAGATTGATATTGCCGCCAAGACTTCGGGCCGGATTAACCAGATTCTCGTCAACGAGGGTGACTTTGTCAGTTCAGGTGACGTGCTTGCGCGGATGGACACAGCTGTGCTGGATGCACAACTCCGTGAAGCCGAAGCTCAGTTACAACGTGCACTTATTGGTATTGAGACAGCACAAAGCCAGGTAAATCAGCGCGAGGCGGAACTCAATGCCGCGCATGCAGTAGTCTTGCAACGAAAGGCCGAACGCGATGCTGCACAGAAACAGGTAGTGCGTACCGAGGAACTGGCAACTAAAGGTACGGCAACCAAGCAGAGGCGGGACGAAGACCGTGCCCGGTTCGAAAGTGCGAAAGCAGCTGTCAGTGCAGCACAGGCGCAGGTTGCCGCTGCCGAGGCCGCATTAGCCAATACCAAATCGCAGGTCATTGCCGCACAGTCAGCGGTTGAGGCAGCCCGCGCCACAATTCAGCGTATCAAGGCGGAAATCGATGATAGTGTGCTGAAATCACCACGCGACGGACGAATTCAGTATCGGGTAGCACAACCCGGCGAGGTGATCTCTGCGGGAGGTGTCGTCCTCAACATGGTCGATCTCACGGATGTCTACATGACATTTTTTCTACCCACGGAACAAACCGGGTGGGTTGCTCTGGGAGCCGAGGCGCGGATTGTGCTCGATGCTGCCCCGCAATATGTGATCCCGGCGAAAATATCCTTCGTATCAGATGTCGCGCAATTTACACCTAAAACCGTGGAAACAACAGAAGAGCGTCAGAAACTCATGTTTCGCATCAAGGCGCGGATCGATTCGGATCTGCTTCGTCAGTACTTGCCTCATGTCAAGACGGGGTTACCCGGTATGGCCTATGTGCGTATCGATCAAAATACAGATTGGCCCCCTCACTTGCAGGTTAGGTTGCCACAATGAACCAAAGTTCTTCGGAACGAACCGGCATAAGTACTGATGCTGCGCCGGTTGCCCGCTTACGGGATGTCACATTACATTATGGAAAGGTCCAGGCGCTCAACGGTATCAGTCTGGACATTCCGTCTGGCTGCATGGCGGGTCTGATCGGACCCGATGGCGTTGGCAAATCAAGCTTTTTGGCACTGGTCTCCGGTGCGCGTCAGATCCAGGGTGGGGATATTGAGGTCCTGGATGGTGATATGACCGACGCACATCACAGGGGGACAATCTGTCCCCGTATTGCCTACATGCCGCAGGGACTAGGCAGGAACCTTTATCCAACACTTTCCGTATTCGAAAATGTGGACTTCTTCGGCCGTCTGTTCGGTCATGCCCGACCGGAGCGTGAACGGCGTATTGGCGAACTGCTCGATGCAACCGGCCTTGCACCCTTCGCTGACCGACCCGTCGGCAAATTATCAGGCGGTATGAAGCAGAAGCTCGGACTGTGTTGTGCACTCATCCATGATCCTGACTTTTTGATTCTCGACGAACCCACGACAGGGGTTGACCCTCTGTCAAGAAGGCAGTTCTGGGAACTCATTGAACGCATCCGCGCCAGCCGTCCCGGCATGAGCGTGCTGGTTGCTACTGCCTACATGGAGGAGGCCGCGCGCTTTGACTGGCTCGTTGCCATGAATAAAGGCGCGGTGCTCGCGGCTGGGACACCAGAAGAACTCCTGTCGCGCACAGGCAGCAGCACACTCGATGAGGCCTTCATCAAACTGCTACCGGCCGCACAGCGGGAAGGCTACGAGCCCGTGGCGATCCAACACCGCCCGGCCGATGAGACAGAAGTTGCAATAGAAGCGCGCGATCTCACCATGCGCTTTGGCACTTTCACGGCAGTTGATCGCGTCAGTTTTCGCGTCCGGCGAGGCGAGATATTCGGCTTCGTCGGTTCTAACGGTTGCGGCAAAACGACTACCATGAAGATGCTCACTGGCTTGCTGCCGCCTAGTGAGGGGCAGGCCTGGCTGTTCGGCCATCCGCTTGATCCACATGACATCGCCACTCGCCGCCGCGTCGGGTACATGACCCAATCCTTCTCTCTCTTTGGCGAGCTTACTGTGCGTCAGAATCTGGTACTACATGCGCGACTCTTTGGTATGCCAGAAGAGCGCATCGCTTCTCGAGTACAGGAAATGGGGCAGCGTTTTGGTCTTGCCGAGATCATGGATCATTTCCCTGACGCCTTGCCTCTTGGTAAACGCCAGCGTTTGTCGCTCGCTGTCGCCATGATCCACGGCCCTGAGATATTGATTCTGGATGAGCCCACCTCAGGTGTTGATCCTGTAGCGCGTGATGATTTCTGGAAAGTGCTAATCGAGCTGGCACGCAGCGACAATGTCACCATCTTCATTTCGACCCATCTTATGAATGAAGCCGCGCGCTGCGATCGGATTTCACTCATGCACGCAGGCCGTGTACTGATGACTGATGAACCGGCCACGATCGTGGCAAGCCGCCAGGTGAACAATCTCGAAGAGGCTTTCATCACCTGCCTTCAGGAGGAGGTTGCCAAAGGAGAGCCGAAAGCGAAGGAAGCAACAGATAAGAGACAATTGTCCGCCGCACTGGAAACGGAAGCCGCCACTTCAGTCCCTGCCGCCCATTTGACAGAATCATTCCATCTGCGCCGCCTGCTAAGTTATACCCGGCGCGAGGCACTGGAATTGCGACGCGACCCGATCCGCCTGATGCTAGCTACACTCGGCAGTGCTATCCTAATGCTCGTGCTGGGTTACGGCATCAGCCTGGACGTAGAAGATCTTAGTTTTGCGGTACTCGACTTCGATCAGACAACCGTAAGCCGCGACTATACACTCAATCTGGCGGGTTCGCGTTACTTCATCGAGCGTCCACCCATCAGCAGCTATGCCGATCTGGATCAGCGCATGCGAGCAGGTAAGCTCAGTCTGGCTCTAGAGATCCCCCCCGGCTTTGCGCGCGACATCGCTCGTGGCGATCCCGTGCAGATCGGCGCATGGATCGATGGCGCGATGCCGCAACGTGCTGAGATGGTCAGCGGTTACGTTCAGGGCATGCATCAGCATTGGCTCGCGGCGCGGGCACGGGAGTCGAACGTGGCAGGAGCCAAGGCAGGCCTGGTAAGTATCGAGACACGGTTTCGCTACAATCCGGACGTGAAAAGCCTGCCGGCTATGGTGCCGGCGGCGATCCCTCTGATGCTGATGCTGATCCCGGCCATGCTCAGCACCTTGTCGGTGGTGCGTGAGAAGGAACTGGGTTCCATGGTCAATTTCTATGTTACACCGGTAAGACCGTTGGAATTTCTCCTCGGCAAGCAGATCCCCTACGTCGTACTTTCTATGGTCAGTTTCCTGTTGCTCACGGCGTTAGCGATCTTCTTGTTTGGCGTACCGCTTAAGGGTAGCTTTCTGGCGCTGGCGGTGGCCGCGCTGTTGTACGTGATAGCTGCCACTGCCATTGGCTTGGTGATCTCGGCCTTCATGCGAAGCCAGGTTGCTGCCATGTTCGGCACAGCCTTGCTGACCATTTTGCCGGCCATTCAGTTCTCCGGGCTGATCGATCCCGTATCTTCCTTGCAAGGAGCAGGACGTTTTATCGGTGAGATCTATCCGACCACTCATTTCCTGGACATCTCGCGCGGCACTTTTGCCAAGGGATTGGAATTCGGGGACCTACAGGCGTCATTCGTGCCACTGTTGATTGCTGTGCCCGTGCTCATTGGACTCGGCGCGTTGCTTCTTCGCAAACAGGAGCGGTAGTCATGCAGAGCGTGCGTAACATCATTCACCTCGGCGTCAAGGAACTGCGCAGCCTGGTGCGCGACCCTATCATGCTGGTTCTCGTGGCCTATGCTTTCACATTTTCGGTTTACACCGGTGCCCAGGCGATGCCGGAGACCCTTCGTAAGGCATCCATCGCTATTGTTGACGAGGATCGATCGCCGCTTTCGCAACGCATCACCGATGCTTTTTATCCACCGTATTTTCTCCCGCCCACGGTAATTACTCATGGTGAGATGGACGCGCGAATGGATGCCGGACTTGATACCTTTGCGCTATATATCCCGTCCGGTTTCCAGCGGGACGTACTTGCTGGACGCATCCCCGCTATCCAGCTCAATGTGGATGCGACCCGTATGAGTCAGGCGTTTTCCGGCAGCCGCTACGTTCAGGCGATCGTCAACGGTCAGGTAAGCGATTTCGCTCGTCGGTATCGTGCGGAAACGGTGCTTCCGGTCGATCTTGCACTACGAGTCCGCTTCAACTCCGAAATGAACAAGTCTTGGTTCGGTGCGGTGATGCAGATTGTCAACAACATCACCATGCTGTCCATTGTGCTCACGGGCGCTGCATTGATCCGAGAACGTGAGCATGGAACAATAGAGCATCTGCTTGTGATGCCCGTGACACCTTTCGAGATTATGAGTAGTAAAATCTGGGCTATGATTGTGGTCGTACTGATTGCATCAGCTTTTTCACTGCAGTTCATCGTAAGTGGACTCCTGGCGGTTCCTATCCAGGGTTCTGTCGGTTTGTTTTTCGCCGGTGCTGCGCTGCATCTTTTCGCAGCTAGTTCGCTGGGCATTTTTCTTGCCACGATTGCACGCTCCATGCCGCAGTTTGGATTGCTGATGGTGTTAGTCTTGTTGCCTTTGCAGAACCTGTCCGGCGCCATGACCCCACGCGAGAGTATGCCGGAGGCGGTACAGTTCCTCATGCTGGGTGCGCCCAACACACATTTTGTCATCCTTGCTCAAGAGATCCTGTATCGTGGTGCAGGCCTCGACGCGGTTTGGCCGCAATTTGTTTCTATTGCAATTATCGGTACGGCCTTATTCGGCCTTGCACTTATGCGCTTCCGCCGCACCATTACGAAGATGGCGTAAAAAATAAGTAAAGACTAGGGAAAGTTCAGAGATGAGCCGTAAATGTCCGCAGCCGTAAGCAGACTATCGGCCACATTATTACTTCTACCCTAGATACCATAAATTATCATTCTGCATTAGTACTTCCGAAATTATGAATCCGTCCAAAAAAAATATGTGAATATCAATAAGATAGAGTCATCCTTGGTATGTAATAACTGTCTCTAAAAGTGGCATCGAGCGAGTTATGCCCCCGGATAACTCCCTGATTAACGTGGAAAATCAGAGTGGGGGAGAGGTACTGACCAAGCCTTTTCCTCGGTCTGTGTGCTGGCGGAGTACCCATGCGTATATTCAATATTTCAGTCAGCCATATAAAGTGCTATGCCCACGCAAATTTCAGTCTCGGGTTCTGGTGCAGTGGAATGACAATATATATGTAATACATAGCCGGGAGTCATTCGTACGTATAATGATACCACTTATGTCCGGTTGCTTGATCTGGGAAATCCATCTGCTGGAACCAGTTCCTGACTGATTTTCTTGAGTTGATTTTTCTAATGCTGCTCAGTAAAAATACAATCCGCAAATCGTAGACTGCAATGAATCAGACCCTCCCGGACGAGGGCAGTAGCTGATAAAAGCGTTCCGGTCCCATGGTTTTCAAAACGGCCATGGTCAAAAGTTCGTGGTTGACGTCTCCATCCGCAGAAAAAAGATTCTGTATCCGACCCGATTTGCTATCTCTTGCCTGCATGATACTGGGTGTGAGTACCTCGCCCATGGAAGAGACCATGCAACCGTTTGGACCAACATTAAGAAACAGATCCACTCCCTTCCGTAACTCAATAATCGCCTCACCCACGTAGGGTGCGAGTTCTCCAAAGGGGCGTAGCGTTGGCAGCAACGATTTTGATGTGTCTATCATTTCGACACTGGTCGGTGGCATTTGTAGATTTGCTGCTTTATACAGGGGGGCGGCGAGAAGATGCCGGAGCACATACCTCAATTTTTTAATCTTTTCCAGCTTGTCATCTTGTTTCTTGCGTTTGTTGGCGTTATGTTTTTCAATTGATGAATCGTTCTCACGTTTGGCGGCAGCTTCCCTTGTCTGGAGCATTGCAAGCTCAATTAACTCCTGTTCATCCAGGATATATTCCATAAAAGTCATAACAGGTGAAACCTGAAGATTAAAACGTCTGAAGCCAAGAATTGACAAAAGGGTGCGAAAGATTTCTTCTGACTGCGCGATACGCATGTAACCTTCACCGGAGATCCAGATTTTTAGCAGTTCATCAGACAGGGGTTGTTGGATTCTCCACCTGGCTATAAAGCGCCTGAGTGGACGCTTGAACTCTCGCCCGTGAATTCGGTAGAGAAAATATTTTAGCAGGATTGTGGCCTTACTATTTTCACTTAATAAGGTCAATAATTTCCGGCCTGCCTTGCCGGGGCCGTGATACGATTCAAGAAGTCGATAAATCTCCCTTTTCAGTTTACGGAAATCAGCAATGAATTGTTGATATTCTTCATAATCTTGACAGGAGCTTCCGCCTTTGAACATCAGAGCATGTAATACGCCTTGAAGGATGGCTCCCTGATAACATCGAAGAAGCATCCACTCTTCGAATCCGGCGTTATAGCCTTCATTTTCTTTGCCGATGAGAAATTGAAATATCCCGCCTCCAGGTAGCGCATTGCAAATTCCTGCGTCGCTACTGTCAGTCAGGTTGCCGTGTACCGATTGAAAGTATACAAGCTTATGAACATTGGGATACTGTCCCTGCCGACAGGGGCCTGTACCCTGAGTGTCAAAAAAAAGCAGTCGTTGCTTTCCGGCAACCAAGGGGTCATTGTTATTCTTTCGCCGAACAAATTCATTTATGCCGCGAACCAGATCGGTATACATACTCGCCAGTGGTGTGCAGACTGTATTACCGACGATCTTACGGCCATCCCTGACCAGTTTCTGTAGATCATAAGTTTCATCATCATAGATGTCGAGACAGGTGAATCCGGCACCGCGAAATACGGCAGTCAAAGGCCGGGTATCCGACAGGGTCGGGAAATAGATGACATCCCGTTCACGGTTCAGCGGTTCCTGGCTTGAAAGGTTGGCAAGGGTTTGGATTTCAAAATAACTTACACCTCCAATGTGCAGTTTGCGGTGCAGTCCTTGTTCCAACTGCTTGATGTAGGTGTTTACCCGGTTTTCCAGATGCGCCAGTTCCTTGATAATGGCGTCTGATTGTATAAGCAGGAAGGGCCGCTGTTTCATGATCTCGGCGATGTAATGGGATGTGATGCTATCCGGGCCGCAACTGAAGGTGGAGATCTGTACTACCGGCAGCAGGGGAGCCTCGGGATCCTCCTCGATGCCACGAAAGATTTCACTGAGACGGGGATGGAGTAATCGCTGATGCAGTTGTCGATGCGCAACGGCATTCAACAGGGTGAGGATAAAATGCGGATTACGCCAATAGACATCCTTATAGTCTTCATCCAACTCCAATTCCAGGACATAGGAAGGAATAGCTGTTACATGTTTGTCGCGTAATAGTCGTTGGATATGACTGTCGTATATCCCTGGATTCAGGACATATTCACGTCCTATCACAAGCGCTACCTGTCGATCTTCCAGTAAAGCCTCTTCGGCCAGATCAGCAGCCAGATCAGCGACCTCGCTACGGAGTCGCGTATGATCAGTAAGTGCATCCTGAATTACCTGCAAGAGTTCTGTTGCTGTGGGTCTGATGGCATAGAAGCTGAATACCGGCTGCAGTCGCTCGAATAGCTGGTCACAGAGATAATCGGCTTCCAGTCGATCGAGATTCAAATGGGTAAGATGAAAACGTGCTTGAGGATGGGTTGTCCTGGCGAGATTACTCGCTACCGCCACTCCACCCTGGTTGGTAGTGCAGGTCAGGCCACGGCTCTTGCCGTTGGTTGGCAGGGATTCAATCTGCAATGCCAGTATCATTCCGTGGGGTTCTGCAGCAAGCCGATGGAATTGTCCCACTGCTCCCATATGCGGGGCGCAGCTGTCGATATTAAAGTCAGGTTGGGCGTCAGTCAGGTCACTGCTGCGCACATTATCTATGTGCACAGGAATCTCCAGGCCTTCGAAGATTCGGGAAAGGAAAAAGGCCCATTCAGAAACAGCAAAACTGCGTGGAATAACCAGTCGCCGTGGATCATCAGTTCTGGGATGATGGCTATCGATAAATTCCCAGATCTCCTTATAGGCATCTCGCGAGGGTTTGAACTTTTTCTTATCCTTACCTTTCTGTCCCAGTAATTCATTAATGGCGGTGCAGCCACCTACTGAAAAAGAGACCCTGGAACCATCCTCACCCCGGCAACTGAGTGAACAACGATTGCAGCGGGCCAGGGGTTCCCCACAGGCGGCGCCCTTGCAGAGAATGATGCGTTTTTCGAAACGGGTGGTGATAAATTTATCCAGGGAGATAACTACATGGCCTGGTGGTGCAGCCTGCATCAGAGTTCGGATTAATCCGATACAAGCACGGTGTCCTGGCTGTGGCGGGACGAGTGCATAAACTGGGCCCCCCAGATAGGTTTGCAGGCGGTGGGTTACTGCCAGTGGCAAAGGTTCTGAGAGCATGGTTTGCCCATGCAGGAGGGTCACCGTATTAGCAGGCAGGTCTAATTGGTTCCACAAAGTACGTGCCATGTTCTCCACAATGGCCCAGTTCGCTGATGCAAGAATCTGATTCTCGGGAACACGCTGGGCCTGAAGTTTTCTGGCATTCTCCATCAGAAACACGGCACAGGTAGCATTAATCGCAAACGAGCGGGGTGCCGTGTAGGCTTCCTCACAGGCCTTCGCGACATTTTCTATATTGAACATGGCGCTGAGGGTATCCATCAGACTGCCCGTGCCGGCTGAGCACTTGAGGTTCATTGCATTGTCGAAAAGTTCTGCTTCCTTCAGGGCGATGGTGGAAATCTTGGTGTCCTCACCGCCGATGTCGATCAGGATACAAAAATCTTCGTTGACTTCACTGACCCCTTGCTGTTTGAGTTGATGGATATGACGTCTCGCATGTTCGATAGAACCACGGGCATGGGCGTAGTTCTCCACCAGCAGCGAAATACGATCTTTGAGTTGAGGATAAATGTGGAGCAGGGCCTGCTGGACCTGGTAACGGGCCGAGCCGGTGATACCGATTCCGGTTATCTGAAGTTGTTGTATGCCGGTATCAAGCAGATTATTGAACACTTGCTTGACGGTCTCGATGGTGTCCCCGGCATTGCTATACGCTGCCTGAAATACGATATCCTCAGTTTCGCTCTCGGCGATGACAACTTTGGCCATGGAAGAGCCGACATCAAGTCCCATGATCACAGGACGATGTTTCAGGATCGAGGTGGCGTGTGGATGGACAGGAACATCCGGCAGACGTAGATACTGGCCGTTCGCCTCATAGCAAGACTTCAATTGATAAAAAGCCGGGTATTCTTCCGGCGTACTCTGGGTCACCAGGCGATCATCTGGCTGAACCAGTTTTTCAGGCCCGATTTTTTTAACCAGGCTGTGCATAGCCTCAAGTACCCAGGTATTTTCACTATCGAACTTGATTTCCTGGACCCCTTGCGCTGCCAGAAGATCCGTGGCGCAATCCCTCATGTACTGCCAACGGAAAATCCGCCCGGTGAGATAGACTTTCTGGAATCCTGCAGGGAGTTTCTTACAAACCTTATGGACTTCCGATTTCATGGTTGTTGCCAATGCCACATCCAGTGGGATGCCTTGATTTTTGTCAGAAATCGTGGCGGAGGAGGCAAAGACGCCACAACGGTCGGTGCGGATAAGTACTTTGTCACGCTTCTCTGACCCCTTGTCCCCAAGGTAGTGACCCAGCAAATCATCAACCGCCTCATGGGCAACCGCCAGTTTCTGCAGGACCCGGTCAAGATTTATCCCTGATCCTGCACCGCAACGAGGGTTTGTCAGCAGCAGGTCTTCCTTGAGTTCTCCAGTCCGATCAATACCGATTAAAAGATAGCCTGAGGCGGACAAATCGATCATCGCCAGGGACTCTACAGCAGTATTTTCCGGCAGGCTGATCAGATCTCTTGCGGCCAGCCAGAACACGGCGGCAGGAAGCATGACCTTGCCATAACCAAAAGTATCCTTGATGGCACTTGCGAGTTTTCCGGTAATGAAAAGCTGCGGGTCCACATTTGAAGGAATCATCCACTCATCATGATGCTGTGCGAGGAGCAGCTTTAGATCACTGTTACTGGGAATGACTATATCGGAAAGTACAGCGTCATCAGGGCTTACCACTCTCAGCCGAAGATTTTTCATGCCGGCATCAATAAACAGGCTGGAAAACCTGCCTTTCTGGTTCTGGAGCGAAAATGTCCTGCTGATATTTTCTAATCCGGGCTCAACTGTGGCCTTCTGATCCATATGCTTTCACACGATGCGGCTATCCAATTGGGGAACTTCCTCAATCCACGGGATTTGAGTATTTAGTATATGTAGATGTGTAAAGTGAAGTTTTTGATATTTCTCAATAGAGGATGGAATAGGGAGGCAGAATCTTCAAGGGAAATCAGACTGACACTGTTTGAGATTCACAAGTCTGCGAGGTGATGCGTAACCTGCCTGGATACGCATAGACCTTGTGAGCCGTAATAGCAGAGTGTTTTTTTCTTAAAATCAATCCGTTAGTGATCTTTTTGTGCCCCAAGGGTGTTTGTCCAGGCTTGCCGGTCAGCAGTGTATTGTTTGATGGCTTCGAGCATTTGGTCAAGCCGTTCGCTTCTGTTGACTTTGGAATCTATCAATTCGTAACAGTGGGAAGCCGACCCGAAATTCTGCTCAATGTTATTAATAAAATCCGTAAAATGACGAATGGCCGGTTCCATCTGCGCCGTGGTATTCCACCACTTATTCTGATCGTTAAACGTGGATTTCAAGTGCTCCAGCTTGTGTAGAATTTCCTGCTGTTTGGCGGCATAACGTTGTCGCATTTCCCTCTCTGTGGTTTCCAATTGCTGCCTTATCACCTGTTGCGTAACCGGTTTTGATGGATAACTCATGCTTGTCAGCTTTTCCATCGTGAACAGCATGATGTCACCGAAGAACTGTCGCTCGAACTCCCCGGACAGGTCGATTATGTTCCGGGTGCGGTTAATGCCGGGTCTGAATTCAGATACACCGCTATCTTCCACGGTGCGCTTGTGTAGCATGGGCAGGTTGGCGGATACAAAGCGATCTCCGAATTCTGCCTTGATGATGCGTCCCAGCGCCGGCCCCGCCATTCTTAATTTGAGCCTGGCAAAAGGAATAAAGTATTTTAACCCCCTGGTATTGAAGATGTAGTTCCCGGTATAAATGGTCCTGGCGGGGGAGATATCGGTGATGGTTGTATTGCTATCAAAGTAGCTTTTACGCGTCGGGTGTTCGCCATGGAAGAACTGATTCAGTTTGCTGGCAAAATCCATAAAACAATCAACATGATTATGCGCGCCGGACAAATGGCACTGATAGGGATAGGCGGTTGTTGCCGTTGTGAAGCCAAACAGATCCGCCATGTCATGGTAGGCAGCATCATTTTGCCCGGGTCGTGTTTGATGATGAAACTGACAGGATAGCTGTGGCTCGGCTGCCTTCATCTGCTGCAAGAATTCAATGACATCATCCAGAAAGGTTCCCGCCATGACAGCCGGCGATACCGGCGGGTCACCAATGACCTTGCCGGTCAGGATGTTGACATCATGCTGTGAAAAGATCCTGTCGAGGGCGTAGAAATAGTTGATGGCATACAGCTCCCTGTCATCGCCATTAGTGCCAACCCTTACCTGAAACTCCTGATCACTATCCACAAAATAAAACAGCAGCTTATCCGTTTCATTGCCAAGTTCATTTAATTTGAGGTAGGTAATATTCCGCATCAATGACGGACCTTTATGATAAAAGGTCCTGCTGTCAGCATCACCCAGAATATTTGCCAGTTGTTGCCGCTCAGTTTGGGTCAGTTTTGCCAGTTGCCGTAACTGTTCCTCGAGGCCGAAATAGATTGTTTCAATGCCCTGAACATTAAAATGCTCCACGATTTGCTTGTGTTGTTGGATGTTGAGCTGCTCCCTGGAGTCATCCGCAACGATGGCCGTTATCCTGGTATATTTTTGGTTGGCAAAGCCGCCGTAGTGAAACGATTGACACAGTGTCAACAGGCTTTGCAGACAAGCTTTCAGGTGTCGGGGCCGGTCGGCGACCGGGATCACGATGACAAACTTGTGCCGTTCGTCGCGATCGAGCAAGGCGATGTGGTCTTCCAGTTCCTGATACAGTTGTTGATACTGTTTAATCAGTGCATCATCTGTTTCGGCTGACCAGATCTCCTTGTCAATAATGGCGATCGCTGCATGATAAATTTGAACGATCTCATCTGGCACTTGTGGTGCTGTGATAGTCGCCAGCTTTTGCTTGAGTTGCGCTAACGCAGGATAGTGGTGATAAGCAGTCAGAAAATGTTGTAGGGCCTGATGAGTGGGTGGATTCATCTTGTGAGCAGTCGCAATCAGCGGCCCGAACGATAATTCGGAAACGCATTCTTGTCGATGATGATCTCGATCAGATTGGTAGCATGCTTCAGATCATGCTGGGTAAACAGGTCTTCGATATCCGCGGTCGTGGTGATTTTCTGGTGGTTGATGCCGAAAGACCTGGCCAGTGAGGCATAATCGGGGTTAATGAAGTCACAATTGATAAAGCGTTCATTATAGAGCTGGGACTGGTTTTTTCGAATCAATCCCATGGTGGCGTTATTGAACAGCACGACGTTGATGGGAATCCCATAATTGACCGCGGTCATGATTTCCATGCAACACATTTGAAAGCCGCCGTCACCGAGAATCGCGAAGGTCGGTTTGTCGGCTGAAAACCGGGCGCCAATGGCAGCCGGAATGGCATGCCCCAGGGAGGAGATGCCGGAATTGGGAAAATAGCGGTTGCTGCTGGATACATTAAAAAAGTTCTGCGCAAAAATGATGTTGTCATCAAAGAAAAACGTATCTTCAGGGAAATGTTGTGCCAGTTCAGTAAAGAACGTCTCCACCAGGCTAAACTTGCCCCGGGACAGGGAGGCATATTTGCTTCTTCCCTCATCGTTCTGATCACCAGTCTGGTTAGAAATGGGCATGAACTCTTTTTGCGAGATCCCTTTTTCCTGCAGGTTGCTGAACACCCCGGTCAGCACCTCATTAATATCACCCTGAATGGCAATGTCCGCTTCGAAGACTTTTTCCAACTGTTCGGCATTGCTGTCAATTTGCACTACTTTTTTATTGTCGAGCAGTTTTTTATCCCACAGATAACTGGTTCTTTCATTGAAGCCGGCACCGAGAAAAATCAGCAGATCGGCCTGTTCGACAATGTAGCCATAGGCGACACCGCTGGAGGTAACCCCCAGACTGCCGAGGGACATGGCAGATTGTTCATTGATAACTCCCTTGCCTTTCAGGCTGGTCGCTACCGGGATATTCAGCATGTCACTCAGCCGGGTGATGACTGCCTGCGCGCCTGAGCGAATAGCACCATAACCCGCGATGATGACGGGGCGTTTCGCATCCTGGATGAGTCGTGCCAGTGACTCGACCGGCGGTGAGTATTTATCGATCGTGTATACACGTCCTTTGGTTTTAATGCCGTCGAGAATGTCGTCATCGACCATTTCTTTCTGCACATTGAATGGCAAACTCAGCAATACCGGGCCGGGATTGGCGGAGAGCAGTGCCTTGGATGCCTGGTTCAGTACCTGATCCAGATAATCGGTTCGTTCAATGACCTTGCTATAGCGGGTAATGCCCTTGAACAGGGTGCTTTGATCGATACTGCCGCCTTCGCCGGAACTTTCCTGCAGACCGCCTTTACCAAAAATATGCGTCGAGGTTTCACCGGTGATCACCAGGATGGGTTGTTTGTCTGCATAGGCATTGGCGATCCCGGTTATCAGGTTGGTTGCACCGGGACCGGCGGTGGTGATACAGGCAGAAATCCTGCCCGAGGCCTTGGCATACCCGCCTGCCATAAAGGCCGCGCCCTGTTCGTGTTTGGCGAGAATGGCCTGGATATTGGAATCATAAAGGCTGTCATATACAGGCAGGATATGAGCACCGGGCATACCGAAGATATATTCAATACCCAGATGTTGCAGGTACTTAACGATTAAATCACTGACGGTTACTTTCATCGGGTGGTTAAAACATCAGGTTGTTTGTCGGGAGTATTATCACTGAAGGTATGCACAGGCTAAAGGTGCCGATTTATTGTAAATTTTTGCATCTTTAGGTCATGGCTCTGCAACGTTGCCAGATTATAACCGAATGAAATGTACAGGCCAGTCAACCAGAGTGAATGCTGCCACATGCAGACAAAAATTATAACCTGACGTCCTTGGCTGAATCCTCGGGCTCATAAATTATTGATGGCAAAGCAGAAAATAACCCGGAAGCAGATGCGCAAATACCGATAGGCAAGAGTCTGAAGGTGTGAACATCTGCACAGGGCTGTGGCTACGATGCATACCGATGGATGACTTGAGCTTGCGCGCTGTGTAGAGTGGGCACAGCCCTCACTGGATTAGGCAAAGGTATGCCCGTTTCAAGTCGTTTTCAGCTGATTGATATTCTGCGTGGTGTGGCCATCGTTATGATGGTGTTTTATCACTTCTGTTATGACCTGGAATATTTTCGGCTCGCCTCGTTTGATTTTTCCCACGATCCTTTCTGGTTGAATTTGCGAACCCTGATCGTGAGTCTGTTTCTCGGCCTGGTGGGCGTGAGTCTGGTACTGGCAAATGCGCATGGGATCAATCTGCGGCGTTATTTCAGGCGCCTCGGGTTACTTGTTCTGTTTGCCCTGGCGATTACCGTCACCAGTTATTTCATGTTTCCCGGACGCACGATTGTGTTCGGCATTTTGCATTTTATTGCCTTCGCCAGTGTGGCCGGTTTATTGTTTGTCCGCTGGCCGGTAACGAGTCTGGTGGTGGGACTGGGCCTTATCGGCTTGAACCTGGTGTATGAACATCGGTTTTTCGATCAGGCCGGCGCGAATTGGATCGGGCTGATGACCCGCAGGCCGGCGACCGAGGATTATGTGCCGGTCATTCCCTGGTTCGGGGTGGTGTTGATGGGCATTTTCCTCGGCCATTATTTGCTGCGCACACCGGCCTTGCAGTTTGTCAGGCGCTATCGCACCCACACTTCCCCGGGGCGGGGTCTGGCCCTGGCCGGGCGTCACAGCCTGCTGATCTATATGCTGCACCAGCCCATCCTGTTCGGCCTGCTGTGGAGCGGCATCCAGCTTAGTCGAGTGATTTAGCCGTAACGGGCCATTTCCGTTGCCGTGGCGATGGCGGCCCGCAGACTGCCGGTCTGGGCCTGGCCGGAGCCGGCAAGTTCCAGCGCGGTGCCGTGATCGACCGAGGTCCGGATCATCGGCAAGCCGAGCGTGACATTGACCGCCTGGCCAAAGCCGTAATGCTTGAGCACCGGCAGGCCCTGGTCATGGTACATGGCGAGAAAGCAATCCGTTTCATCCAGGCGGCCGGGATCAAAGGCCGTGTCGGCGGGAAGCGGACCGCGGAGGTCCAGGCCTTGCTCGCGCAATTCCGCGATGACCGGCATGATAATGTCGATTTCTTCCCGGCCCAGATGGCCACCTTCACCGGCATGAGGATTGAGTCCCAGCACGCTGATGCGGGGTCGGGCGAGGCCGAAGCGCCGGCGCAGGTCCTGATCCAGGATCGTCAGGGTGGTGGTCAGCGTCTCCCGGGTAATGGCGTCGGCGACCTCACGCAGGGGGAGGTGGGTGGTGGCCAGCGCCACGCGCAGTCCCGGGGCGGTCAATAACATCACCACCTGCGGGGTGCCGGTCAGTTCGGCCAGATACTCGGTATGCCCGGTAAAAGGAATACCCGCGTCATTGATCACGCCCTTGTGGATCGGTCCGGTCACCAGCGCCGTGAATTCCTGCTGCAGGCAGCCGCTGGCCGCCCGTCGCAGGCATTCCAGTACATAGGGAGCGTTACGCGGGTCGAGGTGACCGGCTCTGGCGGGAACCGAAGTGCTGACCGGGACGATGCCCAGTTGACCGGCCGGCAACGCAGCGGGTGGCCGGGCGGGATCATGCGGTATCAGGGTAAGGGGCAGCCCCAGCTGTTGGGCCCGCTGTTGCAGCAGCCCGGGATCGGCAATCGCAATCAGTTCCTGTAACCGGGGTTGTTGAATCAGTTGAATCAGTAAATCAGGACCGATACCTGCCGGTTCACCCGGTGTGATGGCGATGCGTTGGGGATGCAGGCTCACTGGTTCAGGCGGTATTCCACGTAAGCTTCACTGCGTATTTCCCGCAGCCAGTTTTCAACCGCGTCTTCGGATTTGCGCTGGCCAATCAACTGGCGTGCCTGCATCCGTTCAAACTGCTGGGTGTCGTCATGCTGGCGTCGCGCCATGACCTGGACGATATGCCAGCCGAACTGACTTTCAAACGGAGCGCTGATCTGGCCGGGTTGCAGTCTGTTCATCTGTTCCTCGAATTCCGGCACCATCACCCCGGGATTGACCCAGCCGAGGCTGCCGCCTTCCACCGCCGATGCCGTGTCGTCAGAACTGGCACGGGCCAGTTGGCCGAAATCAGCGCCGGCCAGAATGCGTTCATACAGGCGGGTGATACGCTGACGGGCTTCCTCGTTTGATACCACTTCATTGGGCTTGATCAGAATATGCCGGGCCAGGGTCTGCCGCACGGTATGGCGTTGCTCGGTGCTGCGACGATCCAGCAGTTTGATGATGTGAAACCCACTGGGGCTGCGGATCAGATCGCTAATTTCGCCCACCTGCATATTGAGTACGCTTTCGGCAAACAGGGTCGGCATCTGCCCTGCCTTGCGCCAGCCCAGGTCGCCACCCTCCAGGGCGCGTTGGCCGGCGGATTCCGCGATGGCGGTCTGGGCGAAATCCGCGCCCAGCCGCAAACGTGCGTGAATGGCTTCGGCCTGATTTTTGGCAGCCTGAATCTGCTCCGGGCTGGCGGCTTCGGGGACGGCGACCAGGATGTGCCCGAGGTGAAATTCATCATTGCGGTCGCCCTGATTGGCCATACTCATCAGGTAGTTATCCACTTCCTGCTCCGTGACCGTCACCCGGTTTTCCACCCGGCGCTTGCGTAACTGATTGAGGGTGATGTCCTTGCGAATATTGTCGCGGAAGTCGGCAAAGTTATAGCCTTCACGGGCCAGTACTTCACGAAATTGCTCCAGGGTGAGATTGTTTTCTCTGGCGATGTTGCTGACCACCTTGTTGATACTTTCATCATCAACCCGGATACCCACCTGCTCCGCCACCTGCAGTTGCAGGCGTTCCATGATCAGCTGTTCGAGGATCTGTTTCCGCAGTACCTCATCGGACGGCAATTTGGCCTGCCGGCGCTGTATTTGTTGCTTTACCAGGCGCATGCGTTTTTCCAGTTCGGTAAAGGTAATCACATCGTCATTGGCGACGGCAACGATGTGGTCAATTTCCTGCACCACCGGTTTGGCCGCCTGTGTCTGTGCGGCCAGCGTGACGGCAAACAGCGATAAACAGCAGAGGTGGAGACAGCGATAAACGACGGACTTCATGCGGATTTCCAGCTAATTTCAGGGTCGCCAAGGATAGCATGAACCAGGCGACTTGAGAGGGGGGGCGGCTAGAAACCGGTGGAGAGGCTCGACAGTCCTTTCAGCTCCAGCTCGATATAGAAGCTTCTGTCCAGGGGTTCCAGATCCGTCACGAAACGTTCCTTCGCCGCAAAAGCCACGGCCCAGCAGCAGCTGTCGTAACGCAGGCCGAGCTCCGCTTCCTGGTTACGGTCGTTGAGCAGGTCGTAGATCTCCCGCCCGTGAAACCGCCAGCGAGGCGTGAATTGCCAGTCAAACCCGGCCTCCGCCGTTTCCAGCACGTCCCGTTCGAAGCGGTAGGCCAGCTTGAGTGTCTGGCGGGGAGTGTGGTTGAAGTGCAGATAAGCGGTATGGAGATCAAACTTCTGGGTTTCGGTATCCCATTGGGTGTCGTAATGAAACAGCCAGCGGCTGGAAGGGCGGCTGGTGAGGATGGCAATGATGTTGGAGCGGGAACTGGTCTGGGGACTGCCACCCGGCAGCGTCACCAGACGGTCTTCGAAATAATACACCTGGCCAATGCCGGCCATGAGCAATTCGGCGCCGCTGTCCTGACTGAGATAGCGGGTCGACAGCAGCGCGGTGAGCCGGTTGGCGTCTTCCACCCGGTCGGGGCCGTCAAAAAAGTCCGGCTTAATCGGCTCATTGATATTGAAGTCGGATTGCTGGGTGTCGAACACCGGCAGATCGTCCTGGTCCCGATACGGGGTATAAACGTAATACAGGCGGGGTTCGAGCGTCTGCACCAGCGCGGTGTTACCAACCCGGGTATTACGTTCGAAAAACAGGCCGCTATCGAGGGAGGCCGTGGGCAAGCTTCGGCTGAGCGAGGTCTCGCTGCCCGGGGTCACGTCGGTCAGTTCATACTGGGTATAGCGGTAGGCCAGCCTGGGGGTGATAAACCCCGCGCTATTGCGCAACGGCAGACTGATGGCGGGATAAATATCCAGACGTTGGCCCTGGACGATATCGTCATCATGGCTATACAGCACCCATTCCCCATCCAGACCATAATGCAAGCGGTTGTCCAGTTCCGGTAAATGACTGGTGAAGAGCAGCTGGGGCAGGCGTTCATAGGGATTGCCGCCACTCAGTGTCTGGTAACCCTGGGCATTCGCGGTAAAGTGCCAGTTCGCGGCCTCATAGTTGAGTTTGCCCTGTTGGGTCAGATGCGTGGTACTGGTGGCATCCAGGCTGTTACCGAAGTCGAGCAGATAATCCGTATCACTGACCTGGCTGTAATCCACCCGGGTCGACCAGTTTTTAAATGGATGGCCGGCATGTTGCCAGCGAAAGGCATTCCGCTCTTCATCCAGGTACTCCTTATCCTGGTTGAGATAATCGACCCGCAACTCGCCCTGGTTAATGCTGTGCAGATAGCGAAACTCGGTTTGCAGCATGGTACCGCGTTTCGACATGTACCACGGGGTGAAGGTGGCATCATAATTGGGTGCGATGTTCCAGTAATAAGGCAACTGGAACTGGGCGCCGAGTTTGTCGGAATTACCGATGGTAGGATACAGAAATCCACTCAGACGCTGTTCACTGATCGGGAAGCGCACATAGGGAAAGTAAAAGAACGGCACATTCTGAAAACGCAGCACCATGTGTTCGGCCGTGCCTTGCTGGGATTCCCTGTCCAGATGGATCTTGTCAGCACTTAATTGCCAGTCGGGATCCAGCGGGTCGCAGGAGGTATAGGTCGCCTCATACAATTCCAGCCGATACCGATCAAGCAGGTGAATACTTTGTGCCGTGCCGTTGGCCCGTTCATTGGAATAAAACAGGGCATTATTGAAGCTGGCGGTATTGTTTTTCATGTCGGCATGCACGTCGGTACCGGTGATCCGCATACCGTTGCCGGTAAAACGGATACTGCCAGTCGCATCCAGCGTCTCACTTAGATAGTCATAGTTAGCATGATCAGCTTCCAGCCTGGCTTTGCCTCGGCGAATCACGACCTTGCCCCGAAAAACCGAGACGTCTTCCTGGCTGATATCAGCCTCATCCGCCTGCAAGTCGGTCTTGTCTTGTTCCAGTTCCGGGATATCAGGAATAATCGGATACGCGCGGGTATCACAAAGCTCGTCGGCTTGTGATGTCGATATCGGCGGATTGGGCAAACCCACATATTCTGCCGCCTGACCCGACTGCAAACAGAACAGTCCGATGCACAGTCCGGTAAATGTAAATCGCACGACAAACATAGTGCGCAGCGGTGTATCCCTTGATAATGGAGAGTCCATTATACATGCGGCGGGATAAAGGCGAAGCTGTTGAGTGCGTCACCTGTTAAGATAGTGGGCCATGTATAATCATGCTTTCCGAAGTTGTTAAAGGGATGAGTTTGGATCCACGCTTTGAACAGTTGCAAACCTGGCTGCGAACCGTGGCGGGTATTGTAGACTACGAGATCACACCGGCTTCAGCGGATGCCAGTTTTCGTCGCTATTTTCGTGTGCGTTATGATGCCACCACACGCATTGTGATGGATGCGCCACCCACGCATGAAGATTGTCAGCCCTATATTCACGTTTCGGCACTGATGACCGGGATCGGATTGCATGTGCCGGAGGTATTGCAACAGGATCTGCAACAGGGTTTTTTGTTGCTGACCGATCTCGGTGATCGAATGTATTTGCCCGAGTTGAATGCAGCAACCGTCGAGTCGTTATACGCGGATGCCATGCAGGCATTGTTACGACTGCAGGCACATGGACAGTCCGATTTGCCACCCTATGATCGCAAGCTGTTAATGGCCGAGATGGAATTATTTCGGCACTGGTATCTTGAGCGTCATCTGGCCATGCAACTGGGTGATGCCGACAACACCATCATTGATGCCGCATTCACTTATCTGGCGGAAACCGCCTTGCAGCAACCGCAGGTGATCGTGCACCGCGACTATCATTCCCGTAATCTGATGATCAGTACGCCCAATCCGGGCATCCTCGATTTTCAGGATGCGGTGATGGGTCCGGTTACCTATGATCTGGTATCGCTGCTACGCGATTGTTATATCGCCTGGCCACGACAACAAGTCGAAGCCTGGGTGACACAGTATTATCAGCAGGCACGCCAGCAAGGCATGTTGGCGGATGTGAGCGAATCCCGGTTTCTCAGCTGGTTTGACCTCATGGGGATCCAGCGTCACCTGAAAGCCAGTGGGATCTTCGCCCGCCTGAACCATCGAGATGCCAAACCCGGTTACCTCAAGGACGTTCCACGTACGCTGGGCTATGTCATCGAGGTGGGCAAGGATTATCCGGTGCTTGAACCATTCATTGGCCTGGTGGAAGCGGCCATGGCCAGGCACCATGATTAATCTGAACCGAATCCGTAAGCGTTGGGCAAGACGTTAATACAATACTGAACCATGAAAGCCATGATCCTTGCAGCCGGTCGCGGTGAACGTATGCGACCCTTGACTGACCATACGCCCAAGCCATTACTTGAGGTCGGGGGCAAGACCTTGATCGAATATCACCTGGTTGCCTTGCAGCAGGCCGGCATCAAGGATGTCATCATCAACCACGCCTGGCTTGGCAAGCAAATCGAAGCGCGGCTGGGAAACGGGGAACAGTATGGCTTGCGGATCCGCTACTCGCCCGAGGTACCGGCAGCGCTGGAGACGGCGGGGGGTATCGTGCAGGCCCTGCCGCAGCTGGGAGCAGATCCTTTTGTGGTCGTTAATGGTGATATCTGGTGTGACTATCCTGTGCAACAACTGCCGTCCCGGCTCGAGGGTCTGGCGCATCTGGTGATGGTGGCTAACCCGCCACATAATCCACAGGGTGATTTTTACCTTGCTCGTAACGGGCAGTTGCAGGTGGAGGGGCAGCCCAGACTCACTTACAGTGGGATCGGTATTTATCATCCCCGTTTATTTGCCGGGCTGGAACCCGGCATCCGGCCGCTCGCGCCATTGTTGAAGTCCGCCATGGCGGAAGGTCTGGTAAGTGGTGAATATTATCAGGGACGCTGGTGGGATATCGGTACACCGGAACGCTTGCGCGAGCTGGATGCCGCGTTAACTACCACATCATAACGAAGGGCATGATCAAGCATGGGTGAAGAGATCCAGAGCAGTCATTTTACCGCCGAGGATTACGCCCGGTTTAAACAGCAATTACAGGCCGAGACCCGGACGCTGGCGGAATGGTTCGCGCAAGCCCGTTTTGTTGAAGGTCACCCCGTAAGCGGATTTGAACTCGAGGCCTGGTTGCTGGATGAACACTATCATCCGGCACCTCGCAATGCTGAATTTCTCCGGCAACTTGCCAATCCACTGGCCAGTCCGGAACTGGCCAGTTTCAATTTTGAGGTCAACAGTACGCCGCGGGAGTTGACCGGTCACGCCCTGTCGGCCATGCATGCGGAGTTGATCCAGACCTGGGGGCAGTGTCATGACACCGCGGCGCAACTGCATTGTCAATTGGCCATGATCGGAATTTTACCCACGGTGCAAAACGAGGACCTGCAACCGGGGAACATGTCGAAAATGGAGCGCTATCGAGCGCTGAACCGGGAAGTCGTACGGATGCGCAAGGGTAAACCGCTGGTGTTGGACATTAACGGCGAAGAGCACCTGCGCGTCACCCATCGGGATGTCATGCTGGAGTCGGCCGCGACGTCGTTCCAGATCCATCTGCAATTAAATCCGCTCCAGGCAGTACGGGCCTATAATGCCAGTCAGATTCTCGCGGCCCCGATGGTGGCCCTGACCGCCAATTCACCGTTTCTGTTCGGGAAAAATTTATGGGCCGAAACACGCATCCCGGTTTTTGAACAGGCGGTGGCGGTGGGTGGCTATGACGGCGCCATGTTTGGCCCCATTCGCCGTGTCACGTTTGGTACCGGTTATGTACGCAGTTCGCTGCTGGAATTGTTCCAGGAAAATCTGGAGCATTATCCGGTCTTGTTGCCGGTCTCCTATGAGGAAAACAATCCGGAACTGCGGCATTTACGTTTACATAATGGCACGATTTGGCGCTGGAACCGGCCCCTGGTCGGGTTTGATGCCGAAGGGAGGCCACATTTACGCATTGAGCACCGGGTCGTTCCGGCCGGGCCGAGTGTGATCGATACCCTGGCCAATATGGCATTTTATTATGGCGTGGTGACATCTCTGTGCGAGCTGGAACCGGCCATTGAAAACCAGATCAAGTTTGACAAGGCACGGGATAATTTTTATGCCGCCGCAAGATTTGGTTTGCGCGCGCAATTGAGCTGGCGTGATGAACATGTTCTTGGTGCGCATGAATTGCTAGAGAAGGAATTGTTACCTCTGGCGGAAACCGGCCTGCACAAGCTCGGGGTTGCGGCCGATGATTGCAAGACCTATCTGGGAATTATTGCAGCACGGCTGCGAAGCGGAATGAATGGTGCTGGTTGGCAACGTGCCTTTGTGGCCAAACACGGCGCGGATATGACCGCATTGACCGCGGCCTATATCGAGCGGCAGGAAAGCGGTGAGCCGGTACATGAATGGACCATATAGCGACGAAAACCATGCTGCAGATATACGATGAACTTCCGTCGGGGTTACTGGAGCGGGAGGCAAACCGTTTACACGAGGTGTTGCCGGGCCCGACCTTGATTCACCTGGCAGGACAGCGGCCGGATACCCTGTTTGTTTCGGTGCTGCTGCATGGTAATGAAACCACCGGCTGGGAGGCAGTGCGACAATTATTAAACAAATACACCAGCAAGTCCTTGCCTCGCGCCCTGAGTCTGTTTATCGGCAATATTGCCGCGGCCCGGCAGGGCCAGCGCCATCTCAGCGATCAACCGGACTACAATCGCATCTGGAAAAAGGAGGGGGAGTCGCCGGAACATCGCATGGCGCAGCAGGTCATCGAGGAAATCAGCAAGCTGAACCTGTTTGCCTCGGTGGATGTGCATAACAATACCGGTAAAAATCCGCACTACGCCTGTGTTAACCGGCTGGACCAGGCCTATTTACATCTTGCCACCCTGTTTGGGCGCACCGTGGTGTACTTCATCAAACCGGATACCGTGATGTCCATGGCCATGGCACCGTTGTGCCCGGCAGTCACGGTGGAATGTGGCCAGCCCGGCATGCCGCAGGGCGTGACGCATGTGCTGGATTATCTGGAAGCCTGTTTGCATTTGTCGGAGTTTCCGGCACACCCGGTCACCCCGCATGATCTGGATTTGTTTCACACCGTGGCCACGGTCAAGGTGGCCGCGGACATGGATGTGGGATTCGGTACGGATACGGATGATATTGCCCTGTTGCCGGATATCGACCGGTTTAACTTCAATGAGCTACCGGCGGGCACGGCTTTCGGTCAGGTCCGCCACCCCGGGATGCAACCGTTTACGGTCCGGGACGAACAGAATCGGGATGTGACGGCGCGCTATTTTGAAATCAATGGCCGCTGGATACAGACCCGGACCCCGGTTATGCCGTCGATGCTGACCCGGGATCTGGAAATCATGAAACAGGATTGCCTGTGTTACCTGATGGAGCGGTTTCCGTTGGGTTAAAGCCGGATTCTAAAAATAGCGCAGCCGGTACCAGACCATTCCCATGAGTTCGTGAGCGACGTAGTAGTTGGTCTTGATTGCGGCCACATTCGGAAGAAATTCGAGGACTAACGGCGCCTCGCCATCGCCATCGCCACTTAAAAATCCGGTCGGGGCCGGTATCACCTCCAGGCCGACGGCTTCAAAAGCCATTTTGGCGCGAGGTATATGAAATGCCTGGGTGACCAGGTAAATACGGGTGATGCCGGCCTCATTGAGGATCTCATGGGTGAAGGAGGCGTTCTCCCAGCTATTACGGGATTTCGTTTCGAGCCACTGAACAGGTAGCTGATATTCCTGGGTTAATATGTCCTGCATCAGTTCAGCTTCAGCCGGACGGGAAGGGTCAAACACGTTGCCGCCGGTGACCAGGATCGGCAAGCGGGTAAGGCGGTGTAGCCAGGCTCCATAACGCACGCGCTCGAGGGTCAGGGTCGACACGGTATCGGCGTTTCCGTATTCCGGCGCATCGGAGTTACGCCCGCCAGCTAATATGACGATCGCCTGCGCGGTAGGCTGGGCCAGTTCCGCGGGCGAAAGTGCCGTGTCAGTTTCCAGCAGCCGGAGATTCATTTTGGCCACGATCGGCAGGCTGAGCAGCACCAGCAGGGCAAAGCCTGTGAATAACATGGTTTTGCCGGTTCGCGGCAGACGCGGGGCGAGGAGGTACCCGGCCAGCATCAGCAGGATCATCAAGCCCGGTGGCAACAGCAGAGTTTGAACCGTTTTGACCAGCAGGATTTCCATCTCCAATCACAAAATGAATTACGAGATTTTTTTCCCGGCCGCCTGCTTGTCGGCATGATAGGACGAGCGGACCATCGGTCCACTGGCGACATTGGCAAAGCCCAGTTCATAGCCGAGGACTTCCAGTTGCTGGAACTCCTCTGGCTTGACGTATCGGCTGACCGGCAGGTGGTGTTGGCTGGGTTGTAAATACTGCCCCAGCGTCAGCATGTCACACTCATGTTCCCGCAGGTCGCGCATGACCGCTGCGACTTCGTCCAGGGTTTCCCCCAGCCCCAGCATCAGGCCGGACTTGGTCGGGATGGCCGGGTTTGCAGATTTAAATGTTTGCAGCAACTGCAGTGACCAGTGGTAATCGGCACCGGGCCGGGCCTGCCGATACAGGCGTGGCACGGTTTCCAGATTGTGATTAAACACATCCGGTGGTGTCCGGCCCAGTATTTCCAGTGCAATATCCATCCGGCCGCGGAAATCCGGTACCAGAATTTCAATCCCGGTAGCCGGGCTGTGTTGCCGGGTCGCACTGATACAGGCCGCGAAGTGGCCCGCGCCGCCGTCACGCAGATCATCCCGATCCACCGAAGTAATGACCACATAGTTCAGCGTCATCGCCTGGATCGTCAGGGCGAGATTTCGGGGTTCATCCTGATCAAGCGGGTTGGGGCGGCCGTGGGCGACATCACAGAACGGGCAGCGACGGGTGCAGATGTCACCCATGATCATAAACGTGGCGGTGCCGTGGCCGAAACATTCGCCAATATTGGGGCAGGCGGCTTCTTCACACACGGTATATAAATTCTGTTTGCGGAGAATCTGTTTCAGGCGCGCGACGGCGGGGGTATTGGGGGCCTTGGCACGGATCCAGCGCGGCTTGCTGAGCGGTTTGTCTGGCTGCACCACCTTGACGGGAATGCGGGCGGTTTTGGATTCCCCTTTTAACGGGTTGGCCGGACGGGGCAGGACCTCGTCAAGATTGTCAGTGGATTTTGTCATGCTGTTTGATTCAGGGCGGCGTGCGAAGGGCAATTGTAGCCCAGAAGTGCGCAAAGATGATCGATCAGGTGGTCTCGCAATTCCGGCATGCTGGCGGTGATTCCCAGATCCCGGGTCTGGGTGACGGCCATGCCCGCATAACCACAGGGGTTAATGCGGGCAAACGGGGTCAGATCCATGGCGACATTCAGTGCCAGACCATGGTAAGTGCGGCCTTTTTTGACCCGCAGTCCCAGTGCGGCGATCTTGGCGCCAGTGACGTAAACGCCCGGTGCATCTTCCCGGCCTGTCGCTTCGATACCAAATTCGGCCAGCAAATTGATGATGGCCTGTTCCAGCTTGCGTACCAGTTCCTTCACACCGAGATGCCGACGCTGGAGATCTAATAAGGTATACACCACCAGTTGGCCGGGACCGTGGTAGGTTACCTGCCCTCCGCGATCCACGTTGATCACGGGAATATCAGCAGGATTAAGCAAATGCTCCGCCTTGCCATTCAGCCCGAGGGTAAAAACCGGTGGATGTTCGACGACCCACAGCTCATCCACCGTGTCGGGTTGGCGCGCGGCGGTGAACGCCTGCATCTCGCGCCATACTGACTCGTAGTCACGGCGGCCGAGATCACGGATATTGATTAGGCTGGAAACTGAGGACATAAGTTTGGAGGATAAATCTTCGTGGCCATATTGTACCGGTTTTCCGTTCAGGAAGGGGGGGTGAAAGAGTGTCACCCGCCAAAGAGGGAATTGAGGCAAACGAACGGATCCCGGCACTCCGGGGCAAGCCAAAGCCGTCGACGTGAACCCGTCCGCAGCGGGTGGTTAAAAAGGAAACATTGCTACGATGGATCCGGCGGAATTGCACACTGATTAAGCAGAATTTTCGGTACTTTTCTGATCGCCATCAAGTCTCACCTTAACTCACGATGCACGACTCGCAATAATGCTGACAAGTACTGGCCATATTTGTTGTCTTGATATATGTTTGCAATAAGAACAACGGTTTTTTTGAGGGAGAATGAAATGCGGTTTAATCTACTCGCCATTGCGTTTGCGATTGTTACAGTGGTCGCAACCGGTTGTAGCAAAGAGGTTAGTTATTCAAAAGACGTGAAACCCATCATTACTGACAGATGCCTGGAATGTCATGATGGCAAGGGCGAAGGGTCCGAAGAAAGCGGGCTGGTTCTGGTTACCTACGATGATCTGATGCGTGGTACCAAGTTTGGCCAGGTTGTGGTGCCGGGAGACAGTGAATCCAGTACCTTGTTCCGGTTAGTTGCCCATAAGGCTGATCCGAAAATCCATATGCCGCCGCATACCAAAGACACCCTTGCCTCCAAGATCAAGACCCCGCTCAGTGAAGATCAAATAGCGACGATCAAAACCTGGATTGATGAGGGAGCGAAAAATAACTAGCAGGGCAACCGGGTTGTAATAGCTAAATTCGCGGGGCGGAGCCAATAACTCCGTCCCTGCAACCTTCCGCGGTATTACCCGTCTGAATTACTAAGCTACTATTTTCAATCGTACCACGCTGCGTGTTCGGACGAATGCGTCTTGCGGATGATCCGATTTCAAATTATCGGGTTGAGTTTACAGTGGTACGGCCTTCCTTTCCGCCTTGAGCTGTTCAAAAGCCGCTTTGTCCAGTTCTCTTACGCGATAACCCAGAACGACCC
The DNA here is from genome assembly GCA_040235565.1 of Thiohalomonadales bacterium. Classification (GTDB taxonomy): domain Bacteria; phylum Pseudomonadota; class Gammaproteobacteria; order UBA6429; family Thiohalophilaceae; genus JAHEIJ01. Next base: position 13,484 of record JBECLA010000020.1, on the reverse strand, counting down.
TGACACAGGCGCTGGCTTCATCAACGGCCCATATTCCCGAAGGAACCACTAGATTAAATTGACGACCCGGCCCCAGGCACTCACAATGTTCAAACTGGTATTTCTTGCCAATTGTCATTCCCTGCCTCCCTTTATCAATGCGTTGTCCTAACAGGTTAATCGGCAGATGAATTAGTTTATGTATATGACTTTCCGGCTAATCTGCCTCCGATCCATCAGACAATGATAAATATCATCGTCAGTCCAGTTCGGGGCCGAGGATGAACGAAATCGGTTCAAAACCATGATCTTCCAGTTCCGTCTGGATATCGTCCCAGGTGTAGTCGGGATTGTTCTCTTCAATCCTGGCAATGATACCGGTGACATGGCGGAATACTTCATGCTCCTCATAATCATCCGGGATACGCACCAGGCGGATGGCAGTTGTGTCTTTTGCCGGCAATATCATTAGTCTATCGCTCACCTTTTTCTCCTTCGGTCTGGTCACAAATAAATCCGAACATCGTGGCTATCTGGGTAAATAGTAGCGAAGCTTTTTAACTCTTCCAGTTTGAGTGAATGCATTAACGTGGTTCAGATACATCACTGAAACTGAATTTTGACATGCATATCCAATGAAAGCGAACTGTACCCGGCTACAACAATAACCTAGTATTATTGCAAACTATGTGGATGGAATTACTATCTGGCTGAAAAACGAGTGCAAACACTTTATGACCAGCATATTCAAATACATGCTCTTCGGACTACGAGCAAGACTGGATAAGCGACGGGCGGAACAGGCACTGGAGCGTAAAAATGTAGCGACCGTAAATGCCGCCATTGATCAATTGATCGACGGTATTGATCCCAACATGCGCCTGATTCTCGGTTATAAAAAGAAATTGACAGCAACAGTCGAAACGGCATTGCACTATATCAACGGCTTGGTAGAGAAAATTCCCGGCCCGGTTGAGTTTAACAAGAAAGCATTTGGTAGCGACCCCCTGGTAAATGCAGTGTTTGCCACTGTGAGTGATTTGCAGCGCACTTTCAGTAAAAGCGAGGCACTAAGAGCATTTTTTGAAGACAGCATGAATGTAAATATGGAGCACTGCTTTGCCCTGATGTGTATGGAGAAAGAGGAGCATGCCGGCTTCGGCATGGAACTGGAAGGCGATTTTATCAAGAAGGATGTGCCGCGTATCTCGGTGAATTTTCTCGGACATAACATCTTGTCACCGGCTGCGACGGAAAAAGCGGTTCGCGAAAGTCTGAAAAGCTGTATTTTTGATGCACTGATCTCAAATACTTATGAAAATGTGATGTCCCGCCGGATTCGGGGAGCAGGCAGTGATGAATATCGTCGCGTACTCGACAGAAGATATAAGGCAAACCAGGCCTGGGGTCAGGAGCTGACTGATTTATTATTGTCCATTCGAGCTGATGTGCTGGGTAAAAATGACAAAAAAGAAAATATTGCCAGTGAAAATCAAGCTACTGAAAGCGAATCCGGTAATATCGAGACACCAGGTGAGCACCTTGAAATGGTCAAGGAAATGCTGTCCCATCCCGAGAAGATAATTCGGCTAAACCAGATCACCCTGAATCTGACCCGCATGGGAATCAAGGTGGCTGAGTCTTCAGCTCAGTCAGCCAGAAAACTCGAATTTGCTGAACTTGAGATCGATGATGTCTGGCGTCGGATTATCGTGATTGTGAAATATCCCAGAAATGAGATGTTGGCGAAAAAAGATTTTTTTTAAAGCTTCTCATGCGGATTGTCCCTGATACGCCCGCTACCAGGCAAGTCGAACAATCAGAGTGTCATCAGCACCGCCTCATGAGCATTCAGTTCCAGATAGATGTTATCCAGTTGTTCCTTGCTGGTGGCGTTGACAATAACAGTCACAGCAAGGTAATTTCCTTTGCCGCTGCTGCGGCTCGTCACCGCCTCGGATGATATATCAGGGGCATGTTTGCGAACTATCCTCACAACCTCGGTTTCAAGGGTGTCGCTGTTACGCCCCATTATCTTGATAGGGAACTCACAGGGGAAGGTCAGCAGGCTATCTTCATTCATGCGTTTAAATGTGTAGCCGGTGAAGCATTTTTCAAGCGCTCAAACGGCCTGGCGCAGGGATTGTTTATATGCCTGATAGAGTTCGTACATCTGGTGCCACATCTTGCCGGGCCGGCCATTACCTATCGGTTGGCCATTTAAATGCGTCACCGGGAGGATTTCCTTGGTGGAGCTGGTTAGCCAGATCTCATCAGCCGCTTCCAGTTCGTTTTGTTTTATATTGGCCTCCCTCACCGCCAGTCCATGTTCCCTGGCTTGTTCCACGATTAAATCGCGCGTGATGCCGGGCAGCAGACAGTCAGTTTTGGGTGGGGTAACAATGACGCCGTCTTTGACGATAAACACATTGCTTGCCGCGCCTTCGGTAACCTCGTCGTTACGCAGCAGGATTGCTTCGGCGGCACCTCGTTCTACCGCTTGTTGGCGCAATAATATGTTTGGTAACAAAGCAATGCTTTTGATGCTGCAATATTGCCAGCGAATATCGTCGAGGGTAATGGCCGCAACGCCCTGTTCGAGTTGTTCCCTGGCGACCGGCTCAAACAGGTTGCTCATAACAAAAACCGTCGGCGTGATATCATCGGGGAAGCGGTGATCGCGACGGGCGACACCGCGGGTGATTTGTAAATAAACGGATTGGTCACCACCATTATTGTGCGCCACAACGCCGTTAATTATCGCGCTCCATTCTTCATCGCTGTGGGGATTGGCAATGCGGACAGCCTGCATACTGTTTTTCAGGCGTTGCAGGTGATGTGCAAGGCGAAAGGCTTTGCCGTCGTAAACGGGAATGACTTCATAGACACCGTCACCAAAGATAAAACCACGATCCAGCACAGGGACACAGGCCTGGTCGAGTGGTAAGTATTCACCATTCAGATATACGGTTGGGGTGCTCATAAGGTTCTCGTCGTATATTAAGTCACGTGGTTAGAGACAAAGTATGCGCGTCCGGTGTTACTGGAACATCAGCATGACGCTATCCACCAGTTGGCGCCAGAGTCCACCTTCGGGTACCTCTTCCAATGCCACCAATGGTTGCTGGCTGAGTTGTTCATCATTCAACATGATGTTGACCTGGCCATAGGCCCGACCTTTTATGGCCGGGGCAATCAACCCGGTTTCAAGCGTCATATTAGCCTTGACCTTGTTACGTTGACCGCGCGGGATAGTGATATACAGGTCATTCTGCAGACCCAGAGGCAGGGTTTCCTGTTCGCCTTTCCAGATGCGCACGTTTTGCAACGGTTCTTTGGCATGATGGAGCAGAAACGTTTCATAAAAGCGGAAACCATAATTTAGTAATTTACGGCTGACGGCGGCACGGGCATTTTCCGACCCGGTTCCCAATACGATCGAGATCAGCCGCATATCATTCTCTTCCGCCGAGGCAACCAGACAATACCCGGCCGATTCCGTATGCCCCGTCTTGATGCCATCCACCCGCTCATCCAGCCACAGCAAACGATTGCGGTTGAATTGACGGATATTGTTATAGGTATATTCCTTGATTTTGTACCAGGAATAATGTTCGGGAAAATCGCGGATCAGGGCGCGGGACAGGATCGCCAGATCATGTGGCGTCGTGTAGTGCTCAGGATCCGGCCACCCGGTGCTGTTGGTAAAGTGGCTACCTGTCATTCCCATGGTGCGGGCGTGCTGGTTCATCAGTTCCACGAAGGCGCCTTCGGTACCTGCAACATGCTCGGCCAGCGCTACCGTGGCATCGTTGCCTGACTGGATAATCAAGCCTTTTAACAGTTCCTCAACACTTACCTGGCTGTTAACTTCAATAAACATGCGTGAACCTTTCATCCGCCAGGCCTTTTCGCTGATGCGGACCAGATCATTCGTCTGGAAACTGCCATTACGAATTTCGTACAGCACAATGTAGGCCGTCATCATTTTTGTCAGACTGGCCGGTTCAACACGTTGCTGACTGTTGTGTTCCGCCAGCACCTGGCCGCTGTTGTAATCGATCAGCAACCAGGCCTTCGCATTGATAGTTGGCGCGGCGGGGACGATCGAGGGAGCAGCATGGAGGGGGAAATTAATTAACAGTAACAGGCATGCAAATAACAGTGATAAACGCATAATGGAATCATTTCTGGTTTTGGTGACGTGCGACTATTCTACCCGCAGTCAGCGGGAAAAACCTAGTAGCGTTTCAAATTGTGGAAATCAGTCGACCACAATATGGGGAGTTGCAAAGCCTTCACGACTGAGGGCTTCAGCCAGGCGATCTGCTTCGGCGACGCTGGCCAGAGGACCAATACGGACGCGGTAGATGTTGTTTTCGGCGTTATAACCGGCATTGATAGTCAGTTTGCTATAACGGGTGCGTAGTTGTTGCTGGAGACGTTCCGCATTGTGGCGGCTGACAAAGGCCCCCACTTGTAAATATAACTGAAACTCGGCCTGCCGCAGCGATTGATCGCGACTGGTGGTTGTTGCCACCCTCGGGTTTTGCTCCGCTCCAATTGCGCGCACTTCCACCATGGCCGTGCCCCTGGCGGTAATCCCCAGTTTCTTGGCGGCGGCGTATGACAAATCGATAATGCGATTGGCATGAAAGGGACCCCGATCATTCACCCGCACCACGACTGCGCGCTGGTTTCGCAGATTGGTGACCTGCACATAACTTGGCAAGGGTAATCGGGTATGGGCAGCCGTCATGGCGTACATGTTGTACGGCTCGCCACTGGAGGTTCGATGACCGTGAAACTTTTTGCCGTACCACGAAGCGATGCCTCGTTCCACGTAACCTTCTGCATCATTCATCACATGGTAACGTTGACCATTAACGACATACGAGTCCGGATTACCGTACTGGCTGCGGGGTTCATTTATCGGGGTCGCATCTGGAATCTTGCTGACATCAATATCCCGATCCGGGGCACTGTCGTGATGGTAACTGTATCGTGATGAAGTGCTGCTGCAGCCCGCCAACACCAGGAGCAGTGCCAGTAAACTGTAGAAACTGGGTCGGTTTGCCCGCATTATGGTTTGCCTGCCTCGCTGGCGATCAAGCCGGTACTTTGTTGTTTGATCTGCTGGCTTAACTGATACACAGCCATTGAATACAATGCACTATGATTATAGCGGCTTATGACATAAAAATTATGCCAGCCGACCCAGTATTCCGGTCCATTGCTGCTCTCGAGTTCAATCAGGCTGCCTTTTAAATCCGCCGGCAGGCCCTGGGGCAGAATTACGCCGTTGTCCATCAATTCCTGCGGGGTGTAGCGAGGTTTGAGATTGCCGTCGATCAATGCCTGATAGCGTTTACCGTGAACTTTAACCGGGCTGGCAATAGGTTGACCGGGTATCCAGTGGTGGCGTTTGAAATAATTACCCACGCTGCCAATGGCATCCGCCGGGCTGGCCCAGAGATCGCGTTTGCCATCTTTGTCAAAATCGACGGCATAGCTGCGGAAGCTGCTGGGAATGAACTGCGGCATGCCCATGGCACCGGCATAGGAGCCAAGTTGCTTGGCCGGTGGCAGCCCTTCTTCACGGGTCATCAGCAGATATTCCTTCAATTCCTTACGAAAGAAATTGCTGCGAGGCGGGTAGGCAAAGGCCAGGGTCGACAAGGCATCCAGCACCGGATATTTACCGGTGTGGCGTCCGTAGCGGGTTTCCACGCCGATAATGGCCACCATGATTTCCTGCGGCACACCGAATTCTTCACTGGCATTAGCCAGGGTTTCGACATGTTGCTGCCAGAAACGTACACCCCCCTTGCTGCGATCCGGGGTGACGAAAATGGGGCGATATGCATGCCAGGGTTTACTTTCTGCCGGGCGGGAAATGGCATCGAGAATACTCTGGTGTAAATTGGCCTGTTCGAACACGGCTTGTAACTCATTTGCAGTGAAGGCATGTTGTTCGACCATTTCATTGATGAAGTTACGTACCGCTTTTGAATCGGATAACAGGCGGGTACTGGCGCTCACATGACTGATCAGTAAGGACAGGGTTAACAGGGTGATGAAACGTTTAATCATAAGCAAAACAACCAAAGGCATCAGCTCGCAATTAATTTACGATGTGTCTGGATTGACATTAGGATACCGAAACCGGCTAGCAGGGTCACTATCGAGGTGCCACCATAACTCACCAGTGGCAGCGGCACACCGACCACCGGTAACAGGCCCGATACCATGCCGATATTCACGAACACATAGACAAAAAAGGTGAGGGTGATAGTGCCTGCCAGTAAACGACTGTAGGTATCCTGCGCCTGGGCGGCGATGTAAAGCCCGCGCCCAATGACAAACACATACAAGGCGAGCAATAACAGCGTGCCGAGAAAACCGAATTCTTCCGAGAACACGGCAAATACAAAGTCAGTAGAGCGTTCCGGTAGAAAATCCAGGTGCGATTGCGTGCCGTTGAGCCAGCCCTTGCCATAACTGCCGCCTGAGCCAATCGCAATGGTGGATTGAATAATATGATAACCCGCACCGAGCGGATCCGTTTCCGGGCTGAGAAAAGTCAGCACCCGTTGCCGTTGATAATCATGCAACAGATAATGCCACACGACCGGCGCGGCGGCAGCCAATGCGATCAGCACACCGAAGATAATCCGCCAGTGCATGCCGGCGAGGAGCAGCACGAACACTCCGGAACTGGCAATCAACAGGGCAGTACCGAGATCCGGTTGCTTGGCCACCAGCAGGGTCGGGACGATCAAAATGATGGTCGCGATCAGCAGCCGCAGACGAACCGGGGGTAGGGCCGCTTCTGCCAGATACCAGGCGATCATCATCGGCACGGCAATTTTCATGATTTCCGATGGTTGAAAACGAAATAATCCCAGATCCAGCCAGCGCTGGGCACCCTTGCCGACTTCACCCACGGCAAGCACGGCCACCAGCATGATCAGCCCGAGGCCGAATAACCAGGGCGACCAGTGTTCAATACTGTCCGGTGAGATCTGGGCCACGGCCAGCATCACCACAAAGGCGATACCCAGCCGGATGCCCTGCCGTGCCACCAGGTCCATATCCTTATCGCCGGCACTGTAGAGGACAAACAGCCCGACGGCGGCCAGGGCCAGCAGGCCGAGTAACAGGGGCAAATCAATATGAAATTGCTGTAATAACCGCCGTCCGGATGAAAGGCGGTTTTCATCTGCATACTGGGTCGAATTAAGCAGGCTCATTGATTTTCCGCCTTGAGCAAGTACTGGTCCATGACCTGGCGCACAATGGGGGCGGCGGTACTGCCGCCATGACCACCGTTTTCCACAATAATCGCGACCGCAATGCGCGGATCCTCAACCGGGGCGAAAGCCACAAACAGGGCATGATCGCGGAGCTTTTTGCTGATGTCTTCTTCCTTGTATTCCTCGTCTTCCTTGATACCGAAAACCTGTGCCGTCCCGGTCTTGCCGGCGATGGTATAGGGTAACTGGTAGCTGATTCGATGCGCTGTGCCCCTGGGACTGTTTACCACATCATGCATTGCCTGGAGGACCGTTTTCCAATGGTCGATGTTGCCCACCGGCACCGGTTCCCGCGCTTTGGGCTCTATCACTTGTTCAGTCATTTCATCTGCTTCCTGAATGGCATACACCATATTCGGTTGGGTGCGGCGACCATACATGCTCAGGGTAGCGGTGATACTGGCCAGTTGCAGTGGCGTGGTTAGCATAAATCCCTGTCCAATCCCGGCGATCAGGGTTTCGCCCGGATACCAGACGGTCCGGAAGGTGCGACGTTTCCAGTCGCGGGACGGCAGGATGCCGCCGAGTTCGCCGCGAATATCGATTCCGGTACGTTGTCCCAGGCCGAAATGTGACAGGAAGTCATGCATCCGGTCGATCCCCAGGGTTGCGGCCAGATCGTAAAAGTAGACATCGCAGGACTCGACGATGGCCTTGGTCAGGTCGGTTTTGCCGTGGCCGTATTTTTTCCAGTCCCGATAACGGCGCGGGTCTCCTTCCTGCATATACCAGCCAGGGCAATTGAGCGAAGTACTTTGTCGTAATTCACCCAGCTCCAGACCGGCCAGGCCGAGAAACGGCTTGATGGTCGAACCCGGGGGATATTGCCCGCGCAGGGCGCGGTTGAACAGGGGGCGATCGGGGGAGTCACGCAGGGCCTTGAAGGTCTTGCTGTCCAGGCCGTTCACAAACAGGTTGGGATCGTAGGTGGGGGTACTGACCAGGGCCAGCACCGCGCCGTTGCGCGGATCGATTGCGACCAGTGCGCCGTTATGCTCGCTCAGGGCCTGTTCGGCAACCCGCTGGACCTGCACATCCAGATTCAAAAACAGATTCTTCCCCGGGGTCGGCAAGGTACGTTCCAGCACCCGCAAAATGCGTCCCTGGGCATTGGTTTCCACCTGTTGATAACCCACCCGGCCGTGGAGCAGATCTTCATAGGCCCGTTCCACGCCAACCTTGCCGATGTGGCTGGTGGCGGCATAGTTGGAAGCATCCAGTTCCTGCAACTCCCGTTCGTTAATCCGTCCCACATAACCCACGGCATGCGAGGCCAGCTGGCCCAGCGGGTAATGGCGGGCCAGTTCGGCATGAATCTCCACCCCCGGTAAACGGTATTGATTGACGGAGATCCGTGCGACTTCCTCGTCATCCAGACGGAAACGCAGCGGGATCCCTTCAAACCGGCGTTTCTGTTTCCTGTCCTTGTGAAACCGTTCCAGGTCTTCCTCGCTGATCGCCACCAGTTGCTGTAATTCGGTGAGGGTTTGTTGCAGATCCGGCACGTGTTCCGGCACCAGACGCAGGCTGAAACTGGGAAGATTCTGCGCCAGCACAATCCCGTTACGATCATAGATCAAGCCCCGGGTCGGTGGGATGGGCAGAATGTTGACCCGGTTGTTTTCCGACAGGGTGACGTAGTGTTCCTGGTGGAGGATTTGCAGATACATCAGGCGGCCAAGCAACAGGGCCAATAACAGGGCGGCCACGAACAGGGCGATCAGCAGACGCCGATTGAAAATCAGACTTTCGCGAATGTGATCCTTGAGGGCCAGGCCATTAATACGTGCCATATGCGCTTAACTGACGTTATAGGTTCGCCGGACGTGGCGTAACAACAGGTAAATGAGCGGCCAGAACAGCAGGCTGGTCACCGCCGGGAGCATTATTTTCCAGAAACCGGGCGATTGGCCGGTCAGCCCCTTGATCCACAACACCACCAGGCATTCCAGCATGATCAGTACCCCCACACTCAGGGCCTGTTGCCAGATGGGAAACACCCGTAACCGCTGGTGCAAATGCAGGGTCAGGAATGCGACCAGGGCGAAGGCCAGGGCATACTGGCCCAGCAAGGCATCACGCGAGACATCCTGCAGCAGTCCCACCAGCCAGCCAATGGTCACCCCGACACGGCTGGGCACGGCCATACACCAGTAAATCAGCACCAGCGCCATCCATTCCGGTCGCAACAGCTCCAGGATATGTGGCAGCGGGATGATCGACAGGGCCAGGGCCAGCACAAACGTGAAGACAATCAGCCAACCGCCATGATGGTGGGTCAGGTTCATGGCGTTTCCTCCACGGCGAAACTGCAGGGATTCGTCCCCCCCGGGAGGTTCTCGGTCGAGGGCCATACCAGCAGGACTTCCCGACTCCGATCCAGGTTGGCCAGGGGCTCAGCGGTGACCCGCGCGAAGGGCAGACTGGGATTGGTATCCACTTCCAGCACCCGGGCAGCGGGATAGCCGGCCGGGAAGACACAGCCCAGGCCCGAGGTGACCAGCAGATCGCCAACCTCGATATCCGCGTTATTGGGCAGATGTTGCAGTTCCAGCAGGCCTTCCGAGCCTGTACCCACGGCCACGGCACGCAGACCGTTGCGATTCACCTGCACCGGCAGGGCATGGTTGGGATCGGTGATTAACATGGCGGTGCTGGAGAAGGGATTGACGTGAACCAGCTTGCCCATCACACCGTAGGCGTCCACCAGGGGCTGGCCGCGGTAGAGCAAATCATCCTGCTCCCCCTTGTTGATCACCACCTGGCGGCGATAGGGATCGAGGTCGACGGAGAGTAATTCGGCAATCAGCACGCGCTCGCCGATGCGTTTGGAGGATTGCAACAGCTCGCGTAAATGACGGTTTTCCGCCTCGATAAAGGTCAGTTTGTGTAACTGACTGCGCAGGGCCTGGTTCTCGCGCCGCAGGTCGGCGTTTTGATCCTGCAGACTTTCGCGGCTGGCGAGGGTGTCCTCCGTCCAGTCGAGAAAATTGGCGGGGACGCTGACCAGATACTGCAGGGGATAGACAATCACCGCGATCCCGGCACGCACATGCCGCACATAATCGGAGCGGTGGTCGAGGGTCATGAGGGTGACGGAGAGCAGCGCCAGCAACAGCAGGCGTATGCCGATAGACGGGCCTTGTACGAACAGCTGTTTAACGGGAATCCTCCCTTGTTGTTTGGGGCCGGCAAAGGTGCCAGCGAAGTCGACAATAAGAAAGGCAACCCGGCCTCGTCGGCCGGGTGGATTTATTCGACGCTAAACAAATCACCGCCGTGTTCGTCAATCATTTCCAGGGCGCGACCGCCACCTCGTGCCACGCAGGTGAGCGGGTCCTCGGCAACCAGCACCGGCAGGCCGGTTTCTTCCATCAGTAACCGATCCAGATCATTAAGCAGGGCACCCCCTCCGGTCAGCACCATACCGCGTTCGGCAATATCGGCAGCGAGCTCCGGCGGGGTCTGTTCCAGTGCGGTTTTGACCGCGCTGACGATGCCCGACAGCGGTTCCTGCAAGGCCTCGAGAATTTCATTACTGTTGAGGGTAAAGCTGCGCGGCACCCCTTCCGCCAGATTGCGGCCGCGGACTTCCAGTTCCCGGACTTCATTGCCGGGGTAGGCGGTGCCGATTTCGTGCTTGATCCGCTCGGCGGTAGATTCCCCGATCAGGCTGCCGTAATTCCGCCGCACGTAGTTGATGATGGCCTCATCAAAGCGATCGCCGCCGATCCGTACCGAGGCGGAGTAGACGATCCCGCTGAGGGAGATTACCGCTACTTCGGTGGTGCCGCCGCCAATGTCCAGCACCATGGAACCACTGGCTTCACTGATGGGCATGCCGGCGCCGATGGCGGCGGCCATGGGTTCTTCAATCAGGTAGACATCCCGCGCGCCGGCGCCGGCGGCGGATTCGCGAATGGCACGGCGTTCCACCTGGGTTGAACCACAGGGGACGCATATCAGTACCCGGGGCGAAGGCCGGAAGAACCGGGCTTCATGGACCTTGCGAATGAAATGCTGGAGCATTTTCTCGGTGACGGTGAAATCGGCAATGACACCGTCCTTCATGGGACGGATTGCCACAATATTGCCGGGTGTCCGGCCCAGCATGCGTTTGGCTTCCATACCGACCGCGGCAATGCTCTTGGGGCCACCCGGGCCCCGTTCCTGGCGAATCGCCACCACGGAAGGTTCATTCAGCACGATACCCTTGCCCTTCACGTAAATGAGGGTGTTGGCCGTGCCCAGGTCAATGGAAATGTCGTTTGAGAAAAGACCCCGTAAACTTGCAAACATATATTTATAATCTTTGTGTGCGGCTTAGCCGATTAAAACAGGTACTTTAATAAAATACAGGGGCTTTGGGCAAGCAATCATCTGTGATAACGTTACCAATTTTCCAAGCCTGAACCTTCATTTAGCGCATCGGCAGGAGCAAGAAACAAGCATGTCACTGGACAAAACCCAAGTCGAAAAAATCGCCCATCTGGCCCGTCTGCAGATCGATCCGGCAGACATTCCACAGTATGCCACGAATTTGTCCAACATACTGGATCTGGTGGCGCAAATGGATGCGGTAGATACCAACGGCGTTGATCCCATGGCACACCCGACCGAAGCGGTGCAACGCTTGCGAGATGATCAGGTTACCGAAACGGATCAACGCGATCGCTTTCAGGCGATTGCCCCCCAGGTAGAAAATGGTCTCTACCTGGTACCCAAAGTTATCGAGTAGCTGTTTGCTCGCACATAACGGATCGTTGCGCACCCAGGATCCAGACCGATTATTTCACCCTCGAGTATTTGTATGCATACCAAGACGATTGCTCAGTTAGCCGCCGGTCTACGTAACGGCGACTTTTCCAGCGAAGAACTGACCCGCGTTTATCTGCAGCGGATTGCGACGCACGATGAGGCACTGAACAGTTTTATTACCGTGAGTGAAACCGAGGCGTTGCAGCAAGCCCGCCTGGCGGATCAGCGATTGAAAGCCGGGGACAGCACAACCCTGACCGGTATCCCCGTCGCGCAGAAAGACATCTTCTGTACCGACGGTGTGCTGACTACCTGTGGCTCACGCATGCTGGAAAATTTTGTGGCACCCTACAACGCCACGGTGATCGAGAAATTCAATGCCGCCGGTGCCGTGATGGTAGGCAAGACCAACATGGATGAGTTTGCGATGGGTTCGTCGAATGAAACCAGTTTTTACGGCCCGGTGCGCAATCCCTGGAATACCGACACCGTCCCGGGAGGGTCTTCCGGCGGTTCCGCCGCCGCGGTGGCGGCAAGGCTGGTGCCTGCAGCGAGCGGCACCGATACCGGTGGCTCGATACGCCAGCCAGCCGCCTTGTGCGGTATCACCGGACTCAAACCCACCTACGGTCGGGTTTCGCGTTACGGCATGATCGCGTTTGCCTCCAGTCTGGATCAGGGGGGGCCGCTGGCACAAACGGCGGAAGATGCGGCCATTTTATTGAACGCCATGGCCGGGTTTGATCTACGGGATTCCACCAGCATTGATGAAGCGGTGCCCGATTACACTGCCTCACTCAATGATGCTGTCAAGGGACTGAAGATCGGTTTGCCGAAAGAATACTTTGATGCCGGCCTGGATGCGGAAGTCGGTAAGGTCGTGGAGACGGCGATCGAGGAATATAAAAAACTCGGTGCCGAGATCGTCGACATCAGTCTGCCCAATAGCCATCTGGCGGTGCCGGCGTATTATGTAGTGGCCCCGGCGGAGTGTTCCTCCAACCTGTCACGTTACGATGGCGTGCGGTTTGGACATCGTTGTGAAGCGCCTGCCGATCTCGAGGATTTGTACAAGCGTTCACGGGGTGAAGGTTTCGGACCGGAAGTGAAACGGCGCATTATGATCGGTACCTATGCCCTGTCCGCCGGTTATTACGATGCCTATTACCTCAAGGCACAAAAGGTGCGGCGTTTAATCAGCGAAGATTTCAAACAGGCGTTCAAACAGGTGGATGTCATCATGGGGCCGACCTCACCCTCGGTGGCCTTCAAACTGGGAGAGAAGAAGGACGATCCCATTACCATGTACCTGTCGGATATTTACACCATCGCGGCCAACCTGGCGGGCCTGCCGGGTATCTCGATTCCAGCCGGTTTTGCCAATGCATTACCCGTCGGGTTACAAATCATCGGTGACTATTTTGCCGAAGC
>JBECLA010000071.1:0-13957 GCA_040235565.1 Thiohalomonadales bacterium | reverse complement strand
GGATGGGCAAGGCCACCAGCGTATACGCCTCCCCGTTGGACCGGGTCAGTGCGGCCAGTTCCGCCTCCATGGCCGCCAACTCGGTAAAATGTTCATCCGCCGGATCAGTGCAGCTGGTGTAGGCGATAGTGTGGGCGTTGCAAAACCGCGCCAGCATATCAATATGGCTGTCGGTATCATCCCCGGCCAGCCAGCCTCGTTCCAGCCACAGAATGCGATCCACGCCCAGGGTGTGCTTCAGTCGGGTTTCGATGTCATCCAGCGAGAGTTGTGGATTGCGCCCCGGATGAGTCAGGCAGGCCCGGGTGGTCAGCAGGTTGCCCGCCCCGTCACTCTCGATACTGCCGCCTTCCAGAACCAGGCCGAGGGGTTCCAGCGGAGTCCTGCCGAAAACACCCGCGTGATGCAGGGCGGCGGTGAGCCGGTTATCCAGATCATGGGCATATTTGCCGCCCCAGCCATTGAACTGAAAATCCAGCAGCCGGGGCTGGTGCTGTTGCATGACAGTGATCGGACCATGATCGCGGGCCCAGCTATCATTACTGGGATGTACGCTGAAGACAATGCGGCTCAGATCGACATGCGGGTGTAACAGGGCCTGGATGTGGCGCTGGTGGGCGGCGTCATAACAGACCACCAACAGCTTTTCCCGTTGGCAGATGACGCGGGCCAGCTCCAGGTAAACCTGTTCGACCTGAGCCAGACTGGCGACCCAGTCACTCCGGGCATGGGGCCAGGTCAGCATCACACCGCTTTGGGGCGCCCATTCCGCGGGCAAGCTGCGGTCCGACGCGGTTGTGGCCATATGTCAGGGCAACCCAGGGTTGTCCCGGTCTCGCTGCAGGATTATTCGGCCGGGGTTGCTGGAATGACAACCTCCGCCTCGGGCTCGTAAACTTCGGGTGGTGCCTCGATGACGGTGTCACTTGATTCTTCCGGCGCGGGGATGATCTCGACCTCGGGGGAAATTTCCACCGGATCGCCACCGGGTGGTGGCATTTCAGCGGCTGTCGGCTCCATCATGACTTCGCCAGGTGACGGCATTTCCGCCGGTGCCATGGATTTGGTCGGCATCGGCTGCGGGGTCGGTATGCTGAGGTCATTCAACACACTGTTAATGACATACTGGTATTCAAAGTACACGGTGTAGTCGGGGTATATCCAGCGAATGATCGGCGGATCGCCCACTTCTGGCAGTTTTTCCATGGGCGGGCCGAATTTCTCTTCCACCTGCGTCATGTTCATGCCCCGGCCCGGGAGATTAACCGAATAGCCTGGCGCTTCAGTGGCGGCCGGCATCTCCAGGGTTTCGGCCTGAAGCGGGGTGGCCACACTCAATGAGAGGGCAGTAAAAAGGGGTAGCATGCGGCGCATGGCGGACTCCTTGTTGGATCGATGTTATTCTAAGTCCCGTAACTCATTAAACTATACTCTATCAATAGCTTACAGGCAAAACCTGATTTTTTCCCTGAAATTACTCCAATTGTGAAGTATTCCTCCGAATTAATTCCGGCCAGATTGATCCGTCGCTACAAACGCTTTCTCGCGGACGTGAGCCTGGAGGGGAGCAACGGCGAGGTGGTGACTGTCCACACGCCCAATACCGGTGCCATGCTGGGCTGTGCCGAACCGGGGAGTCGTATCTGGTTGCGGGACAGTGGCAATCCCGATCGGAAGTATCCCCTGGGCTGGGAAGTCTCGACCAGTGACACCGGTGTTCTGGTCGGGGTGAATACCCATCTGGCCAATCAACTGGTGCGCGAAGGCATCGAAACCGGCGTGATCCCGGAATTACAGGGTTATCAATCCATTCGTCAGGAGGTCCGCTATGGGCGGGAAAACAGTCGCATTGACTTACTGCTGGAGCACACCGCCCGGCCGGCCTGTTATCTCGAGATCAAGAATGTCACCCTCGTCCGGGAGCAGGGTGTGGCCGCCTTTCCTGATGCGGTGAGCCTGCGGGGGACGCGCCACCTGCGTGAATTGATCCACCTGGTGCAGCAGGGCTACCGGGCGGTGCTGCTGTTTTGTGTGCAACGGGGTGACGCCGAGGTGGTCGAGGCGGCACGGGATATTGATCCGGCTTACGCCGATACCCTGCAAACGGCGGTGAATCACGGAGTGGAAGTCCTGGCCTATCAGGCGCGGGTCACACCCGCGGCCATCCGCGTACACGGCCGTTTGCCGGTTCGCCTGGTGTGAACAGGTTTTCCGTTTCATCATGATTCTGTGGTTTAATGCGCAGCCATGTTTCGCCCATTAGAATTTGCCATCGGCCTACGTTACACCCGCGCCAAGCGTCGTAACCATTTTATTTCCTTTATTTCCCTGACCTCCATGCTGGGCATCGCCCTGGGGGTGACGGCCCTGATCACGGTATTGTCCGTGATGAATGGCTTTGAGAAAGAAGTGCGCGGACGCATTCTCGATATGGTGTCGCATCTCACCGTCAGCAGCTTTGATGCCCGGCTGCAGGGCTGGTCCGACGTGGTGATGCAGGTCAAGGAACATCCCCAGGTGACCGAAGCCGCGCCCTATGTGGAAGCCCAGGGCATGCTGATCCACGGCAAAAAAGTCAATGGCACCCTGATTCGCGGTATCTTGCCGGGTATGGAACCGGGCGTCTCCAGCGTGGCCGATAAAATGGAAGAAGGCGTGCTGACGGATCTCAAACCCGGGTCGTTCGATGTGATCCTGGGACGCGACCTGGCGCGGATCCTTGGCGTGGAGTTGGGTGACAAGGTGACCATGGTCACGCCCAGTGCCAACGTCACCCCGGCGGGGGTGGCGCCCCGACTGAAACGTTTCCAGGTGGTCGGCATTTTTTATGTCGGTATGTACGAATATGACAGCAGTCTGGCAATCATTCATCTCGATGATGCGCGGCGTCTGTTCCGGTTACAGGATGCCGTGACCGGCGTGCGTGCCCGGCTCGAGGATCTGTTTGCCGCGCCGCAAGTGCGCCACGAATTGCAGCAGGGGCCTCTGGGTGCTTACTGGGTGCGGGACTGGAGTTCCTACCATGCCAACTGGTTTCGTGCAGTCAAGATCGAGAAGCGGATGATCTTTCTGTTGCTCATGCTGATCATTGCCGTGGCCGCATTCAATATCGTCTCTACCCTGGTGATGCTGGTGACCGACAAGGAAAGCGATATCGCCATCCTGCGCACCCTCGGGGCGACACCGCGAAGCATCATGGGGATCTTCATGGTGCAGGGCACCCTGATCGGGGTGATCGGGACCATCCTCGGTGTGGCCGGCGGGGTCAGCCTGTCACTGAATCTGGATACCGTGGTGCCGTGGATCGAAAGCCTGTTCGGTTTCCGAGTCCTCGATCCGGGGATTTACTACATCAGTGAACTGCCCTCGGATCTGCACTGGGATGATGTGGGTCTGATCAGCGGTGTGTCCTTCCTGTTTGGCCTGTTGTCCACCCTGTACCCGGCCTGGCGCGCCAGCCGAACCCAGCCGGCGGAGGCGTTACGCTATGAGTAAGTCACCCGACCTCGTTCTGGCTTGCCGCCACCTGGCCAAGACCTTCAAGGAAGGACCGAGTCCGGTGGAGGTCCTCAAGGGCATCGATCTGCAGGTCCGCCAGGGCGAGCAACTGGCCATCATCGGCGCCTCGGGTTCCGGCAAGAGCACCCTGTTACATCTGCTGGGTGGCCTGGACACGCCCACCGCCGGCAGTATCGAAGTAGCCGGGCAGGACATGGCCGGGTTGAAGGAGGCGGCACGCAGCCGCTTGCGCAACCAGACCCTGGGGTTTGTGTATCAGTTTCATCATCTGTTGCCGGAATTCAGCGCACTGGAAAACGTGGCGATGCCGTTACTGATCCGGCGCGAGCGTCCCGCGGCCGCTTATCGGGCGGCCTCCGCGGTGCTGGAGCGGGTGGGTCTGGGTCATCGGCTGCGCCACAAGCCGACTGAACTGTCAGGCGGGGAGCGCCAGCGGGCGGCGATTGCCCGGGCCCTGGTGACGCGACCCCGCTGCGTTCTGGCGGACGAACCGACGGGCAACCTGGACAGCCGCACGGCGGATCAAGTGCACCAGCAAATGCTGGATCTGAACCAGGAGCTGGGTACCAGCTTCGTGGTGGTGACGCATGATCCGCGCTTTGCGGAGAAAATGGATCGGGTCCTGGAGATCGAAGACGGAAAAATAAAATAATAAATAAAAACAATAACTAAAAAGCGTTACTTAATGTTATCTTCAGAAATGACTTTAAGTTTCTCGCGCTCCAGTCGACGCCGCCGGCGGGCCTTGATGTGACGAATCAGGTGCAGGTTCCAGAGCAGGCGAATCGTCCCGGCACCGACAACGCCGGCGACAAGACCGACGATGAAACAACCCAGCAAAAACGGTTGCCAGACGGCAATCAACTCGGTCTGCAACCAGACCCAGGACAGCTCGAAGTGAATTTTTTGCAGCGGCCTGTCGAGGATCCAGGTCCCGACCTTGTAGCAGAAATAAAACACCGGCCCCATGGTGACCGGATTGGTCAGCCAGACCAGGCCGATGGTGATGGGCATATTGATCCGCAGCAGAATCGCCAGCCCTGCCGCCAGTACCATCTGGATCGGTAACGGCACGAAGGCCAGAAACAGGCCGACAAAGAACGCCCCGGTCACGGAACGGCGGTTCAGATGAAACAGATTGGGATCGTGAAGCAGGGTGCCGAAGACCCGATTGAGGGTTTTATGATTGCGGATCTTCACGTGATCCGGCATATACCGTTTGATAAACTTTTTAGGCATATAAACTTAGGATTGCCTCACGACGATTCGCCGCCCATTATGACCTAATCACGGATAGTCTGTCAGTTACCGTTATGCGAACAGGGACGCTTGCATTTCTTCTTGGTGTGCTGCTGTTGCAGCAACTCGCCACCTTGCCTTCCCCGCTCTGGGGCTGGGGGCTGCTCTTGTCTGTTCCCCTGGGTTTGTTACTCAAGCCCTGCTGGCATTTACCGGTCTGGGGGGTGTCCGGTTTTCTCTGGGGTTTGCTCCACGCCCAGCTGATTCTGGCTGACTGTTTACCGGAGGCGCTGGCGGGACAGGATCTGCTGCTCGAGGGCCAGATTGCGAGTCTGCCAGTAAACCAGACGCACCATGTCCGGTTTGAATTTGTGGTGCAACGCGCCTGGTCGGGGGAGCAACCGGTCACTGTACCGCGCCGTCTTCGACTTAACTGGTATCGCACCGATGCCATCCTCACCGCCGGGGAGTCGTGGCGGCTGCTGGTGCGGCTCAAACCTCCGCACGGGTTTCGTAATCCCGGTGGTTTTGATTACGAAGGCTGGTTGTATCAACATCGCATCCGCGCCACCGGCTACGTGCGTGAGTCGCCGCATAATCAACACCTGGCAAACAACACCGGCTATCCCCTGCAACGCCTCCGGCAGACACTGCGCGATCGCATTGCGAAAGGGTTGGAGGATTCCCCCGTCAAGGGGATCATCCTGGCCCTGGTGATCGGCGATCGCAGTGCCATTGATCCCGAGCAGTGGCGCCAGCTGCAGCAGACCGGCACCAATCATTTGATGGCGATCTCCGGCCTGCATATTGGTCTGGTCGCCGGGCTGATGTTCCTGCTCGGCCAGCGCCTGTGGCGTTACAGCGGCCGCGGGATGCTGTGGTTGCCGGCACCCAAGGCCGGAGCCATTCTGGCGTTACTCACTGCGACGGCCTATGCCGCTCTGGCTGGGTTTTCCATTCCGACCCAGCGCGCGCTGATCATGGTCAGCGTGGTGATGCTGGCACTATTGACCAGTCGGCCGATCAGCCCGACCCGTACGCTGGCCACTGCCTTGTTGCTGGTGTTGTTGTTCGATCCCCTGGCGGTACTGGCGAGCGGCTTCTGGCTGTCCTTTGTAGCCGTGGCCATCATTTTCTATGGCCTGCACGGCCGGGTGGGACGCCTGCCACGCTGGTACCAGGGCGTCCGTATCCAGTGGTGGATCTCGCTGGGCCTGTTTCCCCTGGTGATCGTCCTGTTCCAGCGTGTTTCACTGATCGCGCCGATCGCCAATTTACTCGCCGTGCCACTGGTCAGTCTGCTGGTCGTCCCGTTGGCCTTGCTCGGCACCGTCGTGTTGCCACTGCATGCGGGGTTCGCGGCAGACCTGTTACACCTGGCCGCCTGGATCATGCAGGGCATTATGTGGCTGCTGAACGGGTTGGCTGAAATGCCTTTTGCCGTTTGGAGCGGGGCGGTTGCCAACGGCTGGCAGGCAATGCTGGCGGTGACAGGGGCGGTGCTGCTGCTGGCACCGCGCGGCTGGCCGGGCCGTGGTGTCGGGGTGGTGTTGCTGTTGCCCCTGCTCGTCGGCCTGCCGTCCGGCATCCCGCCCGGGACGGCTCGTTTTACCTTACTGGATGTGGGCCAGGGTCTGGCGGCGGTGGTCGAAACTCACCGGCACAGCCTGGTGTTTGATACCGGGCCGCGCTTCAGCTCCCGCTTTGATACCGGTGAGGCGGTCGTGGTGCCGTATCTGCGCCAGCGTGGCTGGCGCCAGGTGGATCATCTGATCATCAGCCATGGCGATACGGATCATATCGGCGGGGCGGCCTCCTTGCTGGCCATGATGCCGGTGAAGGTCATTAGCAGCAGTGTTCCGGCGAAACTGGCTGACTGGCCGGTGATACCGTGCCAGCGCGGGCAGGCCTGGGAGTGGGACGGGGTGCGGTTCCGGATACTGCATCCTGCTGCGGATCGGGCAGCAAGTCGCAATGATGCTTCCTGTGTGTTAAAAGTCAGTGCCGGCAAGCAGGCCGTGTTGCTGACGGGCGATATTGAAAAAGTCGCCGAATCGCAACTGTTGCAACAGGATGCGTCACTGCTCAAGGCGAATGTCCTGGTCGCGCCGCACCACGGCAGTAATACCTCGTCCACCACGCCATTTATTCGCGCCGTCGGGCCGCGTTATGTCCTGTTTCCGGTCGGTTATCGCAACCGTTACGGGTTCCCGCGGCCAGCGGTGGTGCAGCGCTATCAGCAGGCGGGGGTCAGCATGCTGGACACCGCCACTGCCGGTGCCATCCGTTTCGAACTGGGGCGGGGGGATTGGCAACCGGTGGGGTATCGACATACCGCCCGGCGCTACTGGCATGATCGTTAAACCCGCACTTCTCGCCGTGGCTTGTCTCTGCTAAAGTGTGCCGCTTATTCATGACCCTCATTAACATTACTATATAAAAGGATCGCTCAAGCCGTGTTCGAGATGGTTCAAGCCGGTGGCTGGTTAATGCTGCCGATTCTGTTGTGCTCTGTCATTGCCCTCGCAATTGTTGGAGAACGTTTCTGGTCACTGCAGCAAAAGCGCATTAACCCGGCGACATTGGTCAGCCAGGTGTGGCAGTGGTACAAGTCTGATGCCCTCACGGATCAGAACATCGAGGCGCTCGCCAACAGTTCCCCGCTGGGGAGGGTGCTGGCGGCCGGACTGGTAAACCGGCATCATCCGCGTGAAATCATGAAAGAAAGCATCGAGGACACCGGCCGCCAGGTGGTGGTGGAACTGGAACGCTATCTCAACACCCTGGGTACCATTGCTTCCATTACCCCCTTGCTGGGATTGCTGGGGACGGTCATCGGTATGATCAAGGTGTTCGCCGCGATTACCGCGCACGGGGTGGGCAATCCGTCGGTCCTGGCCGGCGGGATCTCCGAAGCCTTGATTACCACCGCAGCCGGTTTGTCGGTGGCCATTCCCAGTCTGATCTTCTACCGCTTTTTTCGCGGTAAAGTCGATGAGCTGGTGATCAAGATGGAAGAAGAGGCCCTCAAGATCGTGGATGTGATGCACGGCGATCGGGAAACAGGTCAGGGCTGAGGCATACCGACATGATGTTGCGCCATGACCGTCGCCGTGATCCGGAACTGAACATCACGCCTCTGATCGATGTGGTGTTCCTGTTACTGATCTTTTTCATGGTCTCCACCACGTTCGACAAGCAGGCGGAACTGAATATCGAGTTGCCGGAAGCCAGCGGCAAGGTGGTGCCCACCGAGCAGTTCAAGATCGAAATCGGCATTGATGGAGAAGGGCGTTATTTCATCAATCAACGGGCCATCAAGGATGACAGTCTGGTCACGCTGAAACGCGCGCTGGAAGTCACCCTTGCGGAGCATAAAGATCCCAAGCTGATCATCAGTGCCGATCGCAAGACACCGCATGAAGCCGTGGTGCGCGCCATGGATGCCGCGCGCCAGCTTGGTCTGACCCACCTGACATTTGCGACCCGCCAGTCGAGCGAGTAAGCCATCCTTCATGACAGGACAGAACGCACATTACGATGGGGTTACTGTCTACCGTCGGCTGCTGGGCTATGTCCGCCCCTACTGGAAGATCTTTCTGCTGGCGATTGCCGGGATGGTGTTGTTCTCGTTAACCGAGATGGCGTTCGCCTGGATTGTCCAACCCACCTTTGACGACGGGTTTGTCGAGAAGGATCCGGAAGTCATCGCAAGGTTGCCCCTGATCATCATTGCTATCTTCGGCGTGAGAATCATTGCGACCTTCCTGTCGGAGTACGGCATGGCCTGGGTGGCACGCAGTGTGATTCGCGATATGCGCAGCCTGCTGTTCGGTCAACTTTTGCGTTTGCCGGTCACCTACTATGATACGCATTCCTCCGGCGTGTTGATGTCCAAAATGGTTTACGACGTGGAGCAGCTGGCCGACGCCTCATCCAGTGTCATCACCATTCTGATTCGCGACAGTCTCACCATCCTGGCCCTGCTCGGGTTGATGCTGTATTACAGTGTGTTTCTCACCATTATCATGTTTGTGTCCGCCCCGGTGCTGGCCTTGCTGGTGGTCTATGTGAGTCGACGGTTTCGCAAACTCAGTCATCGTATCCAACAGTCAATGGGCGATGTTTCCAGTGTGACCGAGGAGACGATTGAAGCCAACCGGGAAATCCGGATCTTTGGTGGTGAGGATTACGAAACCCGGCAGTTTGAAAAGATCAATCATCATAACCGGCGCCAGTTTCTCAAACTGTTTGCCACCAATGCCCTCAGTTCGCCGGTGATTCAGTTCATCGTGGCAATCGCCTTTGCGGTCATCGTCTATCTCGCCACCAAGCTGGATTTAAAGGTGGGCGAATTTGGTGCCTACCTCACCGCGATGTTGTTACTCATGCAGCATGCCAAGCGTCTCTCAACCGTGAATGCCGCCCTGCAACGGGGCATCGCGGCGGCACAGAGCGTGTTTGAATTTCTCGATCAGGAAACCGAGCACGATACCGGAACGGAAACCCTTGACCGGGCAAAAGGTGCCTTGCACTACCGGCATGTCACATTCCGTTATCACAGTGCGAGCGAAGCCGTGCTGGATGACATTAATCTGGAAATCAAACCGGGTGAAACCGTCGCGTTTGTGGGACGTTCCGGCGCCGGCAAAACGACACTGGTGAGTTTGTTGCCACGGTTTTATGAACTCAGTGACGGCAGCATCGAACTCGATGGACACGATATTCGCGGCTTGAGTCTGCCAAGCCTGCGGGCCCAGCTCGCACTGGTCAGTCAGCATGTCACCCTGTTCAACGACACCATCGGCCATAACATTGCCTACGGCGCACTGGACACCGCGACCGAGACGGACATCATCGAGGCGGCGAAGGCGGCGCATGCCTATGAGTTTATCGAAAAGCTGCCGGATGGTTTTGATACCGTGGTGGGAGAAAACGGCGTGTTGTTATCCGGTGGCCAGCGCCAACGCCTGGCGATCGCCCGCGCCATTTTGAAAGATGCCCCGGTGCTGATCCTGGACGAGGCGACCTCGGCACTGGATACGGAATCGGAACGTTATATCCAGAGCGCCCTGGAAGAACTGATGCACAATCGCACCACGCTGGTGATCGCACATCGCCTGTCGACCATTGAACGGGCCGACAAGATCGTGGTGATGAGCCAGGGGCGGATTGTCGAAGTCGGAAATCATGCAGAGCTGCTGGCGAAGGATGGGCATTATGCCGCGTTGCATCGGATGCAGTTTACCGAGGCCACGGCATGAAGCTGGAAAAATGGCTGCACAAAATCTGGTCCCAGCGCAGTGGCATCAGTCAGACACTGCGCCCTTTGTCCTGGTTGTACTGCGGCATCGTGATGCTGCGCCGCGGGCTGTACCGGTTACGGATATTGCCTTCCACGCGCCTTGAGGTGCCGGTGATTGTCGTCGGGAACATCACTGTGGGCGGCACCGGCAAAACGCCCCTGGTGGTGTCCCTGGTGGAAACCCTGAAAGAAGCCGGTTACCGACCGGGTGTGATCAGTCGCGGTTATCGCGGCAAGGCGCGGTCCTGGCCACAACAGGTGCGTCCTGACAGCGACCCGGTGATGGTGGGGGATGAACCCATTTTAATTTCCCGGCGGACGGGATGTCCCATGGCGGTGGGGCCGGATCGGGTCGCCGCCGGACAGGCCTTGCTGAAATATTCGGATTGCGACGTGATCGTTTGCGATGACGGCCTGCAACATTATGCCTTGCGACGTGATATGGAAATCCTGGTGGTGGATGGCACGCGACGGTTTGGTAACGGCTTTTGCTTGCCGGCAGGCCCCTTACGGGAACCGGTCCGACGGATAGACCAGGTCGATCTGGTCGTCACCAATGGACTCGCCGGGCCGAACGAATGCGGCATGCGTTACGAGGGTGAGACACTGGTGAACCTGGCGGATGAGAGTCAAACCTGCACCCTGAAAGATCTCAAAGGCAGCAATGTGCATGCTATAGCCGGCATCGGTAATCCACAGCGTTTTTTTGAACGCCTGGCACTGGCCGGTCTCGATGTGCGTGAGCACATGTTTCCGGATCACCACTTGTTTTTGCCGCGGGATCTGGATTACGGTAATGCCGTACCGATTATCATGACGGAAAAGGATGCCGTGAAATGTCGCCGCTTTGCGCGCAACAACATGTGGTACCTGCCGATTGCGGTAAGTCTGACCAACCAGTTTGAACAACAAGTACTCAACCGGATTGATACCCGCTATGGACAAAAAACTGCTTGATATCCTGGCCTGCCCGATTTGCAAGGGGCCGCTCGTGTATGACAAGACCAATCAGGAGCTCATCTGCAAGGCCGATCGCCTGGCCTACCCCATCCGTGATGACATTCCGGTGATGCTGGAAGACGAGGCCCGCGAACTCGCGCCTGACGAGGCAGTCTGATTGGGTTTTCGCATCATCATTCCGGCACGCTACGAATCCACGCGTCTGCCGGGCAAACCCCTGCGGGACGTGGCGGGCAAACCCATGATCCAGCATGTGTACGAGTCCGGCCGTCGGAGCGACGCGGAGCAGGTGATCATTGCCACCGATGATGCGCGTATTCAACAGGCGGCGGAAAATTTCGGCGCCACGGTCTGTATGACTTCACCCGCACATCGTTCCGGTACGGAGCGTCTGGCGGAAGTGATTGAAACCCTGCGCATCGCGGATGATGACATCATCGTCAATGTGCAGGGGGATGAACCGTTGATGCCGACGGTGTGTATCAACCAGGTGGCGGCGGCGTTGGCCGGCACACCGCGGGCCAGTGTGGCGACCCTGTGCACGCCCATCACAACCCATCATCACTTGTTTGATCCGCACGTGGTCAAGGTGGTGTGCGATGCCGATAACATGGCATTGTATTTCAGTCGCGCGCCGATCCCCTGGCACCGGGATGAATTCTCGCCCGAGCCGGACAGCCTGCCGGGTGACAACACCCCGTATCTGCGGCACATCGGTTTGTATGCCTACCGCGCCGCTTACATTCGGGAGTATGTCCAGTATCCCATCTGTGATCTGGAGCGGGCAGAATCACTGGAACAATTGCGGGTGTTGTACCAGGGTGGTCGCATCGTGTGCGTGGAAGCGCATGAAGTGCCCGGTCCCGGCGTGGACACCGAAGCTGATCTGGAAAGGGTCGTGGCCTTGTTTGATGACGGCATGTAGCGGGACTGTCAACGCCACATAAAAGACACTCAAGGAAACTCTGATCAAGTCATTCCGGCAAAGGTCGGTATCCACTACCCACTACCCATCTACGCTTCTGATTGCTGCTGGATTCTGGCATCCGCCAGAATGACGAAGCTTATCAATAACATTACCGTCACTCCGGCGAAAGCCGGAGTCCAGTTAGATCTATGCGTTTCTGGATTCCGACCTTTGCCGGAATGACTGAATCGGGGATGCCTTAACTGATTAAATCCAGCGCGAGGAACTGTGGGTGGAGTTCGTTCCTCTCATT
The DNA here is from genome assembly GCA_040235565.1 of Thiohalomonadales bacterium. Taxonomy (GTDB): domain Bacteria; phylum Pseudomonadota; class Gammaproteobacteria; order UBA6429; family Thiohalophilaceae; genus JAHEIJ01. The sequence goes on along the minus strand of JBECLA010000071.1, from coordinate 1,714 downwards.
GTTCAGCACCGGCACGGTGTAGGTCACCGGCGTGCGGCGCTGGGCCTCACCGTGTTGATTGGGCTGGATGGTGGGGGATTCATGAATGCTTTGTAATACCAGCGAAGGGCCGTCTTCCAACACCTCAATCACCTGACAGCTCGTGCCTTGATGGACGAGGTGCAGTCCGATCATGCCGCGTAATTGATCCAGCGTAATGATGAGTTCCGGCATAAGCTGAGGTGTCATGCGATTACGCTGTTATCGTTCAGGCAGCAAAATCGCGCAGTCGCACCGGCTGGCGGCGGGATCCCCAGGTACCGGCTTTCGCTTCAAACACCCCGGCACAGGGGGTACCACATTTCTTGCAGGCGCCGTGTTCGTCCAGGTTCCAGGTACTGAGGACATACCAGTCACGGCCAATCAGTTTCTCGCCACAGTGATGACAGTAGGTGCTTTCACCCGCTTCATCATGCACGTTGCCTGTATAGGCATAGCGGACCCCGTTATTCATCGCAATACTGCGTGCCCTGGTCAGGGTGTCAAAGGGCGTAGGCGGGACATCGAGCATCTTCCAGTCCGGATGAAACGCGGTGAAGTGCATGGGGACATCCGGCCCGAGTTCCTTCACCACCCATTGGGTCATCTCATCGATTTCAGCTTCCGAATCGTTATAGCCGGGAATCAGCAGGGTCGTGATTTCCACCCAGACATCGGTTTCATGTTTAAGGTACAGCAGGGTGTCGAGCACCGGTTGCAGGTGGCCGCCGGTCAACTTGTAATAAAATTTTTCCGTGAAGCCTTTCAGATCCACGTTGGCGGCGTCCATGTATTGATAAAATTCCTTGCGCGGTTCCGGGCTGACATAGCCGGCGGTGACGGCCACCGATTTGATGTCTTTTTCGTGACAGGCCCTGGCCACATCAATCGCGTACTCGTGGAAGATCACCGGATCATTATAGGTATAGGCGACACTGCGGCAGTTGAGCTGTTCCGCCGCCTGGGCGATGAGTTCGGGGGAAGCTTCATCGGCCAGGGTGTGGATTTCGCGTGACTTGCTGATGTCCCAGTTCTGGCAGTATTTACAGGCGAGGTTGCAGCCGGCGGTGCCGAAGGACAGCACCGGGGTGCCGGGAAGGAAGTGGTTCAGGGGCTTTTTCTCAATCGGATCAATACAGTAGCCGCTCGACAGGCCATAGCTGGTCAGGACGATGGCATTATTGAGGTTCTCGCGCACGAAACACAGCCCGCGTTGGCCTTCATGCAGCTTGCATTCACGCGGACACAGATCGCACTGGATGCGCCCGTCTTCGAGCTTGTGCCAGTATTTGGTCGCAACGACATGACTGTCGACGGTGCCGGACATGATAAATCACCCAATCAGTTGGAGTCTTACTTAAATATTAGGGTGAATGGCGCTGAATTCAATCTCCAGACTTAGACGGCTGAATAACGACTTGCAAAGCCGGCAATAGCCCGATTATCAGACAGTTAGCGGATTAACCGGATACCTTGTAGATGTTTTCGTAGCAGTAGTTGGTGGCTTCCACAAAGCCGTCCACGCTACCGCAGTCAAAACGCTTGCCCTTGAACTTGTAGGCCATGACGCAGCCCCGCGTGGCCTGGGTGAGCAGGGCATCCGTCAACTGGACCTCCTCATTGGCGCCCGGCGGGGTATTGCGCAGGATCTCAAAGATATCCGGGGTCAGGATATAGCGCCCGATGATGGCGAGAT
>JBECLA010000013.1:0-11709 GCA_040235565.1 Thiohalomonadales bacterium | reverse complement strand
CTTATCATATGGCCCCGGCTGCGACTGATTACGACGAACATACAACGAATAACCCATGTAGCGCTGCAATGATGACCATTGTACTGACTGTACCTGGCCATGGCATGTGCACCCGATTGCGTCCGTGCACAAACTGAACCGGGCGCAAAATAGACCAGTAGCCAGAAGGGACCGTTTTACTCTTTTAATAACAGCGGTTTCATCCTTGAGGAGTGGTTTTTCTGCGCTCAGGATCCTATTATTTAAAACATTGTTCTATCTGATACAGTGGCGACTATATTAGACAAACACTGTGTTACGACCCTGACTTATTTTTTTTCACCTCATCTCCACCTGCAGTCTTTGCTATGAATCAAATAAAAATTGTATACAGCCGCTGTCGACACAAATGCTGTAATGCTTCACGAAACATATGCAGGTCGTGCGCAACCCCGGCATAACTCAACTCATAAAGTTGCAAACAGGGAAAGTCGCGTGCCCCGGTAACCTTGCGCTGCATTTTTTCATGCCACTGGTGATACGTCAGATTCCCCGACCAGCCTTCAGCCCGGGCCATCAACCGCATGGCCTGTCTGATCGTGGCTTGGCTCGGGGTCTTTCCAAGGTGTACCAGGGCCGCACGGTAGGTGCTGAACCGGACAATAACACGCCGCAGCCAGACATAGATCACGCGCAATATCACGCCGCCTAGCACAAGCACGAGGGCCGCCATGCCCAGTCTGGTCCAGATGCCCAGGATAATGACAGCTTGCCCGGGCACCATCATGGTCTTTATCGTGCCACTCCCGGGTTCAAAGTACTGCAGACGCAGCGCCGGGATCCGATACCAGCCCTGGCTGCGGGCAAGCAGCGGAACAGAGTAACTGATATCCTGCTGCAAACCGTTCTTGTCCACCCGTTGTTCAGAGTGGGTTTTTGCCGCATAAAACTGTAGCTGGGCATCACTGCGCAGATGGCTCGCGTAGTCGGGTATCAGGTTCACGGGCACCCCCTCCACCTGCAACCGCATTTCCAGCGTGGCCAGTGTCGCCGGCCAGAGCAGGGTTTCTGCAAGGCCATAGCGGGTCACCCTGACGCTACCAACCGGAACGGTCCCCGGTAGATAAACGGGCAGGGCCTGCACATCCAGTTGCAAGCGCGGTAAATAAAAGCGATGCGTGATAACGCCGTCACGCACCAGATGAATTGGCGGTAAATCAAATTGCTGTTGCCCGTGACGAGCAGGGATGACAACCCACCCCACATGATGCCGGTTGCGTGGCTTGCCGGATTCGGATGGCAATTCATGCACGACCTGCATGGGAAACAGTTCTGCTCCGCCCAGACCGGCAAGCGGGAATTCAAACACCACATGTTCCGCCTGCATGCCGGCCTGACAGGCAATCGTCACCTGCTGTTGCTGGTATGGCGCGGTCGTGGATGTCTGGCAGGTAAACTCGATGGGCTGTCGGGTTTTGCTGTCGACCGCCGGCACAACGGTGAGCTGCAGAGGCGAAGTGTGTACCCCGGCAAACAACAACCCCGGCAGAGCAAGCCGCCCCTGGCGGCGGGGATACAGCCGCACGCGTAAGCGCTGCCTACCGGTTGCCTCGTCGTATTGCACCTCCGACTGACGGATCACCATCACATCTTCCTGCCAGGGGGTAAAGTCAAGTTCTGCCAACGACACGGTGAGCTGATCGGCTTGCAGCGTCACCCGGAACGGCTTGCCGTATTCCACGTTGGTTTCTTTAACTACGATGTTCAGCGGCGCTGCCGTAGCCAGGGTAGCCAGGGTAGCCAGCGACCACATTAACAGCAGAAACCAGAACCGCATTACCATGGTTCCGTCCCGGGCAGGGTGTGCGGTCGCTCTCGCGGTGCGGGAAAACCCTCTTCAATTTCAAACAGGCGTTGCCAGATAACGGCTTCATCCACCTTGAACTGCGTATGTTGCCGCTGAATACCAGACGCATCATTGATATCGTAACTCCAGCTGACGTCTTCCTCCCGCTCGATCTTTTCTGTCGCCGGTGCCGCCTGTTGCAGTGGGGTGAGCGTCATTTGTTGATCACCGTTGGCGGCCGGAGCCGGTTCTGTCTGTGTCTCACTCTCACTGCTATCGAGACCCAGTTGTCCCTGCGTGATCTCCACATCATCAGCGACACGCGCTGACCGACTACCGCTGCCGGCCCGCGTCGCCAGGCCCGGCTCTGCTGCCGATTGTTTTTCCTTCAGAACCCGGGCGTACTCCAGATTGATCTGCACGGCCTGCCAGCGGGGCACATACCGCAGCACATCCCGATACACCTGTTCGGCCTGTAGAAAGGCGTCCTGTTTAAAATAGGCATTGCCCAGATTGAACAGGGCCATGGCACGCTGTTGGTCGGTTTCGGCGTCGAGCGTGGCCTGGATGAAATTCGCCGCCGCCGCTTGATAGGCCTGCAACTGGTAGTGACTCACTCCCTCAGCCAGACGGGCACGATAACCTTTCAGCTGGGCAAACTGTTTGGCAGCCAGTTGATATTCACCCTGCCGGTAAGTCGCATAAGCCTCGGCATAACTGATTACTGCGGCTTCGGCGGGAACACTGCCGCCATTACCCAGCAGGACACACAGGATGAACAATGCCGGTTTGTTACTCGCCACGGACTTTACGGGCAGATGCAGATACGCCAGCAACAACAAGCCCAGACCGGGCAGCACAAACCAGGCCGACAGATCCCGCCAGATAATCTGGTCTTCGACGGTAACCTTCCGATTCGCCGCCTGCAGGCGCGCGATACCATTGTTATACAACAGTTGCCAATCCGAATCGTCGTCACTGACTTCGGCATACTGCCCGTTTCCTCCTTCAGCCAGCAACCGCAATCGTTCACTGTGCAGGCGTGCCACCACCGCACGGCCGGCATGTTGCAGCCAGCCCTGTGCATCCCCCAGCAAGGGCGCGCCTTGCCGCGTCCCCATCCCCAGCACATACAGGCGAATGTTTGCCTGTTTCAGCTCAGTCAGTAAGGCGTCAATTTCAGTCTGATTATCATCAGGCATTTCACCGTCGCTGATTAACAAAATGGCACGCGGCTGATCCCGTTGCGTAAATTGTTGTGCCGCATAACGCACTGCGCCAAGCAGTTCAGAACCCTCGGTCGGCAAGTGTCCTGTCTGCAGCAGCCCCGCGGCATGGCGCAAGACTTCTTTATCCTGCGTCGGTGGCAGCATCACGTGCGCACGGGCGGCATAGACCAGCAACCCCAGACGGGTGTCGCGGACATTATCAATAAGATTCATTAGTTCCAGCCGGGCGCGCTCAATACGGCTCGGCAACACATCACGGGCTGACATCGAACGCGACACATCCACCACAACCTGTACCTCGGTGGCCTGTTCATCTCCCGTGTCGATCGTTTGTAGCGCGATACGCGGACCCGCCATGGCCAGCGCCAGCAGACACCAGGCGAGGCAAAGCGACAGCCACCGCAAAAGATAGATCGGTTTGCGTTGCAATTGCTGGCGACGCACCCAGGGTAATAACTGGGGATCGGCAAATTCATCGTGCCGCAAGTAGCGAAATACCGCGGCGACAGAAAACAGCACCAATGGTTGAAGGACGAGCAATAACCACCAGGCGTTACGCAGTTCAATTTCGTTGACGACATTCAACATCATCGCCACCGTAATAATGGCAGGGCTTGCCAGAGGCTGAGCCAGGTCAGGGCGGCAAGCAAAGGCCAGCCATACAAGGGGTGCTGAATAAATTCCGGCTCACTGTCAATTTCGCGTTGTTCTGCCTGATTGATGACCTTCAGCGCGTCATTCAGTGCAGCCTGATCCCTGGCCCAGAAAAAACGTCCCCGACCGGCCGCGGCAATTTCTTCGAGCAGAGAAAAACTTGCCGGGTGATAAATCAGGGAAACACTGTCCTGCTCTTCCGCGGCATAACTGCCGGCACCGATGGCGATGGCATGCAAACGCAGTTTTTTTTCGGCCAGATAGGTGGCCGCCGCACGCGGATCGATGTCCCTTGCCGGACGATTCACATCACTGATCAATACCAGTACCGGGTTATTGTCCCTGGCTGCTGTCTCGGGCGCCGCCCAGCGCAGACTGTATAACAAGGCCCGGCTTACATCACTGCTGCGCCCGGTCAGCACGGCCGATTGCAGACGCTGGATCTGGTATTCCAGCAAGGTGTAATCATTGGTTAATGGAACATAGTAATAAGCCTGTTCCGAAAAGGTGATAAGACCGATGCGGTTACCCTGCAGACCCCTGACGAAGTGCCGTAACACTTCCTTGAGCATATGCATGCGCGTGGTGCGCTGCCCGGCCACCAGGTAATCCCGCAGCACCATGCTTACCGAGGTATCGACGATAAACAGGATGTCACGGTGTCGTTGCGGTTCCGGCAATTGTTGCCCCAGCCGATAGGGTTGCGCCAGAGTGACATGCATCAACACCAGGAGCACAGCATAGGTAATAAAACGCCTGACCCAGCCATGCGCTTTGTGTTGTTGCACCCGCCCCTGAGCGACCAGGTACAACTGTGCGAGTTGTGGATGTCGATAGATATGCTGTGCCATCCCGCTAAACAGGGAAGCCATACTGCCCAGGCTGTTCGGCCAGCGCCATAACAGCCATGCCAGCAACAGTAGTGAGACAGGCAATGTGTACAGCCATAGCAGCTGGTTAAAATGTATCGCGGAAAAAAAATCAGTCATGACTGATAGCCGGCTTGCTCATCCGTGCCGCAACCGATCGCGGGTTTCCTGCAGCAATAGCTGCACCTCGGCCCGGTCCGGTTGGCGTGCATGGAACACACACTGCGCCAGGCGCCGATAATAGTCCGGCCACGCCGGATCGAATCGTTGCGATTGCAGCGTCGGGATGCGGCGCATGACCGTTTGCACGGCCCGGTACATCTGACAGGCCACCAGTTTGGGTTGCGTCGCCGTATCCCGCAACTGCTTTTCACATTGGCGCAATTGCCGCAAGGCACACTGGCGTGGTCGCCGTCGCCATAACCGCCAGAGGATCGCAGTGATCCCCAGCAACAATACTCCGGCCAGGATCCAGACCCACACCGAAACCGGTTCGGGCGTGACCGGCGGCATCACCTCGACCCACTGCATCGCAATGAGTTTTTCCTTAGCCATTGTCTGACTCCGGGGTAACGAACAGCTCTGCGTCGGCCAGGTACCGTTGATAATCACAGCCAGCCTGTTGTAACCAACCGGCAATTTGTGCGTGATGTTGCTGCATGTGCTCGTGATACTGTTCACGTAATGCGGTATCACTGCAATCAACCGACAGGCCGTCATGACGATCGGCAAAGCGATACTGACCGGACAGCGGCAAATCGACTTCACAGCGATCAATGATATGGCGGGTCAACACCCGGTGTTTTTCACTCAGGGCATGCAGCAGATTCATGTCAGCGGCCTGCAGATCGTGAAAGTCACTGTAAATGATGACGATGCAACCCGGGCGCAAACGCAGGGCCAACTGGGCCAACAAGGCACGCAGGCCGTATTGGTTAGCCTGGTCAACCGGTGTTGCACAACACTGCCGCAGCTGCGCAATGAGTGCCTGCACGGCCGCCTGGCTCTGGGCCGGCTTGATCCAGTTGGCCTGTTCATCCAGCAAAATGGCGCCGCTGAGTAATTGCTGGCGCTGTGCTACAAATAAATGAAACAGTGCCAGCTGCACCGCCAGCGCGAGCTTGAGTCGCGTGCGGGTGCCAAAGCACATCGTGCTGCTACGGTCCAGAATTAACCAGACCTGTGGGCGTCGTTCCTCGTAAAAGGCCTTGCGGTAGTATTCACCGGTGCGTGCAAACACGCGCCAGTTGATAAACCGGGCATCATCTCCACGTTGCAACGGCACATTGTCGGCAAATTCATAGCCACTGCCGGCATACACCGACTGCCGCTCCCCCAGTAGCAGCTGTTGAACTTCTCGCTGGATGACCAGCGTCGGCGCGGTACTGGCTGTGGCAGCGTGATGAATCGCTTGCAGGCTGGCATCATCCACCAGGGGCAAGCTGCTAACATAGTGGGGTTTTGACCAGGGAGCCAGCAAAGACATGGTGCTCAATCCCGCCTCAGGGAATCGGGACAACCTCAAGCAAACGCTCGATTAGACGATTCGCATCGATCTGGTTCGCGCGGGCAGAAAAACTCGGCAGAATGCGATGGCGCAGGACATCCGGGGCAACCTCGATCAAATCATCCGGAATGACATACTCCCGCCCCTGAATATAGGCATACGCACTCCCTGCTCGCACCAGCGCCTGCGTTGCACGGGGTGAGGCACCAAAATCAATATAACCTGCCCACTCCGGCACCCATTGCTCCAGCCGGCGTGTCGCATTGATCAACTGTACGGCATATTCTTCCAGCGTCGGCTCGATATGCACTTCGGCGACTTCATGCCGTGCCTGCAACACCGTCTCCGGTAGCAAACGACTTTCCACCCCGGGTTGGTCCTCACCAAAATGGGTTTGCCGATCCCGGCGCAGGATCATCAGTTCATCCTGTTGATCCGGGTAATCGATGACCACGTGCAGTAAAAATCGATCCAGTTGCGCCTCGGGCAGGGGGTACGTGCCGGTCTGTTCCAGCGGGTTTTGTGTTGCCATCACAATAAACAGATCAGGCAGCACATGGGTCTGGGCGCCAACAGTAATCTGGTGCTCTTCCATTGCCTCCAGCAAGGCGGATTGCACCTTGGGTGGAGCACGGTTGATTTCATCGGCCAGAATAATTTCGTGAAACAGCGGCCCGGGCATGAATTCGAACTGGCGCTGCTGGGGATCATACACGTCGCTGCCGGTTATATCGGCCGGCATCAGATCCGGCGTAAACTGGATACGTTGAAAACTGGCATGTATCCCGCTCGCCAGCGCTTTCACCGCCGTGGTTTTGGCCAGCCCTGGTGGTCCCTCGAGCAACAAATGGCCACCGGTAAGGACACCGATCATGATCCGATCCAGCAACGCCGCCTGGCCGACGATGATCGACTGCATGTGTTCGCGGAGAGTCAGAAACTGGGGCTGGGTCTGCATGCTGCTGTGCTTGTATATCTTGATTTGCGATATATTAGCAGCTTCTCCACACATTAAGGACAGGTATTTGGCTCCCGTTCTTTACAGAATTGGGTGGTCATGTCCTATATTATTTTCTGGTAAGAAAAAATTCGGTAAGCAAGGATTCGAGCGCCGGCAGTTCCATCATTATGTTGTCGAGGGAACACTTTGCTTCCCCGACATTCATCAGGCGTGGACCTTGTGGTTCGCAGATGATGATGGCCACCGCTTCTTTTGTGGCGTTGAGCCAATAACCATACGACTGTTTTTCGGTATTGATCTGCACCCGCTCAATCGGAACCAGGGTCACCCCTGCTACTGTGATTGGGTCGCCGGCACGCAACTCGTTCATTATGCCGCTCTGCCCATGGTGTACAACGCGCGTAACGTGGCGGGCGATAACAGAAAGACGAGGATCACGAACAGCAACTGGATCGGGACGATGCGGATATGAGCCCGGCCGTCGACCTCCAGGGTTTCACTGCTGAACTCCGGTTCAATGGTAATCCTGGCGACCGGTGGCAGCGCCAGCAGTGCTGCCAATGGCCCGACCACCGCCCACAGCCGGCCGGTATCCGCCGGATCATCCAGACCCAGGCGGACTTTCAGGCTGAGGTCAAAGATGTGAATGCGTCGCAACAGATCCCGCACCAGTCGCAGCACTCGCCGACCGAAACCCTTGCTCCGCACCGCGGCCCATACCCGGCGTCCCCCGGCGCGCCGGGACTTGCGTGTTTTGGCCCTGGGGTACACCGACCGCGATTCGGCGCGCTTCCTTGGCTCACCCAACGGCAACCGGACCAGGCCGAACAACCAGCCGAACGTACCCCGCACCTGCTGCTTGCCTGCCCGGCGCTGCACGGAAAAGGCGAGTTCCACCGGAATGGCGAGCAATACCAGCAGGCCCGTCAGCAGCGCAACAAGAACCCAGATAATGAACACCCGTCTGACCCTCAGTCAGTGCTCTTCCCGCCTCCCTTGCCGGTCGTCTTACTGATGGCTTCGGCCACTTTCTCCAGCACCGAAGTTGCGGTCCCTTTGATCGGCTCCAGGCGAACGCCGTCCTGGTTGATGATGATCAGTGCGATTGGCTTGACGCCGCCACCGCCACCCGTCCCACCGCCGGTCCCCTCGCCCTGTTCGCCGGATTTCATCGTGCCGGTACCACCGCCTGCACCAAAACCGAATCCGACGCTGACCAGCGGGATCAGCGTGTTACCCTCGACGGTAATGGGCTCCCCCACCACTGTCTTGGTGTTCAGCATGCGCTCGATCTCGCCCATGGCGGTCTTGAGAAGTTTTTCCACGTCTTCCATTTGAATGCTCCCTGCCGGAGGTTGTGATTGATACTCACATATATAGACGAACAGCTGGCGGGCGTGTAGTGACCTTACAACTGATCCTGAACTTTATCGCTAACGTCATTCCGGCGTGATCGCCAGGGACGATGTACAAGGAAGTACGGGTGTCACGTGTGGGCACGAGCCCAGGGATGAGCGAGAGCGATTCAGTTGCCGAGGAGCAATTGTCGAGGAAACCCGGAGCGACTGGCGAAAATACTGGCCCTGTGGGTCGTGCCAGTATGACGGAATAGCTAAACAGAACGATGCTGACAGGAAATTTGTGGGGATCCTTCAGACCCTGTCTTCTTTAATTCACAGCTGTGATCAATTGATGGGAGAAAGGCACCCGAACTGCAGGAATGGTCCTTGCTATAGAGAAATCAACCAATTTACTCAGTGATATGATTTTCAATTCATTCATCGTCCAGAAGAAGAATCAATAGAAAAATTAAATAAGGCGTATAAGAATAGATACACAAGCATTCTCAAGATTATATGATAATATTTTTTTAATTGATTGCCATTTGAATGATATAAGGAGTTACTAATGATCGAACAAGGAAAGAAAGAAATGGTCGAACGTGCCAGTCATGAGCACGCTGAATTGGTATCAAAATATGCCTTGTTTGAAGATGCGGCTATCGCAATCAAGCATGATCTCAAACATTCTGGAATAAAAATAGAGCTGAAAGAAAACTATATCCATATCTACTACCTGGATGAAGAATTAATTTTTAAATACAAATCCTGCATCCATGGTTCAGTCATTTCGGGAATAATCATTGTTACACACCGTCACAAAGAACTCGACAACACTCTTACAACAACCCCGATTACTAAATTTTATTTTGATCGTCAGGGAAATGTATATCAACAATCTGATATGAAAAATAGCATTGGAAATCTTGGGAACGAAAGTGATGTTTATTCCCTGATCATAGAAGCTGCATCAAACCTGTTAGAGAGTGATTTTTTCTCACCCGGGCTAGACTAAACAAGCGCGCCCTGAGCCCTGCTTATACTTCCTGTTATCTATCTGGCTTTGCCAAGCCCCTTTTTGGCACAATACATTTTCCCTATCTGAGTCAGATAATACTTTGTTCCACTTACACCAATAACCTCTTCAATTATCTTTCTGCCTATTAACTCCTGCACGGCCCTTTGAACATTTGCATTACTTATTGATACCCGGTCCACAACTGATTTCAGCAAAATGCCCTTATCCCCTTCGGCTGCCATGACCTTCAAGACTTGAATAATATTACTTTCACTCTCCTTTTGTTTTTCTTGTTCTTTGGATACATCAGTTGGTGACTTCCTGGGGGTGGCTGATTTTCTGATTTTCCATAACACCACACCATCATCCACTTCCTTGACAATTTCACCTCGTTTGAAATGGCCAATCAGCTTGATAAGTTGATAAAACAGCGGGACCAGCCCGGCAATCAATAATATGAATAACCATACAGGTACAGCCACAGCATCTGTCAGAAAGCTCAAGCTCTGCATAGTTAAACCCGTGACTCTGGAAAATAATGACTTGAGTATATATTAAATCCAGGGGAAAACGATGATAAACATACCACCTGGCAACATACACCTGTGACGATGTTAATCCCTTCTGTCCTTAAAACAGTGATTGTGTTCCCAAAAGCAGTCTGGAAGCAGTTCTGCGGGAGACTATATCAGAAACTTAACTCTGTCCCATTTATGTGCCGGAGAATTGATCACGAGGCGATACTGTCAATGCATTTGGTCATCACCTCTGCAATTCTCTTCTCCTTGATTTTTTCCTGGGAAAACGATTCCCAGGTCGAAAATCGTAACGCATGATTGATGAGTACCTTGACGTCCTTACTTTTTTTAGTTTCGGGTTGCCAGGCCTTTAAGAGATCATTTCCTATCTGATTTAAATAGGTCCTGAATCCATCCATTACCTCTTGCAGCGCGGGCACGTCGGCTGCATCGCTATACACCCTGTTCAACATACGGGCATTAGCCGCGTAGTAGTTGTAAATATTGCGTAACGCTTCTTTCGTTTGTTGTACCGCCGGAGCCAGCTCCTGCCACGAGGAGGGGTTGGGCGGGGGGTTGAGCTCGAACCAGCGGGAAGAGCACGCCTGAAATATGGCAACATCATCTTTAAAGTGGCGATAAACCGTAAGACGTTGTACCCCGGCCCGTTCGGCAATCGCGCTTATCGAGGTTGCCCGGGGTCCAATCTCTTCATGCAAGGCCATGGCAGCGCTGACAATTTTGTCCCTTGTCTGCTCCTCCTGCTCCGCCCGCCGGGTTTTCCTGTATTTTCGCTTCCTCATTAGAAAAACATGATATTCCAATTGGTTTAACACGATATTTTAATAAACATAGCTGTTTAATCAATACTTGACAACTTTCCCCTCCGGGTCTAGCCTATTTCGGTATACAGACATGTTCACTAAATACGCGCCCCTGTCAGTCATTGAGGCCACAACCATCAGGAGATATGTCATATGGACAAACCAACCATGTTTGAATCAAAACAATGCGCCCCGGATATCACCTCGCTGGTGTCGTATATTCCCGTGCCCGGATTTGGCGTACTGCCGGTGAATGCCTTTGTGATCAAAGCCAGAGAACCCGTCCTGGTCGACACCGGTATGACGGCGGTGCGACCGGAGTTTATGAGGGAACTGAGAGCTGTCATTGAGCCGGAAGAACTCCGCTGGATCTGGATCACCCATGCCGATATGGACCACCTCGGTAACCTCGAAGCGGTGCTGGCGGAGGCCCCCCATGCCCGTGTCGTCACCACCTATATCGGCATGGCCAAAATGGGGTTGCAGGGCTTACCACTGGATCGGGCCTTTCTGTTGAATCCCGGTCAGTCACTCGATGTCGGTGACCGGGCATTACTGGCGGTAAAACCGCCCACCTACGATGCGCCTGAAACCACGGGGCTGTTCGACCCTCAGTCCGACACTCTGATCAGCGCCGACAGCTTCGGCGCCCTGCTGGAAGAACCCGCTGATTTTGCCAGCGATATCGATCCCACCAGGTTACGTGCAGGTGGTCATACCTGGGCATCCATAGATGCGCCCTGGCTTGGTCTGATCGACACCGGTAAATTCGGCGCAACCCTGACTGCAATCGAACGATTGAATGCACGCACCATCCTCAGCTCACACCTCCCGCCAGCAGTCAACATGAGCAAGACCCTGCTGCGCAACCTGGCTGGCGCTTGTAGCGCACCGACGTTCGTCGGCCCGGACCAGCAAACGCTGGAAAAACTCATGGCCGCGTAACGACTACCTGTAAGAAACT
>JBECLA010000005.1:0-57572 GCA_040235565.1 Thiohalomonadales bacterium | reverse complement strand
GCCTTGCCCGATGACGTGCCACTCGAAGTCAAGAAACAGCGGCTTAGCCGGCTACAGCAACGCATCAACCAGCAGGCCCAGGTCATCAGCCGACGCATGGTCGGGACCACCCAGCGCGTGCTGGTGAGTGGCCACTCCCGGAAAGATCCGGGCCAGGTCAGTGGCCGCACAGAGAACAATCGTGTGGTAAACTTTAAGGGAGATTCCGCACTGATTGGTGATTTTGTCGACGTGATCATAACTGAATCCTTGCCCAATTCTCTCCGTGGTGAACTGGTCACTACTGCTACTATCTGCGCCTGAGCGAAAACGATTTCCCATCTTGTTTTGACTACCAGCGTCCATTCTTCCGATATAGTTCTTGAACCTGCCGATAACGAGCGGCTGGCCAATCTGTGTGGCCAGTTCGATGAACACCTGCGTCAAATCGAACGCCGCCTGGGGGTGGAGGTGAACAATCGCGGCAATGCCTTCCGGGTGATCGGGGACAGTCGTTCGGTGCTGGCCGCGGAGGAAGTCCTGCGTGATTTGTATGCCGAGACCGCAAGTCAGGTTCTTAATCCCAGCCAGGTCAACCTGCATTTACAGGAGTCCGGTGTGGATGCGCTTATCGCGGATATCACTCCCAAGGATGAAGTCATCATTCACACCCAGCGGGGGGCGGTCCGCGGTCGCGGCCCCCATCAGCAGGAATACCTGCGGGATATTCAGCAGTATGATCTCAGTTTTGGTATCGGACCGGCCGGCACCGGCAAGACCTATCTGGCCGTGGCCAGTGCCGTCGACGCCCTCGAACGGGATTCCGTCCGCCGCCTGATCCTGACCCGGCCGGCGGTAGAAACAGGCGAAAGACTGGGTTTCCTGCCTGGCGATCTGGCCCAGAAAATTGATCCGTATTTACGTCCGCTTTATGACGCCCTGTATGAAATGCTGGGATTCGAACAGGTCGCCAAATTGATGGAACGCAATGTGATTGAGGTAGCGCCACTGGCCTACATGCGGGGCCGCACCCTGAATGAGTCCTTTGTCATTCTGGATGAAGCCCAGAACACCACCATGGAGCAGATGAAGATGTTCCTCACCCGGATCGGGTTTGGCACCAAGGTGGTGGTGACGGGGGATGTGACCCAGGTAGACTTGCCGCGGGGGCAGCAATCAGGACTGCGCCACGTGATCGAGGTGTTGAAGGATGTAAAAGGTATCAGCTTCACCTTTTTTACGCCCAAGGACGTCGTGCGCCATCCCCTGGTACAACGCATCGTCACTGCCTATGAATCCAGCGAGGGACCGACCCCATGAATGTGGCGCTTGATCTCCAGGCCGAAGTCGAAGGCGGTCCGGATGAGGACGACATACGGCGCTGGATCGAGGCCGTTCTGGTAGCGGAAGCCTATGCTACCGACATAGAGTTGACCGTCCGCATTGTGGATGAGCCGGAAATGGCGGCGCTGAATGCCCGCTATCGCCACCAGAGCGGTCCAACCAATATTTTGTCTTTTCCCTTTGAAGCCCCTCCCGGTGTGGATCTCAATTTACTGGGCGATCTGGTCATTGCGGCCCCGGTGGTGCAGCGGGAAGCCCGTGAACAGGGCAAGACCGACACCGCGCACTGGGCCCACATGATCGTGCACGGCACGCTGCATCTGCTGGGCTACGATCACCAGCAACCGGCAGAAGCCGAGGACATGGAGGCACGGGAGATTCACATTTTACAGAAACTGGGTTATTCCAATCCCTATTTACTCGACGAGGCATCATGAACGACGAGACTACCAATCCCGATAAGGAACAGAAACGCAGCTGGCTGGAACGGCTGGGCCAGGCATTGCAGGGCGAGTTGAAGGATCGGGACCAACTGATCGGCGTCCTGCAGGAAGCGCAGAAGAACGCCGTTATCGATTATGACGCCCTGACGATGATCGAAGGCGTGATCGGCGTTTCGGAAATGCAGGTGCGTGACATCATGATTCCCCGGGCCCAGATGGTGGTGGTTGAGCGGGATGCGGATCTGAAAGTCATCTTGCAGACCGTGGTGGAATCGGCCCATTCCCGCTTCCCGGCGGTGGGCGAGAATCGTGACGAGGTGATTGGCATTCTGTTGGCCAAGGATCTGTTGCCCTATTTCCTGGACGGGGAAGACAGCCGGTTTAATCTGCGTGACATCCTGCGTCCGGCGGTATTCATTCCGGAAAGCAAACGCCTCAATGTGTTGCTCAAGGAATTTCGTGCCAGTCGCAACCACATTGCCATTGTTGTGGATGAGTACGGCGGTGTGGCCGGGATGGTGACCATTGAAGATGTACTGGAACAGATTGTCGGTGAGATCGAAGACGAGCACGACGTAGAAGAAGATGCCTATATCTTCGAGCATCGCAATGAGGAATACACCGTCAAGGCGATTACGCCGATTGAAGATTTTAATGAACATTTCCAGACCAGCTTCAGCGATGAAGAATTCGATACCATCGGCGGCCTGGTGATGAATGGATTCGGTCACATGCCCAAGCGCGGTGAAACCCTCGATCTGGGCGAGTTTCATTTCAAGGTGCTGCGCGCCAGTAATCGGCAAATTTATTTACTCCACGTCAGTCGTCGCGAAGTCGAGGCAGAACCCTCACAGGCCGGGACGGCCGGTGGTAGTTAAAACACTGCTCACCCATTCAAGAGCCGCATTACTCTGGTGTTTTCTCGCCGGAGCGAGTCTCCCGTTGGCGTTTGCGCCCTTTAATCTTTTTCTGCTCGCCTATTTCGCCCCCTTGGTGCTGTTTTATTACTGGTTAACTGCCTCGCCCAAACAGGCCGCATTAATGGGTTTCCTGTTTGGTCTGGGAATGTTCGGCGTGGGTGTCTCCTGGGTGTATGTTGCAATTCACGTGCATGGCTATGCATCCGTGCCGCTGGCGGTACTGATGACGGCGGCCTTCGTGGCTTTTCTCGCGTTATATCCTGCCCTGCAAGGGTATGTGTCTGTCAGGCTGCAACAACGTTTAGACTCGAGTCGCATCTCCAGCCTGCTGGTGATTTACCCAGCACTGTGGTTGTTGTTTGAATGGGTGCGAGGCTGGTTTCTAACCGGCTTTCCCTGGTTGAATCTGGGGTACAGCCAGTTGAATACCCCCCTGGCGGGCATTGCCCCGGTGCTCGGCATATATGGCGTCAGTTGGGCAACGGCGTTGACGGCCGCCTTGATGTTGGTCCTCCTGCTGGCCAATCAACACCGAACGCGATTCGTTGCAGCTGGCGCGGTAGCGCTATTGTTTGTCGGTGCTACCGGGCTGTCGGCGGTCGAATGGACTGACAAATATGGTACGCCTGTCAAAGTCAGCCTGTTGCAGGGTAACGCCCCGCAGATTACCAAGTGGGATCCGGATCAGATCCAGTCACGGCTGGATCTCTATGCGGATCTGACCCGTCAGCATTGGGACAGCGATCTGATTTTCTGGCCGGAAAATGCCATGACCACCTTCTATCATACTTTGGTCGATGACTATTTCATGCCATTGGTGGCGGAAGCGAAACAACATGGTACGGACCTGGTCGTTGGCGTACCGGTACTGAACCTGCAAACAGATCAGTACTACAGCAGTTTCGTGGTACTCGGGGATAACCCGGAGATGTATCACAAACGGCATCTGGTTCCGTTTGGCGAATTTGTGCCACTGGAATCTCTCCTGCGTGGCTTGATTAACTTCTTTGATTTGCCCATGTCGAGTTTCAGTCGCGGCAGCAATGATCAATTACCCCTGCAAGCCGCCGGACAACGCCTCGCTCCCACGGTGTGTTATGAAGACGCCTTCGGGGAAGAAGTGATCGACTTTTTGCCCGCCGCCACGTTGTTGATCAACGGCAGCAATAATGCCTGGTATGGTGATTCCTTTGCGCCCCATCAACACTTGCAGATCTCGCGTATGCGGGCGGTGGAAACCGGCCGGCCATTACTGCGGGCCACCACCAACGGCATCTCCGCCATCATTAATCACAAGGGGTATGTGGTAAAACGATCGCCGCAGTTTGAAACCTATGTATTAACCGGTGAAGTGCAACCGCGCCAAGGCACGACATTATATGTGCGGTGGGGGAACTGGGTGGTGATTGGATTGGGGTTTCTGGTGTTGGGCGTCGTGTGGCTGAAGTTTATATTTTATAAGAAGTAATATTTTTTGCCCGCCGAGGCAAATGCATTTTATGTTTTATTTCGCCCCGCGCTATCGCGCTTAGGGCGAGTGACTTTTCTTGCTCGTCCAAGAAAAGTCACCAAAAGAATGACGCCCCATGACTTGTTCCGTTTCTCAACAGAAGTTGATAAACGGAATGCCCTCGTTCCTCGAGAAAATCAGCCCTCGCTGTAAACTCGCTCGCGTTGCTCACTCAAACAACAGCTCGGGGCCTCTGATTTTCTCTGCGGGACTCAGCGGCGTCAAAGGGGTTGTTCCGTATAGCGAGTACGGAGTTAATCGAAGGACCATTCCCCTTTGGCGATGCCGAGGCGCACAGCCCGAAGCGGACAAGCCGAGACGTTGTCTGAGCGAATGGTGTTGATGAGCGAGTTTACGTCGAGGCCCGCTGAAGGCGCGCACCGAGGGTATCCGCGTGAGCGGACGAGCCTGGGGACGTCCTTTCTTTTCGTCCATTTCTTTGGACGAGCAAAGAAAATGGACTCGCCTCAGCCGCGTAGCGGCGGGCGAAATAGAAGAGAAATAAAGGTATATCTATACGAAAAGTAATTCGCTCACAGCCGCGCAACCGCGGGGCGAAATAAAAAACTAGAACAGCCTAACCACCATATTCCTTGGTAAATACCGTCCCCTTGCATTTCGGACACGGGGGAATATGTCCCGAGCTGTCAAAGTGGATCTGTTCCCCACAACTATTGCAGACCAGCGTACCGCCTCCGGTGATTTCCCCGGTATGCCATTCGCCCATTTTGGCGCGTTCACGCCACAGTTGCAGTTCCAGGGTCGTGGGGTTGGCCACCTTGGCGACCCATTCGCCAAATTTGGCTTCGGCCAGATCCAGATCAAACTCGAGCCAGTCGGCCAGCTGTTTACCGTTGTCGGTCAGAGCGTGGGCGGCGTCATGAATGTCCCGTTGCAGGTAGTCGCTGAGTTTCTGGATTTCTTCCCGGCTCAATTCGCCCAGGTCGGAGGCTTTCTGTTCAGCTTTATCGAGGGCCTGCTTGAGGGTGGGCAGGGTTTTCTCTTCGGCCTCATGCCAGGCGGTTTTGACCGCTTCGCGCATCTCATTGTAGGTCTTGAGCAGTTTTTCCTGGGTGTCCGGTTTCATGGCGTGATTCCTTACAACTGGATAATGACTGGAAGGGATGATCCATCCCGGGAGGCGGGATTGCAAGTCTGATTGTGGGGTGCAGGGCGCCTGCGGTATCCTTACGGGCTTGATTTTCAGCCACCCATTAATAAAAGGTGTCCCAGGATTTATGCAAGACCAGTATCATCCCGAACAAATCGAGCAAGCCGCCCAGGACTACTGGGAATCCCGGCGCTGCTTTGAAGTCACCGAAGATCCTGACAAGGAGAAATTCTACTGTCTCTCCATGTTTCCCTACCCGAGCGGACGCCTGCATATGGGGCATGTGCGGAATTACACCATCGGCGATGTGATCAGTCGCTATCAACGCATGCAGGGCAGGAACGTGTTGCAGCCCATGGGCTGGGACGCATTCGGTCTGCCGGCCGAGAACGCCGCCATCCAGAACCAGGTACCACCCGCCAAATGGACCCGTGAGAACATCGATTACATGCGTGGCCAGCTGAAACGGCTGGGGCTGGCGTATGACTGGCAACGGGAACTGGCGACCTGTGATCCGGATTATTATCGCTGGGAGCAATGGCTGTTTACCCGATTGTTCAAGAAAGGCCTGGTATACCGCAAGACTGCGCCGGTTAACTGGTGCCCCCATGATCTGACCGTGTTGGCGAATGAGCAGGTGATTGACGGCCGTTGCTGGCGCTGTGACACCGAGGTGGAGCGCAAGGACATTCCCCAGTGGTTCATGAAGATCACTGACTACGCGGAGGAATTGCTGGCGGAACTCGACAAGCTCGACGGCTGGCCGGAGCAGGTGCGCACCATGCAGCGCAACTGGATTGGGCGTTCCGAAGGGGTCGAAATCAGTTTTGCCATTGAAGGAAGTTCGGAAGCCCTGAAGGTTTTCACCACGCGTCCCGATACCCTCATGGGCGTCACCTATGTGGCGGTGGCGGCGGAGCACCCGCTGGCCCGGGCCGCCGCCGACCGGGCAGTCAATGTGGCACGCTTTATAAAGGAATGCCAGAGCAGCGGCGTGGCTGAAGCGACGCTGGAGACCATGGAAAAGCAAGGCATGGACACCGGTTTCAAGGCGATCCACCCCATCAGTGGGGACAAGGTGCCGGTGTTTATTGCCAACTTCGTCCTGATGGGATATGGCGAAGGGGCTGTCATGGCGGTCCCGGCACATGACCAGCGGGACTGGGAATTTGCCCGCCAATACGGCCTGCCCGTCAAACAGGTGATTGCCCCGGTGTCATCTGATACCGAGGCCGATCTGCAGTGCGGGGCGTTTACCGACAAGGGCGTGCTCATCGACTCGGGTGAGTTCAGCGGTCTGTCGTCCGAACAGGCGTTTGATGCCATTGCCGGGCATCTGCAACAACTGGGTCAGGGCGGCAAACGCACGACCTTCCGGCTGCGCGACTGGGGGGTGTCTCGCCAGCGTTACTGGGGCGCACCCATCCCGATTATCAACTGCCGCCATTGTGGTGAGGTGCCGGTACCGGAGACGGATCTGCCGGTGGTGTTGCCCGAAGAGATCACATTTGACGGTGTGGGTTCCCCCATCAAGAAAATGCCGGCGTTTTATCAGACCACCTGTCCGCAATGTGGCGGTGAGGCGGAACGGGAAACCGACACCTTTGATACCTTCATGGAATCGTCCTGGTATTTTGCCCGTTATGCCAGTCCCGGCAATGAGGGGGCCATGCTGGATGAGCGGGCCCACTACTGGATGCCGGTAGATCAATATATTGGTGGCATTGAACATGCCATTTTGCATTTGCTCTATGCCCGGTTCTACAACAAGCTGTTACGCGACGAGGGGTTGCTGGTCAATGATGAGCCGTTCACCAATCTGTTGACCCAGGGCATGGTGCTGAAGGACGGTGCCAAAATGTCCAAATCCAAGGGCAATACGGTTGATCCCCAGGCCTTGATTGAACAGTATGGGGCCGACACGGCACGCCTGTTTATGATGTTTGCCGCACCCCCCGAGCAAAGTCTGGAGTGGTCCGATGCGGGGGTGGAGGGCGCGCACCGCTTTCTGAAACGCTTGTGGAAGCGGGTCTATACCCATGTCCAGGTGGGCCGTCCTCCTGCATTGCAGACAGCGGAGCTGACCGAAGCGCAACAGACCATGCGCCGCCAGGTGCATGAGACCGTGGCCAAGTTCGGTGATGACGTGGGCCGGCGATTCACCTTCAATACCGCGATTGCCGCGGTGATGGAATTACTCAATGCCCTGAACCGGTACGAGGATGCCGCGCCGCAGGATCGTGCCGTAGTGCAGGAAGCACTGGAAATGGTTGTGTTGCTCCTGGCGCCGATCGTACCGCATATTTGCCATAGCCTGTGGCATGCACTGGGTCATGCAGAACCCGTCATTGATTGTGCCTGGCCGCAAGCGGATGAAACCGCCCTGAGCCGAAACGAGATCCCGATCGTGGTCCAGGTCAACGGCAAATTACGCGCCCGGATCGCGGTGGCCGCAGATGCTGAGCGCAAGCAAGTCGAGGAAACCGCGCTGGCCGATATCAACGTGCAACGGTTCATTGAAGGCAAGGGCATAGTGAAGATCATCGTGGTACCCGGTAAGCTGGTCAATGTGGTGGTGAAATAATCCGTGGCTGCAGAGAACCCCGGCATGCTGACCGACTCAATCCGGATTCGTTTATGGCGCCTGCCAAAGGTACCGACATTGCTGCTCATCATGCTGTTCAGCACAGCAAGCAGTTGCGGATTTCATTTACGTGGCGCAGTGGAATTGCCACCGGAAATGACCGCGGTTGCCATCCAGGGCACCAAGCCTTATGGCGAGCTGGGGGTGGCCTTGCGCAATGGTCTTGCCCGCGTCGGGGGTGAGGTGGTTGACTCGGCGCAACAGGCACGCAGTGTTCTGGTGATTAGCCGCGATGCCTCGCAACGCCGTGTTCTCTCGGTCGATAGCAGTGGTCAGGCGAACCAGTATGAACTCGAATACACCCTCGGCTTTCGTCTCGATGATCCCGACGGCGTCACCCGGGTAGTGGCACAATCCATCCAGTTACGTCGTCAGTATCGTTACGATCCGAACCAGACCCTGGCCAAGGCAGATGAAGAAGCCCGGTTGGTGCGGGAAATGCGCGATGAGGCGGTGCGACAAATGCTGCGTCGTCTCAAGGCCGGTCTGGACAATCCCGTCCCAGTGAGCCCAGAGGCAAGTTCGAATGCGACTGCGCCCTGAACAAATCCCGCGCCATCTCGACAAGGAACTGGCCGGTGTCTATCTGGTTTCCGGAGAAGAACCCTTTCAACTCGAGCAGGTCAGTCGTGCCATACGGCATAAAGCGCTGGAACTGGGCCATGCGGAGCGTCAGGTCATGCACGTGGAGCGTGGCTTTGACTGGCAGCAGCTCAGCGCCTCGGCGGATGCGCTGTCCTTGTTCGCTGACAAACGCCTGCTGGAACTGCGCCTGCCCGGTGGCAAACCCGGCGATGCCGGCAGCAAGGCCTTGCAGCAGTATTGCGACAAGCCCCCCGAGGATACGGTACTCCTGATCGTGGCGGGTAAGCTGGAGAAAGCGCAACAAAACACCAGGTGGTTCAAGGCACTGGAGCGATCGGGCGTGGTGGTACAGGTCTGGCCGATCGCGGCGGACAATTTGCCCGCCTGGATCAAGCAACGCATGCAGTTGCGAGATATGCAACCCACCCCGGAAGCCCTGGCCATGCTGGCGGATCGGGTCGAGGGCAACCTGTTGGCGGCCGATCAGGAACTGGAAAAGCTCCGTCTGCTGACGGGCGGGGGACGCGTGGATGCCGATCAGGTGGCGGCGGCGGTATCCGACAGCGCCCGTTTCGATGTCTTCAGCCTGGTCGACACCGCGTTGCTGGGTGAGCGAACCCGCGCGGTACGGATATTGTATGGCTTGCAGGGCGAAGGGGTAGAACCGGTGCTGGTGTTATGGGCACTGGGACGGGAAATTCGCAGTCTCGCCGGGATGAGCCATGCTTTGCAGCAGGGGCAGGCGATGGGACAGGTTTTGGCCCAATATCGGGTATGGGACAGGCGCAAACGCCCGGTGCAGGCGGCGTTGCGGCGTTATCCGCTGAAACGCTGGCAGGCCCTGGTGTGGCAGGTCGGTGAAATCGAACGGGTGATCAAGGGCCAGGCAACAGGCAAGCCGTGGGACGAGTTGTTACAATTGATCCTGAAAGTCGCGGGCGCGCCGCTGTTCAAGGGTGTCAGCGCCTGAATCAACATGAGAAAAACCGAATGGATGTCAAAGTTGACGTAAAACAGTATATGCAAACGGTGGGGCAGCAGGCCTGCCAGGCAGCCCGGGTACTGGCACGCACCCTGACCGGGCCCAAAAATCAGGCCCTGCTGGCCACCGCCGAGGCAATTCTGGCGCGGGAAGCTGAATTGCTGGCCGAAAACCGTAAAGACATGGCGGCCGGCGCGGCCAAAGGCCTGGATGCCGCCCTGCTGGATCGACTCCAGCTCGATCCGGAGCGGATCGCCGCCATGGCGGAAGGCTTGCGGCAAATTGCCGCCCTGCCGGATCCGGTGGGGGAAGTCACCGACATGAATTATCGTCCCTCCGGGATCCAGGTGGGCAAGATGCGCGTCCCGCTGGGTGTCATCGGCATCATTTATGAATCACGTCCCAATGTAACGGCGGATGCTGCCGGACTGTGTCTCAAGTCGGGGAATGCCGCGATCCTGCGGGGCGGCTCGGAAGCCCAGCATTCCAACCAGGCGATTGCCGCCTGCATTCATGCGGGACTCAAGGCCGCCGGGTTGCCGGCGGAGGTGGTGCAGGTGGTGGAAACCACGGATCGGGCGGCGGTGGGAGAACTGATCACCATGTCGCAGTACGTGGATGTGATTGTACCGCGCGGCGGTAAGGGATTGATCGAACGCATCAGTCAGGAAGCCAAGGTGCCGGTGATCAAGCATCTGCATGGCATCTGTCATGTCTATATTGATGACAAGGCTGATCCCGACAAGGCCATCAAGGTGGCTTTTAATGCCAAGACCCAGCGCTACGGGACCTGCAATACCATGGAAACCCTGTTAGTGAACCAGGGCATTGCGGATCAAGTCTTGCCACCCCTTGGCAAGCTGTATCAGGAAAAGGGGGTGGAATTACGCGGCGATGAAGCGACCCGAGCCATCCTCAAGGACAGCAAGGCGGCAACCGAGGCGGACTGGGATACGGAATACCTGGCGCCCATACTCTCCATTCGTGTGGTCGAGGATCTGGCCGCTGCGATCGATCATATCCATCAGCACGGTTCCGGCCATACCGAATCAATAATGACGGAAGATCTGGGCCGGGCACGACGTTTCCTGGCAGAAGTCGACGCCAGTTCCGTGATGGTGAATGCCTCAACCCGGTTTGCTGACGGCTTCGAGTACGGTCTCGGCGCGGAAATCGGAATCAGCACCGACAAGATTCATGTGCGTGGCCCGGTTGGACTTGAAGGCCTGACTTCTCAGAAATATATCGTTCTGGGTGATGGCCATATTCGTGAGTAAACTGGCCAGGCGGTATTGCGGTTGTTCATGCCATTCAGGCCGGATCCCATGATCGGTGTTTTTGGTGGTACCTTTGATCCCGTCCATTTCGGTCATCTGCGCCCGGCACTGGAAGTTCAGCAGGCATTACGCTTGCGGGAAGTGCGCTTTATTCCTGCCCGCCAACCGCCGCACCGCGATCAGCCGGCTGCCAGCCCGACCCAGCGTCTGGCGATGCTAAAAGCGGCGATTAACTATCAGCCCGGTTTTGTGGTGGATGAGCGGGAACTGCAACGTCCCGGCCCTTCTTACATGGTGGATACCCTGGCTTCCTTGCGAAGCGAACTGGGGGCGGAGCCGTTATGTTTGATTCTTGGCTATGATGCCTTTGTGGGACTACCCGGCTGGCATCAGTGGCAACAGTTGGTTGAGCTGGCACATCTGGTCATTACGCATCGGCCTGGCTGGAATCACGATGATTTGCCGGGTGAGTTGCAAAGCCTGCTACAGCAACATGCGATTCCGGCGGCGCAGTTAGCCGATACGTCAGCGGGGGGGATCTGCTTCGTGGAAGTGACCCAGCTGGATATTTCCGCAACCCGCATCCGCGCGCAGCTACAAGCCGGACAGGATGTCCGTTATCTGTTACCGGAAACGGTTTATGAAATGATACGAGAGCAGAATTTTTACAGGTGAATCAGGAGTTATGTTGAAGAGAGAACAATTACGAGATCTGGTTGTCGATGCTATTGAAGATGTCAAAGGCGTTGATATTCGTGTGATTGACGTGCAAGGCAAGTCGAGTGTGACCGATATCATGATCGTGGTGAGCGGCAACACCGCCCGCCAGGTAAAGGCGCTGGCAGATAATGTGGTTGAAAAGGCGAAACACGCCGGTGTGCAGCCACTGGGTGTGGAAGGCGAAACCCATGGTGAATGGGCACTGGTCGATCTGGGTGACATCGTGGTGCACATCATGCAACCCGCCATACGCGACTTTTACAATCTGGAAAAACTGTGGGGTGAAGACAGCCCTGCGGTGGTACAGAAACGGCAGTAACTTTCGTCACGGCTGATGCAGATCCATTTGATTGCGGTGGGTAACCGCATGCCGGCCTGGGTGAGTGAAGGTTATGAGGAATTTGCACGCCGCATGCCACCCGAATGCCGTTTAAACCTGATTGAAATTCCAGCCGCCAAGCGGACCAAGGCCGCAGACATCAAACGGCTGCTCGCGCAGGAAGGAGAGCGCATGCTCGAGGCGTTACCCAAACATGCCCTGGTGATTACCCTGGATGTTACCGGTCAGCGCTGGGATACAGAACAACTGGCGCAGCAGCTTGATAGCTGGACGCATGAAGGTCGCGATATCGCTTTATTGATCGGCGGTCCTGAAGGTCTGGCTCCGGCCTGTCGAGCACAGGCTGAGCGTAGTTGGTCCCTGTCACCCCTGACCTTTCCCCATCCATTGGTGCGGATTATCGTGGCCGAACAGCTCTACCGGGCAACCACAATTTTAAAACGCCATCCCTACCACAAGTGACCATTGCGGTAAGTCAGCGGGGAGGGAAACAAAATAACAGTGGTACGACACAAGTGTTTGTTTTATGTCTTCATCATTCGATATTTATTTGGCATCCGCCTCACCGCGGCGACAGGAATTATTAAACCAGATTGGTGTTCGTTATGAGTTACTGAAAGTCACGGTGCCAGAAATCCCTCAGTCCGGTGAACAAGCACCACAATTTGTGCAACGTGTTGCGCTGGAAAAAGCCCTGGCCGGTAAACGTCTGCTTGCAGCGGATGATGTCCATCCGGTTTTGGGGGCTGATACGGCAGTGGTAATAGATGACAGTATTCTGGGCAAGCCTGCCAGCAAGCAAGAGGCGCTTGATATGTTAAGTCGATTATCGGGCCGAACTCACCAGGTTATGTCGGCGGTGGCCATTATTGCGGGGCATGAAACAGTAACGCTCAATATCAGTCAGGTGACGTTTCGCGAACTGGAGCGGGCTGAAATCGAGGCCTATTGGCAAAGTGGCGAATGCCATGGCAAGGCCGGCGCCTATGCGATCCAGGGGCGGGCCGCCATGTTTATTCAAGACCTGCAAGGCAGTTATTCTGGCGTCATGGGATTGCCCTTGTATGAGACTGCCGCATTATTACAGCAATCAGGTATTAATCCGTTGCGCTAACGGGTGTGATTGGGGTAAGAAAACATATGTGTATCACCGCATGATCATAATAAGTTGAAAAGAAACACAGTGATTCAGTTCACATTCAGCCTGCCTCAGGCATGTTGCAGAGTGAATTTGCGGTTAAATTGAATTTATACAGGTCTCGTTATCGATGAGTGAAGAGCTACTGATCAATGTTACCCCCCAGGAAACACGCGTTGCGTATGTGGAAAATGGGGTATTACAGGAAGTCCACATTGAACGCGCGCACCGTCGTGGTCTGGTAGGTAATGTCTACAAGGGCACGGTCAGTCGTGTCTTACCGGGTATGCAGGCCGCTTTTATCGAGATCGGTCTGGAGCGTACCGCCTTTTTACATGTTTCCGACATCGTGCAGACTGCGGCAGAGAAGCAGGAAAATGGTGGCAGACCAACCGAGACGATCATGGAACTGTTGCGCGAAGGCCAGGAAGTAACCGTGCAGGTGGTCAAGGACCCCATGGGCAGCAAGGGCGCCCGACTGACAACCCAGATTTCCATTCCTTCGCGCTATCTGGTGTACATGCCCGGTGCGGATCATATCGGGGTGTCGCAAAAGATCGAAGATGAGACGGAGCGACAGCGACTCAAGGATATCATTAATCGATATGCTGGTGAGTTTGATCCGGGTGGCTATATCATCCGCACTGTGGCAGAAGGAGTCGGTGATGAACCAATTTATAGTGATATGCGCTTCTTGCAGAAGCTCTGGAATGCCATCAAAGAACATAGTGAAACTGATCCTAGTGGATCATTGATCCATGAGGATTTGCCACTGGTAATGCGCACTATGCGTGACCTGAGCGGTACTGTGATCGAAAAAGTACGAATAGATTCCAACGAAACATTTATTAAAGTTCACAGGTTTGCCAGCAAGTTTATTCCTGATCTGGCTGATTGTATTGAGTACTATCCAGGTGAGCGGCCTATTTTTGATATTTACGGGATCGAAGATGAGATCCGTAAGGCGCTTGAACGCAAGGTTTCCCTGAAGTCGGGTGGTTATCTGATTATCGATCAGACTGAGGCCATGACGACGGTTGACGTTAATACGGGAGCATTTGTGGGTCATCGCAATCTGGAAGAGACCATTTTTAAAACCAATCTGGAGGCCACACAGGCGATTGTACGGCAGTTACGGTTACGTAACCTGGGCGGCATTATCATTATAGATTTCATCGATATGCTGGATGCGGAGCATCGTCGTCAGGTTTTGCGTGCCCTGGAAAAGAATCTGGAACGGGACCATGCCAAGACCCATATCAGTGAGGTTTCTTCTCTCGGGCTGGTAGAAATGACCCGCAAGCGTACGCGGGAAAGTCTCGAACACGTTTTGTGCGAGACCTGTCCCACCTGTAATGGTCGAGGATCATTAATGACGGCGGAAACCGTTTGTTATGAAATTTTTCGGGAAATTATGCGTGAAGCAAGACAGTTTGAAGCGCAACATTTTCTCGTGCTGGCGGCCCAAACTGTTGTTGATATGTTGCTGGATGAAGAATCCACCAGCGTGGCGGAACTGGAGGAGTTTATCGGTATTCCTATACGGTTTCAGGTGGAATCGGAATACACCCAGGAACAGTTTGATGTTGTTCTCATGTGATATGACGATTACGAACACGGTTTAAAATAGTAGCTAACTGTTGCGGACTGAACCTGAACGTTGATCCATCTGGCGAGGCATAATGACTGAAAAGTTGCCCATAGGTAAACGCTTACGCCGCGCTATTCTCTATACGGTTGGTATTCTGGCTGTCACGGCTGCAGTCTTACTTTCGTTGGCACGTGTCCTCATTTCGGACGTTAAAGCGTACCACTTCGATATTGAGCAAATCGCCAGCACCTTCCTCGACCATCCGGTAAAAATTGAATCCATGGATGCCCGCTTTGTCGGCATGACGCCAACCCTGATCTTTAATCAGGTGCGGTTGCTGGATAAAACCGGAAAATTTGAATTAGTCAGCTTCAAGCAGGCTAATCTGGGTATTGCCATCTGGTCCTCCTTGCGGGCGGAAAAGGTGGTACCGGCACAGATGGTAATAGAAGGAATTAACCTGGCAGTGACACGCCAGAAAGATGGTGTGATCCAGATTCAGGGTCTGGATATCAGTCAGCTGGGTAAAACAACCTCGACGTTACGCAGCGGGCAAACCGATGAACTGGCCAATTGGTTGTTTCGCCGTAGCCGCCTGGCATTACGTAGCAGCAGTCTGGTATGGAAAGACATGCAACGTGGTGGTGTCGCGCGACATTTTAATGATGTCAATATAGAACTGTTGAATAATGAAGATAATCATGTGCTGAGTGGCAGCATTGCTTTACCGGCAGCGCTTGGCAGTCGGCTTGAGATTGCCCTTGATATCAACGGTGATGTACAAAAACCGGCTGAATGGGTTGGCGAATTTTACTTGCGGGGAGACGCCATTAATCTCGGGGAATGGCAAAAACAATTGCCAGAGCAGGAAGAGGTTATTCTTCGAAGCGGTATTCTGGATATCAAACTGTGGGGTGCGCTGCAGCACGGGAACCTGACACGCTTGAGCGGTGACACCAGTGTGTACCAGGTATTGGTGAATGCGCCTTTCCTCAAGGGAACCCTCGACTTCCGTTTGCTGGGCGGAATGTTTGATTATCGGGTAAGGGGTCAGGATCATGCGCTGGTGGTCAAACATTTACAGGTGATCCGTGGTAATGATGTTTGGCCTGAGAGTCAGTTCGAATTGCAGCATCGTGTTGGCGCGGACAGCCAACCCGATGAAATTAAAGTAAACGCAGATCAATTCCGTTTACAGGATATCAGCCAGCTGTTGCTGAGAACCAAACTATTACCCGCTGCTGTCCATAAACGGCTAGCGGATATGCAACCAACAGGTAATATGCAGCAATTACATCTGCGTACAACAATTCAAAAAAACAAATTTACCGAACCCTATTTTATACAATCCGCATTTGATCAACTGTCGTTTAATCCGAGTGGTAAATTACCCGGCATTAGCAATATAAGCGGTAGTCTCTGGGCAAATTCAAGCCAGGGGCGTTTGACGATGAATTCCAGTGCAGCCAGCATGGTAATGCCGCGATTATTTCGGGCAGGACTCAAGCTGGAGAAATTGAACGCTGAAGTTAACTGGCAGAAAAAAGCCCATGGTTGGCAATTCTGGGCTGATAATATCAATGCGGCCAACCAGGATCTGACCACACTGAGCAGCATGCAACTGGATATTCCATCTTCAGGCAAATCCCCCTTCCTGGACTTGCAAGTGAGTTTTACTGAGGGTGATGCTGCCCATGCGAGTGCCTATTACCCTGTTTCCATAATGAAGGAACCGCTTGTCAAATGGCTGGACCAGTCAATTCTTGGAGGACATGTTACCCGTGGCGGTGTTGTTTTCAACGGCAGGTTGCATGATTTTCCATTCAAACAGAAACAGGGGCAGTTTCTGGTTGAATTCAGAGGTGAAAACCTGGAGTTGGCCTATTATCCGGGTTGGCCGAAACTCAGCAAGGCCGAAGCGGAGGTTGAGTTCAGTTCACAGGGGATGGCGATCGATGTTGCCAGAGGTCGTTTGTTGACCAACCAGGTCAGTCGGGCGGAGATCAGCATTCCTCACTTTGCGGCCGCAGAGCTAATGATTACCGGTAAGCTGACAGGACCGCTTGCTGGAGTAGCCCGCTTCCTGGTGGAAAGTCCCCTTGCCAGTAAGGCTGGCAAGTTCGTCAACCAGCACCGCATTGAGGGTCAGGCCGAAACCCAGTTGCAATTGCATCTGCCGTTATCACAAAAAGTCCGTCAGCAGGCACCCATGGGGGTACAGGGTGAAGTCGCAATTACCAATGGCGCCCTGTATCTGTTGGATGAGAAGCTCGATATCACGGATCTAAACGGCGTGGTGCAGTTTACTGAGTCGGGGCAAAACGCACGCAATATTCAGGGCAAGATTCTGGGTGGACCTGCACAGTTCGATATCATAACCAACCCGGTCAATTCGGATGTGGTGACCGAAGTACTGGTAACCTCTCATCTGGATAGCGGCAAATTTGTGGATAGTTTTGGTTGGATGAGTGGGGATCGCATATCCGGAACCAGTGATTGGCAAGGGGTATTAACTTTGCCACATGGTAAACACAGTAAAAACAAGACACCGCACATCACATTAGTTTCATCACTCCAGGGGGTGACTCTGGATCTGCCATCGCCTCTGGGTAAAGATTCAGCCGATATTAGTGATTTGATGATCGACATACAGTTTGCGCAACCTTATATGAGAGTGGACGCAAAGTATGCCGAGCAATTTTGTAGCGCAGTATTGCTAGGTGACAACGAAATGCAAGCTGTGAACCTGCATTTCGGTCCAGAATGCAGGCTGCAGCCGGAACACAAGGTGATGAAGCTTGGTGGGACACTGGATGATTTTTCCATCGGCGAATGGCGGGATGCCATGAAAGAGTTGTTACCGACAACAGGTACTACCAGATCGGTATTACCGATTGTTCTGACCATGGATCATTTGGGGTTGAAGAAGACAAGTCCTGGTAAACAGGTTACAAAACAATTACCGCCTGATGAGGTACCGTTGATCAATGGGGAAGTAAAGCAGTTGATTTATGAGGGTATTGATTTTGGGCAAGTCTCGATCAAAACAAGCCGACTTCGCAAAGGTATCAAGCTGCAAAGTTTAACCACACAGGCGCCTTACCTGACATTGAGTGCAACAGGTCAATGGACCCAATGGTTGGGACGTGACAAATCATCAGTCGCCGTGCAATTCAGTAGTCCGGATGCGGGAAAAATGGTTGAAGCCATGGGATTCAGTGCGGTCATCGAAAAGGGAGAATTACAAGGCAATGCGACCGTCAGCTGGCCCGATCGCTTCGATGGGTTTGAGGCAAGTGAAACCGAAGGCAATATTCATTTGAATATCAAGAAAGGTAATATTACCGAAGTGGAAGCAGGCGCCGGCCGCTTGTTGGGTTTGTTCAGTCTGTCTGCGTTACCACGCCGCCTGGCGCTTGATTTTCGTGATACCTTCAAATCCGGGTTTCAGTTTGATGAAATCAATGGCGATATTACCTTCCGTGATGGTAATGCCTATACAGAAAATCTTTCCGCCTCGAGTCCGGTCGCCGAGATCATGGTCAAAGGCCGTACCGGCTATATACAGGAGGATTTCGACCAGAAAGTGACTGTCACCCCCAAGGTCAGCGGAAGCCTGCCGGTAGCGGGAGGCCTTCTGTTCGGACTGGAAATCGGGGCCGCCATCGTCCTGTTGGATAAGCTGCTGGGTGAGGAAATCAACAAAGCCTCCAGTCGTGAATATCATGTCACCGGTAGTTGGGAAAAACCGGTGATTACCGAGATCGGCCGGCAGGTTGTTGAACAGGACACACAGGATGCCGATTTATAACCGTAATGTCGCTACGGTTTAAGACCAGTTGGTGGCTCAATAGGCCGGTACCCCGTTGCAGTTGTGAGACTCCGGGCTGCCCGTCGGTCAAGGTTCATGGTATTCTTATATTTATGAAGACACTTCTGTTTGGTTTGTTACTTGTACCCGCAGGCATGGTGCAGGCGCTGGAAACTTCCCACATTCTTACCGCTGAACAATGGGCCGTTCCCCGCAACGTTGAGACCATTATTCAGATGCCGGCCCTGGCCAACACCATGGCCGAGTTACAGGCCACCCCCGGCGGGCGGTTATTGATACGATACCCTGGCGGCGATGCCGGCAGTTTGTGGATGACGGAGTTGCACAGCTGGCTGGTTTCTCTCGGTGTTGCCTCCGCGGATATGGAAAGGGTCCCCGGTAGTCCCAATTCGCAAGTCATCGAACTTGAAGTCCTCCCCCCGCTTACCCGCTCAGGAATGTTGTTGAATCAGCCGAAACCTCGACAGGCTTCGCTGGAGGACACACCGTGAAACGGGTCGCAGCACTTCAGATGGCGTCCGGCCCAAATGTCGGCGCCAATCTTACCGAGGCGTCCCGGCTAATCAGTCGGGCAGTTGCTGCGGGCGCGGAACTGGTAGTCCTGCCCGAAAATTTTGCCATCATGGGCATGCGCGAGGAAGACAAGGTACGTATTCGGGAGTCCTACGGGCAGGGATCGATTCAGAATTTTCTGGCGGAGCAGGCGCACCAGCATCGGGTCTGGATCGTCGGCGGAACGATACCCCTTACCGCAAAAGACAGTCAGCATGTACGGGCGGCATGCCTGCTCTTCGATGACAGGGGTGAGGTAAAAGCCCGCTATGACAAGGTACACCTGTTTGATGTGCACTTGTCGGAGAGCAAGGAAACTTATGACGAGTCGACCACAACCGAACCGGGCGATAGCGCTACCGTGGTTGAAACACCGTTTGGTCGCCTCGGGTTGGCTGTGTGTTATGACTTGCGCTTCCCTGAATTGTTTCGTCGCATGTCTGATGAAGGTGCTGAATTGTTCGCCATTCCTTCGGCATTCACCGCCATAACCGGGAGGGCACACTGGGAAATACTGGTTCGTGCGCGGGCGATCGAGAATCTGTGTTATGTCATCGCCGCGGCGCAAGGGGGTTACCATGTGAATGGGCGGGAAACCCATGGAGACAGCATGATCGTCGATCCCTGGGGCCAGGTACTGGATCGCTTGCCACGCGGTTCCGGTTTTGTCGTCTCAACGATTGATCTGGACAAGGTTCGCAATACCCGCCGGAATTTCCCTGTACTCGAACATCGCAAAATTCCCTGCAAGTTGGTCGTCCCATGAATCAAGCATCGCCACTCGTGCTGGCGCAGGAAGCGCTGCTATCACCCTATGGTCTGGGGGAAGGTGATTTGCAGCGCGTCCTGGATCAGTTGATGGGACACCGGATTGACAGTGCCGACCTCTATTTTCAAGTCAATCGCCACGAATCCTGGATGCTGGAAGACGGGATTGTCCGTGAAGGACATCACGGCATTGAGCAGGGTGTCGGTGTGAGGGCCCTGAGCGGGGAGAAAACCGGCTTTGCCTATTCCGATGAAATCATGTTGCCGGCGTTAACGGAAGCCGCCAATGCTGCGCGGGCGATTGCCCGTTCAGGTCGGCAAGGTTCAGTTCAGGCCTGGCAACAGCCCGTGGCCAGGGGATTGTATTTACCGTTGGATCCCCTCGCGGCGCTCGAAGCGGAACAGAAGATAGCCCTGTTGCGTGATCTGGATGCGGAAGCCCGCCGCCTGGATCCGCGGATCACCCAGGTGATCGTAAGTCTGGCGGGCACTCATGAGGTAATCCTGGTAGCCAGCAGCGACGGCACCCTGGCGGCCGATGTACGGCCCCTGGTGCGGATGAATGTGAGTGTGATCGCCGAGCAGGGAGAACGGCGGGAGCAGGGGACCGCGGGCGGGGGTGGCCGGCTGGACTACAGCTATTTTCAACAGGAAGCGCGCGGTCTCGGTTATGCGCAGGAAGCGGTGCGCCAGGCGTTGCTGAATCTGGAGGCCGTGCCGGCTCCGGCGGGCACCATGCCGGTGGTACTCGGCCCAGGCTGGCCCGGGGTGCTGTTACATGAAGCCATCGGTCATGGCCTGGAAGGCGATTTCAATCGCAAGGGCAGTTCGGCGTTTTCCGGTCGTATCGGGGAGCAAGTCGCCTCTCCCCTCTGCACGGTGGTGGATGACGGCACCCTGCCGAACCGACGTGGATCGCTCAACGTGGATGACGAAGGCGTCCCGACCCAACAAACGGTCCTGATCGAAAACGGCATCCTCAAGGGATACATGCAGGACAAGTTGAATGCTTCCCTGATGGGACAGGCTTCGACCGGCAATGGCCGGCGGGAATCCTATGCCCATTTACCCATGCCGCGCATGACCAACACGTACATGATGGCCGGTGAGCATGATCCCCGGGAAATCATCGCCTCGGTTGACAAGGGGCTGTTTGCCGTCAATTTCGGTGGCGGCCAGGTGGATATTACCTCCGGTAAATTTGTGTTCTCCGCTTGTGAGGCATACCTGATCGAAAACGGCAAGGTGACCCGACCGGTGAAGGGGGCGACCTTGATCGGCAACGGCCCGGATGTCCTGACCCGGGTCTCCATGGTGGGGAATGATCTGGAACTGGATCGTGGCGTGGGGGTCTGCGGCAAGGAAGGTCAAAGTGTGCCGGTTGGCGTGGGGCAACCCACCCTGAAGATTGACGGTATCACGGTCGGCGGTACCGCCTGATCACCTTGTGCCCTAGTCTGTGAAGATTTGCCGCAGATAGCGAAACAATTCCCGTGCCGCCCTGGGTGGTTTGTCCTTGACCGTTTCCTGTTTGGCCGCCCGGATGAGTTGGCGAAGATGCTGGCGGTCCACATCCGCCTTTTCAGTCAGCAATTGCTCCAGGGCGGTGTCGCCTTCGGTTAATAAGCGATCGCGCCATTGCTCTAAGTGATGATGATGTTCAACATCCTCGCGGTAGGAATGGGTGACTTTCTCGAAGGCGTCACGGATCGGTGCGACATCGGTTTGACGCATCAGTTTGCCAATATATTGCAGCTGTCGTTTTAACGCGCCACGTTGCGCTAAATGCTGTGCTTCCGCTATCGCGCTGCGAAGGTCATCCGACAGCGGGATCTGGCTCAAGGCGGCTTTGTTTAATTTCACCAGCGCTTCGCCCAAGG
The DNA here is from genome assembly GCA_040235565.1 of Thiohalomonadales bacterium. Taxonomy (GTDB): domain Bacteria; phylum Pseudomonadota; class Gammaproteobacteria; order UBA6429; family Thiohalophilaceae; genus JAHEIJ01. Next base: position 35,956 of record JBECLA010000005.1, on the reverse strand, counting down.
CCTGTAACGCATGGGCGTCGCGCTTACGCTGGCTTTTACTGACCGGGGCTTCGTCAAAGGGATCATCGTACATGGCGTGAATTATCGCATTTGTCGCTACCGGTCTGCACCAGTAGAATGCCGGCATCAATCCAACCCGAGCAAAGTTGAATGTGTTATGAGTAAAAATCCTGTTCCTGTCACGACCAAGGACACGCCTTTTGAGATCGAGCGCAGTCTGGGCGTGGTCGAAGATATGCTGACCGAGGCAAGAAGACGCGGGGCATCGGCCGCTGAAGCGGGTGTCAGTGTGGAGGCGGGATTGTCCGTCAATGTGCGACTTGGCGAGGTCGATACACTCGAGCATAACCGCGACAAGGGCCTGGGGATTACCGTATATATGGGCAAACGCAAAGGCTCCGCCAGCACCAGTGACTTCAGCCCCAAAGCCATACGCGAAACGGTGCAGGCCGCCTGCGACATTGCCCGTTTCACAGAGGAAGACGAGTATGCCGGACTGGCGGACGCCGACCTGATGGCGACCGCAATCCCCGATCTTGACCTGTATCACCCCTGGCAACTCAATGCCGAGCAGGCTATCGCGCTGGCGCAAACCTGTGAATCCGCCGGGCGTGAGGCCGACTCGCGGATCAGCAATTCCGAAGGGGCAGCGGTCAGCAGTCATGATGGTTTACGGGTTTATGGTAATAGTCACGGCTTTCGCGGCCATTATCTCAGCTCCCGCCACAGTCTGAGTTGTACCCTGATTGGGCAGGATGGGGCGGGCATGCAGCGGGACTACTGGTACACCATCGCGCGCAACCCGACCCGCCTCGACACGGCAGAAAGTGTGGGGCGTAAAGCGGCGGAACGGACCGTAGCCCGGCTGGGTGCGCGTCGTCTGGATACCCGTCAGGTGCCGGTGATTTTTCAGGCGGAAGTGGCCCGGGGTCTGCTGGGACATTTATTACGGGCCTTGAGTGGTGGCAGTCTGTATCGCAAGGCTTCTTTTCTGCTGGATCAGTTGGGTAAGCAGATATTTCCGACCAGCGTGCAGATTGATGAGCGTCCGCATTTACCGGGGGCGCTCGGCAGTGCCCCCTTCGATAACGAGGGCGTCGCCACCCGGGCGCGTGAGATTGTCCAGCAAGGGATCCTGCAGGGTTATGTACTGGATAGTTATGCGGCGCGGCGTCTGGGTATGCAGACCACGGGCAATGCCGGCGGCGTCCACAATCTGTTCATCAGTCACGATGAGGTGAGCTTTGCGGATCTCTGTCGCCATATGGGTACGGGCTTGATCGTCACCGAGGTAATGGGGCAGGGGATCAATATCGTGACCGGTGATTATTCCCGGGGTGCCAGCGGCTTCTGGGTTGAGAATGGCGAAGTGCAATATCCGGTTGAGGAAATTACCCTGGCGAGCACGCTGCAGGCAATATTCAGCGGAGTACAGGCCATTGCCAATGACGTGGATCGCCGCGGCAATATCTGCAGTGGTTCCTGGTTGATCGATCAGATGACCGTGGCCGGTGAATAACCGGGTATGTCTCCGGGATGGTACGTTTGATCACAGCCAACCTCACCGGGCGCTTTGTGGTGATAATTTCAGTTCTACTGGAAAGCGGGGTGATACTGCACCGTGCCGCTGATGCCTTCGAGGGCAGCATCCTGTAATTCTTTCAACATAAAGACGTCATCAGCTACGTCATATTCTGACTGGATATGAAAATGTCTGGCGGAAACGAACCCGAACCGCGGGTAATAATCAGGATGGCCCAGTACCACCACTGCCACATAACCGGCCTTGGCGCAATCGTCCAGCCCGGCGGTGACCAACGAACTGCCTACCCCACGTCCCTGCCAGTCAGGCAAGACGGCCATGGGTGCCAGGCCCGCGATGGCTGGCGCCGGTTTTGGCCCGATCAATCTCACCGGGCTGAACAGGATATGCCCAATCAGCTGCGATCGTTCTTCTGCGACGAGTGAAATCAACGGCAAACCCGAATCACGCAAGGCGTCAATCAGGTTCGCTTCGGCGTCGTCGTCAAAGGCTTGCTGGTTGATATGGCGGATCTGAAGGCGATCCCCTGGCCGCTCGGGGCGAATTGTCATCGTAATTGCAGCTGGATTTCAGTCGGCGTGGGGCCGGCTGACGGTTGAGGAACCAGTCGGGCGCTGATCGCACCGTGTTCCGCCAATGTGATCAGGGCAATGGTCGGCCGCTTGGCCACGCCATCGGCGGGAAGTTTGACCTCAAGTGCCTTGACCGACCAGCGCCGGCCGGCCTGTTCCCAACTGACCATGACAGGGTTACCCTGGTATTCGCGTTGGGGAAATGTGGTCGAACATTCTTTCCCGGGAAGAATAATGCCGCAAGCGACCATTTCGTGGGTCTGGCTCACGCTTAATTTTGCATTGTGTATCGGCGTGGCGGTGGTGTTGTGAAACACCAGACCGGTCACGATGATGGTCGTTGCCCGGGGTAAATGACTACAGGCTACCAGCCCCAGCAGCAGGCTGAGAGTGCAGATCAGGCGGCGTGAATTCATATCGCTGTCGCTCCGTTTTATCCGCCGGTCCGGCCGGTGATCCCGGGATTTACATCAGGAAGATGGTGGCTAGCCCAAGGAAGGCAAAAAACCCCACCACATCCGTCACGGTAGTGAGGACCACTCCGCCACCAAGCGCAGGGTCCGCACCCAGGCGGCGTAATAGCAGGGGAATGGAGGCACCGGCGATGGCGGCAACCAGCAGATTAATGATGATCGCGGCGGCAATGATCAATCCCAGGCGGAGATCGTCAAACCATAAGTCCGCAATGGCTGCCAGCACGACTGCCCAGATAACGCCATTCCAGACACTGACCCAGATTTCCTTGGAGAGAAGGCGACGCGCATTACTGCCACTGATTTGACCAAGCGCAATACCACGAATGACCAGAGTGAGAGTCTGGCTCCCGGCGATGCCACCCATGCTGGCCACAATCGGCATCAGCACTGCCAGGGCAACAAACTTCTGAATGGTGCCTTCAAACAGGCCAATGACCCAGGCCGCGAGCAACGCGGTGATGAGATTGATACCAAGCCAGATTGCCCGGCGTTTCGTGCTGGTGATCACCGGGGCAAAAATATCGACCTCTTCATTCAAACCGGCCATGCTCATCAGGGAATGTTCCGCGTCATCGCGAATCACGTCCACGACGTCGTCAATGGTAATACGACCGAGCAGGATGTTGTTTTCGTTCACCACCGGAGCGGTCACCAGATCGCGTTGTTCGAAACGATTGGCTACCTCACGGGCGGACATGGTCGCCGGGATCGCTTCTTCATCCCGCTGCATCACGTCTTCGACACGTTCATCCGGATCGCTGGTCAGCAGGGTGGTCAAAGGGAGCTGGCCGAGATAATGGCCTTCGCGTTCCACCACATAGAGTGAATCTGTTGTTTCGGGGATCTCGCCCCGGCGTCGCAGGTAGCGCAACACGACATCCAGCGTGGTATCGGCCCGCACCACCACGGTATCGAGGTTCATCAGGCCGCCGGCAGTGTCCTCATCGTAGGACAGGACGGCGTGGAGACGATCCCGGTCCTGTTGCTCCATGGTGAGCAACAGTTCCTGGGCGATATCCTGGGGGATCTCCGGCAGGATATCGGCCAGATCATCGGTTTCGAGGGCTTCGGCCGCCGCCACCAGTTGTTCGGGATCCATGCCCTTGATAACAGCGGCAAGGACTTCTTCATTGAGATTGGTGAGAATTTCGCCTTCCGCTTCGGGGGGGACCTGTTCCCAGACCATTTCCCGGGAATCAGCGGGTAGGGACTCGAGCAGATGGGCGATTTCCGCCGGGTGCATCTCCTCTAGTTGCTGTTCGACCTGCTGCAGTTCACCTTCCCGCAGCATTTCCGTGAATAGCTGCAGGTTGTCTTTCTGTTCTTCTTTGTCTTCTGTTGCAGCCATCTTGCGTCCTCAACCGTCGCAGAAAGTGTAACAGGCGGCAGGTGGCATTGGGAAGAATGGGATGGAAAAGCGGTACAACGATTAACAGAGGGTAATTTTTTGGTAATTTAGTAGCGTGTTTTCAGTTGTCTTCATCAAAACGATTGGCAATCAGTTCACACAGCTTCTCGGCAGCTTCCTGTTCATCCGGCCCTTCAACCAGTAAATCCAGTTGGGCACCTTTGGCAGCCGCAAGCATCATGACACCCATGATGCTTTTGCCGTTGACCCGATTGCCATTATGGGAAAGTTGCACCTCGGATTGAAATCCGCTGGCAAGAGTGACGAATTTTGCGGCGGCCCGTGCGTGCAATCCCAGCTTGTTGATGATCTCGACCTGGCGATGAATCATGGATCGGTCTCCGGCGCATAGGAGATGACACCTTCACGCCCTCCGTGTACAGCTCTTTCCGCCAGCTCGGCTAATGTCAGGTTCGGGTAATTGAGCACCCGAATCAGCATCGGCAGGTTCAGACCTGTTACGACGGTGACTTTATGGTTACAGAGTTTGCAAGCGATGTTACTGGGTGTTGAACCGTATAGATCTGTCAAGATTAACACCCCGTCACCCTGTTCGAGTTGCTGCAGGTAGTTTTGGGCACGATCCAGTTGCTGGTCCGGGTCGCTGGCCATCGGGACACCCAATGTTTCGACCTGCAGCGGGCAACATCCCATAACGACCACGGCGGTATCGAGCAGGCTTCTGCCGATGTCGCCATGAGTAATGATAAGCAGCCCCACGCTCATGGGAGTTCTCTGTGTCGGGTTAACACGCCATCGCGTTGCTGGCTGAAAAAATGACTGAGTTTGTTCACCATGTAGACAGAGCGGTGTTGACCACCGGTACAACCAATTGCGACGGTCATATAACTGCGGTTATCCGCTTCAAAGCAGGGAATCCATGTTTCGAGTAACTGGCGAATGTCGTGATACATGCAACTAACTTCTTCATGTTGCTCCAGGTAATCGATGACGTCCTGATCAAGACCGGTTTGCGCACGTAATTTCGGAACCCAGTGGGGATTGGGAATACAGCGAATGTCAAAAATGAAATCTGCATTGGCCGGAATGCCATTTTTATAACCAAAAGATTCAAACAGGATAGAGAGTCGGGCATGTTCCGCACTGGTGACGCGTCGATGAATCAGGTCACGCAGTTGGTGGATATTGGTCTGGCTGGTATCGATAATCAAATCAGCGGTGCTGGATATCGCGGCCAACAGGTTTCGTTCCTGAAGGATGGCTTCGCTGAGGGGTACTTCGTCATTACTGAGAGGATGACGACGACGTGTTTCACTGAATCGCTTGAGCAATACGGTATCATCGGCTTCCAGAAAAAACACCTCACACTGGATATCCCGGTTTTTAAGATTGTTCAGTATGTCCGGGAACTGTTCAAGATCACCGGTAAGATTTCGTGCGTCGATACCGACCGCAAAATACTCATGCTCGCTATCGTGATGTTGTAACAATTGATCGGCAAGTGCCGGTAGCATACCGGCCGGCAGGTTGTCGATGCAGTAATAACCAAGGTCCTCCAGTACATGCAAGACGATACTTTTGCCCGAACCGGACAGGCCGCTGACGATAAGCAGTTTCATGTAGTTTGATGGTTAATATATTGTTGCTGTCTCGCAATGAAATCTTCCGCCGCATTATAGCCGTTCAGAAACAGCACATGGTTCCTTACCGCGGCCTCAATGATTACGGCCAGGTCTCGTCCCGGCGCGACCGGCAGAATGACCTCAGGAATATCGATGCCGAGTATTGAACGGTGTCGCTGGGTAGTATCAAGCCGATCAAATTCCGCGACATTGCCATTTTCCGTCAACGACTGCAAGCGAATGATGAGGTGCAGGCGTTTGTGGGGCATCACTGCATTGTTACCGTACATGGCACGTACATTGAGAATACCCAGACCACGTACCTCGATAAAATCCGCCAACATTGGGGGGCAACTTCCGTGGATAGTGTCAGGGCCGGTGCGTCGGAATTCCGGTGCATCATCGGCCACCAGTCGATGACCGCGGCTGAGTAATTCCAGTGCCAGTTCACTTTTGCCGACGCCACTCGGGCCGGTGAGCAAAACACCGAGTCCCATGACTTCCATGAAGACACCGTGTTGCACCAACTTTTCTGCCAGCTGACTACTCAGATGGTAATGCAACTGATCAATGATACGGCTGACACTATGCTTGGAACGTATCAGCGGTACATGCTGTGTCTGTGCCAATTTGAGGAATTGATCCGGCGGGGTCAGGTGCTCTGCCAGAATGATCATCAGCGGTTGATTGGCAAACAGACTGTTGATGGCATCCTGACGGGAATTTTTTCCCAGGTTGTTGAGGTAATCCAGTTCTGCCTGTCCCAGTACCTGGATCAGATTGGGACGGATCAGATTGAGGTGACCAATTAGCGCACTGTGGCTTGGATCGAACCCGGCGGTGTCAAAGGGTTGGTTTGCTTCGCTTTGTCCCTCAAGCCAGTCGAATTCAAGCGTTTTATGATGTTGCTCGTATAAGGCCTGGGCAGTCAGCGGTGGGATCATGGAATCAGCTTCGGTTTTGCCAATCTCTGATTAACTGCAGAATTTCCTCAGGACTTTTTGCTTCACGCAAGTGAGAACGCAAAATCTCATCTTTAAACATTGCCGCCAATAGCGCCAGGATCTTCAAATGCTCTTCGGTGGCTTGTTCAGGTACAACCAGCGCAAACAATAAATCCACAGGTTGGTTATCGATGGCATCAAAATCAATACCATGGCTAAGTTGTACCAGTGCTGCCGTGGTATGGTCACTGTCCTTCAAGCGACCGTGTGGAATGGCTACTCCGAAACCGATACCAGTTCCACCCAGTCGCTCGCGGGACAATAGACAATCAAAAATATCAGTCGCGCTGATTGTTTGCTGATCATGCGAAATGAGTTCACTGAGTTCTTCAAGTGCACGTTTCTTGCTATGCGCACTGATGTTACAGGCAATCCGGTCGGAAGTAAGAAAGTCAGTTAACTGCATGGACATGACGGCAATATTCAGGGTTAACCAATATTATGTTTTACTTGAGCGCCTTCACTGCGGCGATGATCAGTCATTTTCTCCTTATGTTTCTTGATTTGACGGTCAAGCTTGTCCACCATGGCGTCAATCGCAGCATACATGTCTTCGTCTTGCGCATCGGCGAACAGATTGCCGCCACTGATATGCAAGGTGGCTTCCGCCTTCTGGCGCAACTTTTCCACACTTAAAATAACGTGCACGTTCGTAACATGATCGAAATGACGTTCCAGACGTTCCAGTTTCTGGGATACATAGTCATGCATGGAAGGGGTAACATCGACATGATGGCCAGTGACATTGAGTTGCATGTGGCTCTCCTTATATTAGGCTAGACGTTTTCTTTCATTAGATGGCGGAATTGCCATGGCTTCACGGTACTTGGCGACAGTGCGACGGGCGACATTAATTCCTTGATCACCGAGAATAGCTGCCAGTTTACTGTCACTAAGTGGTTTATTGGTATTTTCAGCGGCGATAAGTTTCTTGAGCAGGGCGCGAATTGCCGTTGCCGAACACTCGCCGCCGTTGGTGGTGCTGACATGACTGGAAAAGAAATATTTCAATTCAAAGATGCCACGCGGGGTATGCATGTATTTCTTGCTGGTGACTCGCGAAATCGTTGATTCATGCATTCCCACAGCCTCGGCAATGTCATGTAAGACCAGGGCCTTCATGGCTTCTTCACCATGTTCCAGAAAATCAGTTTGCCGCTCTACAATACTGGTGGCAACCTTGAGTAGCGTTTCATTCCGGCTTATCAGGCTTTTGATAAACCAGCGGGCTTCTTGCAGATGATTTTTCAGGTAAGTGTTGTCATCACTGTTATGGACGTGCTTGATCAGGCTGGCGTATTGTGGGTTTACCCGCAGGCGTGGTGCGGCATCCGGATTGAGTTCCACCTTCCATTTGCCATTACGCTTACTCACAATCACGTCCGGTATGATGTATTCCGGTTGACTTGCGGTGATCTGACTGCCGGGGCGGGGATTCAGAGACTGTATTAACTGCAGAACCTGTTTCAGTTCTTCCTCGCTGATTTTCAGGCGTCGGGTGAGTTGTGCATACTCCCGATTGGCGAGGAGGTCAAAATGTTTCTCAATGAGTTCCTGTGCCGGTTTGAGCCAGGGCGATTCAAGCGGAAACTGTTTTATCTGTAACAGCAGGTTTTCCTGCAGATCACGTGCCCCCACACCCGGGGGATCGAAATTCTGAATGCGATGTAACACGGCTTGAACTTCGTCGGCGTCAATATCAAGTTCGTCTGCCAGGGCCTGATGTATATCTTCCAGACTCATGCCCAAATAGCCGTCATCATTGATGGCATCGATGATGAACTCGGCAATCGCCCTGTCGGTGTCACTGAACGGGGTCAGTTGCATTTGCCAGCGAAGATGTTCATGCAGGCTTTCTTCCGTGTTGCCTGAATAGTCAAACTCGCGATTGTCGCTGCTACTGCTGCTGGGGGAGCTTGTCGGGCTGGCAATATTGTCATAGATGTCATCCCAGCTACTGTCGACGGGCAGGTCTTCGGGGATTTCGTTTTCTCCGGCGGCCGTTGTTTCATTGAGGCTGTCATCACTGGCCGCGGTTTCCGTCTCGGCGCCGGCAGTTTCGTTCCGATTTGTTTCCTCCGTCTCACCGCCGTCCTCATCGATTTCCAGCATGAGGTTGGAGTCCAGGGCTTCCTGGATCTCGGTCTGTAATTCCAGAGTAGACAGCTGCAGCAGCCGGATGGCCTGCTGTAACTGCGGGGTCATGGTCAGGTGCTGACCGAGTCGGAGTTGGAGAGTTTGTTTCATCGAATAATTTTTAGGGATACAACTGCCTGATTTCTCGTCAGGCAATTAAATTCTAGCGCATTTCTTGCATACCTGCAGGTCTTGACAGATGGCTCATAATCGAAATCCCTCGCCCAGATAAACCTTGCGGACTTGTTGGTTTTTCAGCAGGATTTCCGGTTCACCCTGGGCGATGACCTCACCGGCATTCAGGATGTAGGCGCGATCGCAGATGCCAAGCGTTTCCCGCACATTGTGGTCAGTAATCAACACCCCGATGTCCCGTTCTTTCAGATGACGAATAATACCCTGGATATCCAGTACTGAAATCGGATCCACCCCGGCGAACGGTTCGTCCAGCAGGATGAAGCGCGGTTCTATCGCCAGCGCCCGGGCGATTTCCACCCGCCGCCGTTCTCCGCCCGACAGGCTCATTCCCGGGTTGTTGCGGATATGACTGATATGGAGTTCCTCCAGCAGTTCTTCAAGCTGTTGTTCCTGCTGGAAGGGCTGCAAATCCTTGCGCAGCTGCAACACAGCGAGGATATTGTCAGCCACGGACAGCTTGCGAAATACGGAGGCTTCCTGGGGTAAATAGCCGATACCCTGCCGGGCGCGCAGATGCATCGGCAAACTGGTGATATCGGTCTCGTCCAGCGTGATGCGGCCGGCATCAGCCTGGATCAGACCGACAACCATGTAAAATGAAGTGGTTTTACCGGCGCCATTGGGACCGAGCAGGCCGACGACTTCACCGCTGGAAATTTCCAACGAGACGCCATGCACGACATCGCGACCCTTGTAGCGCTTGGCGAGATCCTCGGCACGCAGGGTGGTCATGGCGTTGCCTTTTCTTGTTTGTCCGGTGGCGGCGTGATGATGACATGGACCCGACTGTCCTCACTCTCGCCTTTGCGGGCCGAGACCCGGTTGGTACGCGTATCGTATTCGATATAGTCACCGGCAAAACTATTGGGGCCCTGCTGAACCTGGGCATCTTCAATCAGCGTGACGATCTGCTGGATGGCATCGTATTCCATGCGCAGGGCTCTGGAATGTACCAGTTCCTGATCCGCTTCGGGTCGTTGCTGCAAGGTGGCCGGTTTCCCTGTGACGATGATCTTTTGCAGTACGTTGTTTTGTAAATGGACGGTAATTTCGTCGCCGTTTATCTGCAGGCTACCCTGGGTAAACTCGACGTTGCCTTCGTAATAGCTCCTGCCTTCTTTTTCATGCACGGTGATCCGATCCGCCTGAATATGTATCGGCTGTTGCCGATCCGTTTCCAGTGCCCGGCTGGCAGGACTGATCAACAGCAGAAGCAAACAAACACTCTTAAGGCTGAATCGCATAGATACCTTCACCATTGGCCAGGATCTCCAGCCGTCCTTCATCCAGATAGGCGCGCAAGCCGGTTCCCTTGAGTTGACTTTTGCCGCTAATGATTTTGACGCGGGCGGCTGTTTCGGCATAGTTGTCCTCTGGCAAGACGAGCAGATCATCGGTATGCAATTCAGTTGCCGGTTGCTTGCCTTCTGCAGGCCGATACATACTGACGTCGCCATCCAGGAAGACCTGTCGACCCTCATCATAGACGCGGCCGGCTTCTGCCAATGCCGTCCACGGCGGTAGCGGGTGCCGATAGTATTCCAGGCGCGGCGCCTGCAAGGCGAGACTTTTGTCATCCGGGTAATGGTTGATCACAGCAGCTTCCAAACGATACAGCGGATTACCCTCGGCATCCATCAGGGTGCTGCTCACCTCTTCAATAAAAAAGTCCGGTTCATGCCTGACTTCTCGCGGTGCCATGCCCGTGGTGGTCTGGAAGGTTTTTATCAACCAGTTACCATAGGCGACAATCAATAACACCACAGCCAGAACAATGAGAAATTGCAACCGACTCATGAAAGAAAGGTTTGCAGTTGGCTGGCGAGAGTATTCTGGGCTTCCATAATGAGTTCACACACATCCCGCGCCGCGCCGCGACCACCGTCGTGCGGGGTTTGCCAATGGGCGTGTTGTTTGGCCAGGGGATGGGCATCCTGCACGGCGATGGCCAGTCCGACCTGACGCATCACGGGCAAGTCGACCACGTCATCGCCTACATAGGCGGTTTGTTCAAAGGTCAATGCCAGCTTAGCCAGTAACTCCTCGAGAGCGGGCAGTTTATCCAACCGGCCCTGATAGACATGCTGGATGTCCAGATTTTCCATGCGATGTTTGACCACTTCCGAAGTCCGTGCGGTGATAATACCAATTTCAACCCCGCTCTTGCGGAGCATTTTCATTCCCAGTCCGTCGCGAGAATGGAAGGCCTTGTACTCCTGGCCATCGTCCCCGACGAACAGACTGCCATCGGTCAATACCCCATCGACATCAAATACCACCAGCTTGATTTGTGCGGCCTTCGCCAGAATATCTTTCATGCCATCCTCATTGTTTAAGCAGGCTATACCACCCCGGAGCGCAATAAATCGTGCATATTGATGGCGCCAATCAGTTGTTGCTGCTCATCAACCACCGGCAGGGCATTGATGCGTTTACTGTCCATGAGTTGCAAGGCTTCCGCCGCCAATTGATCGGGACGAATGGTCTTGCAGTCGGGTGTCATGCATTCTGCGATGTGTAATTCCCGCACATTGACCTCGCCGTGGTCCAGCACCCGGCGCAGATCACCGTCGGTAAAAACCCCGGCGACATGGTTATCTGCGTCAACGATAATGGTCATGCCCAGTCCCTTGCGGCTCATTTCCACCAACGCTTCGCTCAGGCTGGCGTTGGCATCTGTCCGCGGGATGCCGTCGCCGGTATGCATGATGTCCTGTACATGCAACAACAGGCGTTTGCCTAGTCGGCCACCGGGGTGGGAGAGAGCGAAGTCGTCGGCGGTAAAACCACGGGACTCGAGCAGGGAGACGGCCAGGGCATCCCCCATCACCAGCGTGGCGGTGGTACTGGACGTCGGCGCGAGGCCGAGCGGACAGGCCTCTTTTGCGACGCTGATATCAAGATGGACATCGGCCTCGAGTGCCAGGCGCGAAGCGGGATTGCCGGTGAGGGAAATCAGCGGCACGCCCAGACGTTTGATCAACGGCAAGATGGTCAAGATTTCGTCCGTTTCACCCGAGTTGGACAGGGCCAGGACCACATCCTGCGCGGTGATCATGCCGAGATCGCCATGGCTGGCCTCGCCCGGATGGACAAAAAAGGCGGGAGTGCCGGTGCTGGCCAGGGTGGCAGCGATTTTGCCACCGATGTGTCCCGACTTTCCCATGCCGGTGACCACGATACGGCCCGGGCACTGCATCATGTATTCACAGGCCCGGTAGAAGGCTCCATCGATGCGCGTCGTGAGATGGCGAACGGCGTTTGCCTCCGTCTCAATAACCGCTCGAGCGAGTGTAAGGACTTTGTCTTTGTTCATGTTAACGTCAGACTTGAACCGGGTAACCCAGTTCACTCAGCTTGGTCTGAATGACCGCGGCGTCAAAGTCGGTGCCCTGAATACTGACTGTGCCACTGGCAATATCCACCTCGACCAATTCAATCCCCGGCAAGGTCACCAGTCCCTCCTGGATGGTGCTGACACAACCGCCACATTTAACGTTCGCAACGATCAGTTCGAGTTTCTCCATACCGATTCCTCATAAATTAATGGGTAACACTGAGATACAGCCAGCCCAGATAGCCGAAATAGGCCAGCAACATCAGCAGACCTTCCCAGCGGTTCAGGCGGCCGTCGCCCTTGAAGCCATATGCCATGGCAAACAGTGCAATACTGAGGCCGATCATTGCGGGGAAGTCCCGGCTCAGCACTTCCGGCTCCAGTACATGGGGCATAATCACCCCCGGCAGCCCGAGGACCGCCAACAGATTGAACATATTGGACCCGATTACATTGCCGATCGCAATGTCAGGCTCTTTCCGCAACGCGCTCATCACCGAGGCGGCCAGTTCCGGCAGGCTGGTGCCGATCGCGACCACGGTCAGACCGATAACCAGATCACTGATGCCCATGGACTGGGCGATGTTCACCGCTCCCCACACCAGGGCGCGGGAACTCCCCAGCAACAATGCCAGGCCAAAGGCCAGCCAGAGCAGGGCCATGGGGGTGGAAATACGTGGAATTTCCCGTTCGAACTCGTCTTCCATGGGATCGTGATCGCGACGCAAGCCCTGCTGTACCATCCACAGGACCATCAGACCCAGTCCGGTCATCAGAATCCAGCCATCCAGGCGCGACATTTCCCCATCAATGAGTAACACCAGGGCCAGCAGCATGATGCTGAACATCAGGGGATACTCGCGGCGCAGCGTTTCTGACTTGACCACGAGGGGGGTAATGAGGGCGGTCGTTCCCAGCACCAGCGCGATATTGGTGATATTGGAACCGACAGCATTGCCGACACCCAGTGCCGGGTTTCCCTGCCAGGCGGCCATCGCCGAGACCAATATCTCCGGTGCCGAGGTGCCGATGCCTACGATCGTCAGGCCAATGATCATTGGTGATATGCCGAGGTTACGGGCAGTCGCGGCGGCGCCGTGAACAAAGCGATCGGCGCCCCAGACAAGGAACACGAAACCCAGAATCACACTAAGGGAGGAGAGCAGCAGGCCGGAAGTCATGAATGGGTATGTGGGGTTGCATGTGTTCAGAATCGGCTCAGGGTTTGGTCTTTTGATCCTGTTGCTCCAGTTCGAGCTGTAATTCCAGATCGGCATCGGCGTCGGGATCAAACTGCATGGTTTCATCCTGCGGGGGATTGCCGTCATGGATCAGGTTACGGCGATGTTGCAAATAGGCGTCGCGAACAAAGATATAAGGATCGATCGCCGCCTGTTCCAGGATGCGGCTGGCGCTGAGTAAATCGGCGCGGGTATCTATGAAGCGCAAGGCAACAAGCCCCCAGTAAGTGTTGTTATCTTCAATTGCAAACAGTGGATCGACATAAATATCACCGACCCAGCCGACAGTATCGCGGCCGGTACTCGGACCCAGGAAAGGCAAGACGATATAGGGACCCTCCGGTATGCCCCAGACGGCGAATGTCTGGCCGAAATCTTCATCATGCTTTTGCAGCCCCATGTGCGAGGCCACATCGATCAGGCCGAATATCCCCACCGTGCTGTTCCAGAGAATGCGACCAAAATCCGAAACGGCATTTTCGATCTTGAATTGCAGCAGGTTATTTATCATCACATTGAGGTCGCCGATATTATCGAAAAAATTGGATATCCCGGTTTGCATTAAGTTCGGCAGGTAATCCTTATAAGCTTGTGCCACGGGTCGCACCACGGCCTGATCGACGGTGTCATTAAAGGAATACATTGCGCGGTTGTAGGATTCAAAGGGATCCCGTTCATCTGGTGGACCGGGCACACTGGCACAGCCTGCCTGCAGGAGCAGGCAGAGTCCGAGCAGCAAGAGGTTAATGGTCGTAACCGTTAATCGCGTGATTTCAGTTTGCAAGGAGTTATTCTTTTTTAAATATTAAGTAATAATTGCTGGTTATTGGGAGCTGAATTTCTGTGATTCAGTGTGCTTCAGTGCGGGTCGCGCCGCAACGTGAACAGCGATAACGGGTTACCATTTTACCCTGTTTGACATCAAACGGATTCCCCTGGACGACCTCCCATTTATGAAACCCGCTTTTGCACAGGGTTTTACCTTTGTGCTTGTCCTGGGCGCGCGGTCGTTTAAATGGTACGACATTACTCATGCGATGTGCCTTTCACAATTCGGAGCGTTATTATTTCATAACTTTTGTAACGAGAAACAGGGTAAACGCTAATATGGCACGCGACTATCGGCTATTGATCGGCGCCAGTGGCTGGTCCCATACGGGCTGGCGGGCAGAATTCTATCCCGAGGACCTGCCTGCTGACTGGCAACTGGGTTATTACGCCAATGAATTTCCGGTGGTACTGGTCACCGAGCGGGAATGGGCGTTGCCGGATGCAGACGCAGGGCACTGGTGTGAAGATACGGACTCCTCATTTCGGTTCGTCGCGGAGATTACGGCAAGTCCGGAGGCAGCGATACCACAGCAACTCAACCGGCTTGCCGGTTTCGGGGCGCGTTGTAGTGGCGTCATTTTATGCGCTGCTGCCAACAGTGATTTGACCGCCATCAAGACACTGGTCGATGTGATCGACGATACCTGGCCGGTTTGTATCGATTTTGGCAAGGCGGGACCGCCTGGGGATGTGAGGCAATGGTTAGGCAAACAAAAGATCGGCTGGTGCTGGCATGGTGTCGGCACGGCGGAAGGATTGCAGCAGGGAACCCTGGCAGTCACGCGGATTCACATTCAGCCAGATGATCCTTACCAGGTACGCCGGTGGGTGGAAACCGCGCTGGCGAGTTCAACCGAACACCGCCAGGCCATTCTGTTGTTTGAAGGTCACCCGCCTGCGATGACTGTCATGCGTCAGGCACAAGTGATTCTGGATTTACTCTAGGCGAATCGGTTTCAATGGTAAGGCGGGATGGCGAGCCGGCCGTCATCTCTTTATTTCAGGAGTTTTATTGAACGGCATACCAGTTCTGGTTTTATGGAGATTGTCATGCTGCCCTCCCTGCGTCACAATGGCGGCAGTCAATAATTCAAAAAATTTACATGCCTGATACACCGCTGGTTCAAATCCGTAATCTCAGCTTTTCCCGAGGTAACCGCAAGATCTTCGATGGTGTGGATATTGATATCCGACGTGGCAGTATTACTGCGATCATGGGTCCCAGTGGTACCGGTAAAACCACCTTACTTCGCCTCATCGGGGGGCAGTTAAAACCTGACAGTGGCAGCATTGTGGTCGATGGTGAGGAAGTGCCGCGCCTGGGTCACAACGCGCTGTACCGGTTACGGAAACGCATGGGGATGCTGTTTCAGAATGGCGCGCTGCTGACGGACATGAATGTGTACGACAATATTGCTTTTCCCTTACGTGAACATACCGCGTTGTCGGAATCACTGATTCGAACCCTGGTGTTAATGAAACTGGAAGCGGTTGGTTTACGGGGTGCGCGCGATTTGATGCCGAGTGAGTTGTCCGGTGGTATGGCACGGCGGGTGGCCCTGGCCAGGGCGATTGCCATGGACCCGATGATCATGATGTATGACGAACCCTTTACCGGTCAGGATCCGATCTCGATGGGGGTGCTGGTCCGCCTGATTCACACTCTCAATGAGGCGCTGGGTCTGACCAGCATCATTGTGTCGCATGATATTGCCGAAACCTGTGCCATTGCGGATGAAGTCTATCTGTTATCCGGTGGCAAGGTGGTTGAGCATGGTACGGCAGAGGCATTGGGAAAATCCGACTCGGCCTGGGCGCAGCAGTTTCTCAAGGGCGAAGCCGATGGCCCCGTCGCCTTTCATTACCCGGCAGCGGATTATGCTGAGGACTTACTTCAGCCGGAGCGGTTTTGATGCTGGACAGTGTGCAATTGCTGGGTCGCAAGGGACTGAGTTTCTTTCAGCGCCTGGGGCGGGGGCATATTCTACTGGTGAATATTCTCGCGGGCCTTCCCGGCCTGTTGCCGCGCATTGGCCTGGTGATCAAGCAAACCTACGCCGTGGGCGTGTTATCACTGGTGATTATCGTGGTTTCCGGTCTGTTTGTCGGCATGGTGTTGGGCCTGCAAGGTTATAACACCCTGGTGGATTTCGGGGCGGAGGAGTCCCTGGGAGTGGTAGTGGCGCTGTCCCTGGTGCGGGAATTGGGGCCGGTTGTTACGGCGTTATTGTTTGCCGGGCGGGCGGGTTCGGCACTGACCGCCGAAATCGGTTTGATGAAGGCGACCGAACAACTCTCGGCCATGGAAATGATGGCGGTGGATCCGGTCCGGCGTGTCCTGGCACCGCGGTTTCTGGCCGGGTTTATTTCCATGCCCGTGTTGGCGGCCATTTTCAGCGCGGTTGGCATTCTGGGCGGCTACTTTGTCGGGGTGGGGCTGTTGGGGGTCGATGATGGTGCCTATTGGTCGCAGATGCAGGACAAGGTGGATATGTATGATGATATCAACAACGGGATCATCAAGAGTCTGGTATTCGGGGTGGTCGTCACCTGGATTGCAATTTTCGAAGGCAATGATTCGATCCCGACTTCAGAAGGTGTCAGCCGGGCGACAACCCGGACGGTAGTACATTCCGCCCTGGCGGTATTGGGACTGGACTTTATTTTAACTGCGCTCATGTTCGGAGATTGACCATGACGACACGTGTAATTGAAATCTGGGTGGGAATTTTTGTTGCAGCGGGGATGGCTGCGCTGTTTATGCTGGCAATGAAGGTCAGCAACCTGTCGACCTATGGCGGTGATGAGGGTTACGAAGTCACGGCCCGGTTCGAAGATATCAGCGGGCTGAAGGTCCGATCCCCGGTCACCATGTCCGGTGTGCGCATCGGCCGGGTCAAAGCAATTCAGTTCGATGACCAGGCCTTGCAGGCGGTGGTGGTGATGGAAATTGAATCTCGCCACAACATGTTGCCCAAGGATACCTCAGCCAGTATTTATACTGCGGGACTGCTGGGAGAAAAATACGTTGGTCTGGAAGCCGGCGGGGATCAGAACAATCTTGTTCAGGGTGATGAAATCAAACTGACCCAGGACTCGCTGGTGCTGGAAAAACTGATTGGCCAGTTTGTGTCGCGCTTTATGACCGATAGCGCCGCGGAAAACAAGTAAACATGTTGTTAATCCTGCGACTGCCTGTGTTATTGCTGTGCCTGGGCTTTTCCTTTGTGGCAGTGGCAGCAATGGGCCCCCAGGAACTGGTGAAGACAACGACTGAGCAGGCATTGTTACGCTTGCAGCGCGAGCGGGCGACGCTGCAGCAAAACCCGCAAGGGATTTATGATCTGGTGCAGGAAGTGATCACGCCACATTTCGACTTTGTGCGCATCTCCGCCTGGGTGCTGGGCAAGTATTGGCGTACCGCGAGCAAGCAACAGAAGCTGCGTTTTGTCAAAGCGTTTCGCACCTTGCTGGTACAAACCTATGGTGTGGTATTGCTGGATTATACCGATCAGGAACTCCGCTACTTGCCGTTACGGGATGATCCCGCAAGTGGTGATGTGACAGTACGCACCGAAGTGATTCAATCCAATGGTGAGGTGGTCTCCATCAATTACCGCTTGTATCTCAGGCACGGGGCGTGGAAGGTGTACGATCTCAGCGTCGAGGGCGTGAGTCTGGTGACGAATTTCCGCACTTCGTATGCGACCGAAATCAAGCAATCGGGACTGGAAAACCTGATTGAACGCCTGGAAGCCAAAATCGGAACAGGTGGAGTATGAGCGCGCCGCAAATTACCCAGCAGGATCCCAACCGCTATGCGGTCGAGGGAGAATTGATCATCGCGACGGTACCGACTTTGCTGCAGGCGATGATCGACCGGCTGCCTCCCAATGGCAGTGAGGCACACATTGACCTGGCCGGGGTGACCCGGACGGACAGCGCCGGCCTGGCCTTGATGGTGGAATGGTTACGCCAGGCCCGCGCACGAGATATCCACATGCAATTTCATAATTTACCCACCCAGTTACGGGATATCGCCCGGATCAGCGATCTGTTGCCAATCATCCCGCTGGCCTGATCTGTCCCGCGGCAACAAAACCCGTTAACGGGTATCCGTTTGTTTGCCACACAGGCTACAATAGCGCCCCTCTATCAGACACAACTTTTGGGTGCATGTTATGAATCCTGATGATGTCAAACAGCGAATTACGGGCGAGTTGACCGATTGTGATGTGACGGTCACCGGTGATGGCAGTCACTTTGAAGCGATTGTCGTTGGTGAGGTTTTTGCCGGGCTGACAGCGGTAAAAAAACAGCAACTGGTATACGCGACAGTCAATGATTTGATCGCCAGTGGTGAACTGCATGCTCTGACCATCAAGGCCTATACGCCGGATGAATGGGCCAAGGCCAGCAAGTTACAGATTATTTCCTGATAAGCCGGATCTGCCGCACGCCAGATGCGGCGGCATGAGTACAAGATGTAAAAAATATGGACAAACTGATTATCTACGGCGGGTCAACCCTGAATGGTGAGATCCGTATCTCCGGCGCCAAAAATGCGGCGCTACCGATCATTGTCGCCACCTTGTTGGCCGATGAACCGGTGACCGTCGGGAATATTCCGCACTTGCATGACATCACCACCACCATGGAACTGCTCGGTCGCATGGGGGTATCGATCACCATGAACGAAATGATGAGCGTTGAGGTGGATGCGTCAACGATCAGCCAGCTGGTGGCACCTTATGAACTGGTCAAGACCATGCGTGCTTCCATTCTGGTCCTGGGACCGCTGTTGGCCCGCTTTGGTGAGGCGGAAGTATCATTACCGGGTGGCTGTGCCATTGGTTCGCGTCCGGTGAATTTACACATTCATGGCCTGGAAGCCATGGGTGCCGATATCAGTGTGGAAAATGGCTATATCAAGGCCAGGGCCAAACGACTGAAAGGCGCCAAACTGGTCATGGACCTGGTGACGGTTACCGGGACGGAAAACCTGATGATGGCGGCGACCCTGGCAGAAGGGACCAGCATCATTGAAAATGCCGCACGGGAACCGGAAGTCAGCGACCTGGCGAATTGTCTGAATAGTATGGGTGCGCAGATTGAAGGCGCGGGTACCGATACCATCAAGATTCAGGGTGTCGAAAGATTACACGGCACCCATTACAACGTGTTACCCGATCGTATCGAAACCGGTACCTTTCTTGTGGCGGCGGCGATTACGGGTGGCAAAGTCAAACTCAAGGACACCGATCCCACGACGCTGGATGCCGTATTGTCCAAATTACAGGAAGCCGGCGCCACGATTGAAACGGGAGATGACTGGATCAGTCTCGATATGCAGGGAAAACGCCCCCGCTGCGTGGATGTCAGTACGGCACCTTATCCGGCCTTTCCCACGGACATGCAGGCCCAGTTCTCGGTGTTAAATGCCATCGGCAGCGGTCACGGGGTGATCACGGAGACGGTATTTGAAAACCGCTTTATGCATATCCTGGAACTGCAACGCATGGGCGCGGACATTACTCTCAAGGGCAATACTGCGTTTTGTAACGGGGTGGAGAAACTGACCGGTGCGCCGGTAATGGCGACTGACCTGCGAGCCTCGGCCAGCCTGGTACTGGCGGGGCTGGTGGCCGAGGGGCAAACCGTGGTGGAACGTATCTATCATATCGATCGCGGTTATGAGTGTATTGAGGAAAAATTACAGCAACTCGGTGCACGTATTCGACGCGTCCCATCCTGACCAGCGTTTACAGTCACTGATTATGAAACCGGAAATGTTTATGGAACCTCGTTTAACCATTGCTTTATCGAAAGGTCGCATCTTCAAGGAGACCTTGCCCTTGCTGAAGCATGCCGGGATTGAACCTGTTGACGATCCGGAAACCAGCCGGAAGTTGATCCTCGATACCAATCAAGCGGATGTCAAACTGGTCATTATTCGCACCACCGATGTACCAACCTATGTGCAGTACGGTGCAGCGGATCTGGGTGTCGCGGGCAAGGATGTATTGATGGAACACGGCGGCGACGGTTTGTATGAACCGCTGGATTTAAGGATTGCCCGGTGCCGCATGATGATTGCCGGCCCCAAAGATGCCCCCCGGCTGAACGGGCGACTGCGTATCGCCACCAAATATGTCAATTGCGCGCGCGCGTATTTTGCCGAACAGGGCCAGCAGGTTGAAATCATCAAGTTGTATGGTTCGATGGAACTTGCGCCGTTGGTGGGTCTGGCGGACCGCATTGTGGATCTGGTTGATACCGGCAATACCCTCAAGGCCAACGGACTGGAGCCGCTTGAACACATGGCGGATATCAGCTCGCGTCTCATAGTGAACAAGGCCTCCATGAAAATGAAACATGACAAGGTCAAGACATTCATTGATTTGATGGCGGAAGCCGTGAACGGTGAATAATATGTTGGATATTAAACGACTCCAAACCTCCTCCCCCGATTTCTGGTCTCAGCTGGATAATTTGCTGGCATGGGAAAGTGTTTCTGATGAAGCCGTTTCCGGCACGGTACGGGAAATCATCCAGGCCATCCAGTTGCACGGTGATGCCGCCGTGGTCGATTACACCAATCGATTCGATCGCATGCAGGCCCGTAGCATGGCCGATCTGACGCTCGATCCCTCGCGGCTGGATGCCGCTCTGGCGGCCATCCCCACGGATCAACGTGAGGCGCTGGAACTGGCGGCCGAACGCTTGCGCAGTTATCACCAGCATCAAAAAACGGAATCCTGGTCCTATACCGAAGCCGATGGCACCTTGCTTGGTCAACAGGTGACGCCGCTCGATCGGGTCGGTTTGTACGTGCCCGGTGGCAAGGCAACCTATCCCTCCTCGGTATTGATGAACGCCATCCCGGCACATGTGGCCGGGGTGGAGGAAATCATCATGGTGGTACCCACCCCGGATGGTGAAGTGAATGAACTGGTTCTGGCGGCTGCCCGGATTGCCGGCGTAAATCGGGTGTTTACCATCGGCGGGGCCCAGGCGGTGGCGGCAATGGCCTACGGGACCGAAACGGTACCGCAGGTGGACAAGATCGTCGGCCCGGGGAATATTTATGTCGCAACCGCCAAGTCCATGGTCTTTGGTCGGGTCGGTATCGACATGATTGCCGGACCGTCGGAAATCCTGGTGGTTTGTGACGGCAACACGGATCCGGACTGGATTGCGATGGATCTGTTTTCCCAGGCGGAACACGATGAAGACGCGCAGTCAATTCTGGTTTCGCCTGACAGCGTCTTTCTTGACCAGGTCCAGGCCAGTATCGAAAAACTGGTGCTGGAAATGGAACGGCAGGAGATTATCCGGGCCTCCCTGACGACGCGTGGCGCCCTGATCGAAGTGGCGGATATGGCGCAGGCGGTGGAAGTGGCGAATTTTATCGCTCCCGAGCACCTGGAACTGTCGGTCGAGGATCCGCAAACCATGGCTAAACGGATTCGACATGCCGGCGCGATTTTTATGGGGCGCTATACAGCCGAGGCGCTTGGCGACTATTGCGCGGGTCCCAATCATGTTTTACCTACCTCTCGCACGGCGCGCTTCAGCTCACCGCTCGGGGTATACGACTTTCAAAAACGTTCCAGCCTGATCATGTGTTCCGCCGAGGGTGCGTCCGAATTGGGGAAAGTCGCCTCGGTCCTGGCGCGAGGGGAAAGCCTGACGGCGCATGCCCGGTCGGCCGAATACCGGATCAAGCAAGGCACGAGTAACTAGGGACAAGGTGACAGGATAACTTTTGGGTACCGCTTCCCATTGGCCTGGAGCAAACAGCTGGAGTTGCTGCGGCCTCGCTGATGAGACAAACAACCTTGAAGGACCTTCCAAGGTCAATGTTCAACCAATGACGAAAGAATATAGACACGAGTCTTCAAAGCGTCGTTCAATCGCGGTGTCAACAGACTAATCCCATGACCGACAAGACCTCCCCCCTCGCTCCTCGTTCCTCTTCCCTGCGCGACAGAGTCGCGCGCTGGGTCCGGCCGGAAATCCGTGCCCTCAATGCCTATCATGTCCCGGATGCGTCCGGGCTGATCAAACTGGATGCCATGGAAAATCCTTACGGTTGGCCAGCGGACATGATCGCGCAGTGGCTGGAGATGTTACGCCAGGTTGAACTGAACCGTTATCCGGATCCGGCGGCGGAGAATTTGAAACAGCGTCTGCGCCATGCGATGCAAGTGCCGGCCGATGCCGGGATCCTGTTGGGCAACGGCTCCGATGAGATCATCCAGATGGTGTTACTGGCCATGGCGACATCACAACACACCGTATTATCGGTTGAACCCG
The DNA here is from genome assembly GCA_040235565.1 of Thiohalomonadales bacterium. Lineage (GTDB taxonomy): Bacteria > Pseudomonadota > Gammaproteobacteria > UBA6429 > Thiohalophilaceae > JAHEIJ01. The sequence continues at coordinate 13,308 of JBECLA010000005.1, read as the reverse complement.
GATTTGTCATGTATCACATGATCGCCACCTTTGCAGGTATGCGTTATGTGGGGATTCCGTTAAAGGATGATTTCTCGCTCGATAAAGACGCAGTGCTGACTGCCATTGCGCAACACCAGCCGGCGATTGTGTTTCTGGCGTATCCGAATAATCCCACCGGTAACCTGTTCGAAGCGGCTGACATCGAGGCTATTGTCCAGGCCAGCCCCGGGGTGGTGATCGTCGATGAGGCCTATCATGCGTTTGCGGATGAGAGTTTTATGCCCAGTGTCATGGCTTATGACAACCTGTTGGTGATGCGCACGGTTTCCAAAATGGGACTGGCCGGCTTGCGGCTGGGTTTGCTGGCTGGCCCACCTGCCTGGCTGGATGAGTTCGAAAAGGTCCGTCTCCCCTATAACATCAATGTGCTGACCCAGGCGAGTGCGGAGTTTGCCCTGCAACATGCCGAGGTCTGGCAGGTCCAGACCGAACAAATCAAACAGGATCGTAACTGGCTGGATCAGGCACTGCGCCAGACTCCTGGCCTGACGGTCTATCCCAGCCGCGCCAACTTCATTCTGTTTCGTGTGCCTGCCGGCCAGGCGGGATTGATTTTTGAGGGGCTCAAATCTGCCGGGGTGTTGGTGAAAAATCTGGATCAGGTCGGTGGATTGTTAACAGATTGTCTGCGCGTCACCGTCGGGACGCCAACAGAAAATCAGGCTTTCATTGCGGCACTCAAGCCGCTCCTGGCCTGAGCGCCAAGCGTCGTTTAATTACACTAGCTGCGCATCATTACGACTGCAGCATCAGGATTGCTGTCTGGGTCGTTGCAGCACCGTCGCTTCAACCTCAAACTTTTCTCCACCGCGGATACCGCTGAGTTTCACGGAGGTCCCCGGCCGGGCCTGGCTGATCAAGAGCAGGGCGGTTCGTACATCCTTAACGGCTTCGCCATTCACATGGGTGATGACATCGCCGCGACTGAGTCCGGCCTGATCCGCCGGGCCGTCACGAATGATGTTGGAAATAATCACCCCATCGAGAGATTCGAGTTGAAACGACTGCGCCAGTTCTTCCGTCAGATCCTGAATCGCCACACCCAACCAGCCGCGGATGACTTCACCGTGCTCGATAATTTGTTGCATGACATCTCGGGCCAGATCGATGGGAATGGCAAAGCCGATGCCTTGCGATCCACCCGTACGGGAAAAGATGGCGGTATTAATGCCAACCAGGTTACCGTCAGCGGTAATCAGGGCGCCACCGGAATTACCGGGATTGATCGCGGCATCGGTCTGGATAAAGTTTTCAAAGGTGTTGATCCCCAGCATATTTCGGCCGGTGGCACTGACGATCCCTGAAGTGACAGTCTGGCCGACCCCGAAAGGATTGCCGATCGCAAGCACCACGTCACCAACCCGTAGATACTGTGAATGACCGAGCGTGATGGACTGTAATTCTGCGAGTTCGATCTTGAGAATGGCAAGATCGGTGTCGGGATCCGTGCCAACGATTTTGGCAGAGGCAGTGCGCCCATCCCGCAGGGCGACTTCGATTTCATCCGCGGCTTCGATGACATGATTGTTTGTCAGGATGTAGCCATCCGGGCTGATAATCACGCCTGAGCCCAGACTGGATTCAAGTCGTTGTCGTGTTGGCCCCTGGTTATCCCCGAAGAAATGACGGAACAGGGGATCATTCATCAGCGGATGCACGCGCTCGGTGACCAGTTTCTGGGTAAAAATATTTACCACCGCCGGTGCGGCTTTTTCGACGGCATCGGCATACGTCGTGGTGGAAAGGGCCGGGACGCTGCCATCAATGACGGGGGCTTCTTTGACCTCGATGACGCGCTGTTCCTGTTCCACCTCCGTTTTGAATTGTGGATAGAGATATAGAATCACGAAGGCAGCCGCAAGGCCGATGGTGACAAACTGGAAAATAAACACAATGAATTTATTGATGCGCATGAGGAGACTGAATTTGGGTTAGAATTTGTGCAAGACTGAATCAGGAACGTGATGCTTGTGAATGATGGTTAACAGGATTTTACCTCTTACCGGACATCATAACATCGAAAAAAGGCGCTAACGCATGGTCGAATTGAAACAACTCGTGGCATATACCAATGATTTACTCGAGATCGAGCGTTTTCCGGATTATTGTCCCAACGGCTTACAGGTAGAAGGCAAGCCACGCGTAGAACGTCTCGTCAGTGGCGTTACCGCCAGTCAGGCCTTGCTGGAGGCGGCCGTCGCCGCACAGGCGGATGCCATTCTGGTTCACCACGGCTATTTCTGGCGGGGTGAGGATCCCCGGATTGTTGGCTTGAAACAGCAGCGGATTAAACGTCTGCTGGAGCATGAGATCAGTCTGCTGGCCTATCATCTGCCACTTGATGCCCATCCTGTTTATGGCAACAACGTTCAGTTGGCCCGGCGCCTCCAGCTCACCGTGGAGGGTCAGTTTGGTCCGGATAAACCTGCCCTTGGCTTGTACGGGCGTCTGGCAACACCTCTGCCGGCGAGCGAATTTGCCGCCTGGCTTGAAGAGCGCCTGGGACAGCCGCCATTGCATATCCCGGCCGGTCGGGATGTCATACAGAGTATTGCCTGGTGTACGGGGGCCGCGCAGGGTTATATCGAGCAGGCACTGAATCTGGGGGTCGATGCCTATTTAACGGGTGAGGTGTCCGAGCCAACGGTCCACATCGCGCGCGAAGGGAAGCTGCATTTTTTTGCCGCCGGCCATCATGCCACGGAACGTGATGGTGCCCGTGCCCTGGCCGAACATCTGGCAAAGCAATTTGACCTCGAACAGCAGTTCATCGATATCCCGAATCCCGTTTAACTTATTGAATCACTAAGGTTTATTCAGCTTGTCCTTGACCGTTTGAGTGCGATCCGCGACAATGCGCGCCCAACTTCGGGCCTTCACAATCGTGGGTTTAATTTTTCAGCATAAATGCTGCCTGCTCCGGGGTTTTGCAGGCAAGCAGGTGAAAGTCGCGAGACCGAATTTTCTATCCTAATTGGGGAGATGTTTAATGAGTACAGATGGCGTTGATACCAGCCGACGCCGCTTTCTGACGGCTGCGACCACCGTGGTGGGCGCGGTTGGCGCAGCGGGTGTGGCGGTTCCCTTTGTTACGTCAATGTGGCCCAGTGCCCGTGCCCAGGCGGCGGGCGCGCCGGTCGAAGCCGACATCAGCAAGCTCGAGCCCGGTGCCATGATGACAGTCGAATGGCGTGGTAAACCGGTATGGCTGGTTCGTCGAACAGAACAAAATCTCACCGATTTAAAAACCCTGGATGATTCCTTGCGGGATCCTGAATCCGAGGTTGAGCAACAACCGCCGTATGCCAAGAACGAATATCGTTCTATCAAGCCGGAAGTGGTCGTTCTTATTGGCATCTGTACCCATCTGGGTTGTTCCCCGACATTTCGGCCGGAGATTGCACCGGCTGATCTGGGCCAGGCCTGGCGCGGTGGATTCTTTTGTCCCTGTCATGGCTCGCGTTTTGATCTTGCCGGGCGTGTCTATCAGGGCGTGCCGGCGCCGACCAACCTGGTGGTGCCCCCGCACATGTACATCAGCGACACCCGTCTTCTGATTGGTAAAGATGAAGGAGCCGCATAATGAGTAAGATGCAGGAATTCATGGGATGGGTGGATGCGCGTTTCCCCATGACCAAGATGTGGGAAGAACATCTTTCCAAATATTACGCGCCCAAAAATTTCAATTTCTGGTATTTCTTCGGTTCTCTCGCTTTGCTGGTGCTGGTTATCCAGATCGTTACCGGTATTTTCCTCACCATGAACTATAAGCCGGATGCGACTCTCGCTTTCGCTTCGGTGGAATACATTATGCGGGATGTAAATGGTGGCTGGATCATCCGCTACATGCATTCAACCGGTGCCTCGGCGTTTTTCATCGTGGTCTATCTGCACATGTTCCGCGGCCTGATGTACGGCTCTTTCAAGAAACCGCGGGAACTGGTGTGGATCTTCGGGATGTTGATTTATCTGGCCTTGATGGCGGAAGCTTTCATGGGCTATCTGTTGCCATGGGGTCAGATGTCATACTGGGGTGCCCAGGTTATCGTCAACCTGTTTGGTGCGATCCCGGTAATCGGACAGGATCTGTCCATCTGGATCCGGGGTGACTATGTGATCTCCGACGCCACCTTGAATCGTTTCTTCGCCTTCCATGTCATCGCGGTGCCATTGGTGCTGCTGGCGCTGATCGTGGCGCATGTCATTGCTCTGCACGAAGTGGGTTCCAATAACCCGGACGGCATTGAAATCAAAAAGAACAAGGATGCCAACGGTATTCCGGTCGATGGCATTCCCTTCCACCCCTATTACTCGGTCAAGGATATCGTGGGTGTCGTAGTGTTCCTGATGTTTTTTGCCGCCGCCATGTTCTTCCTGCCGGAAATGGGGGGATATTTTCTGGAACATGCCAACTTCATCCCGGCGGATCCACTCAAGACACCTGCGCACATTGCGCCGGTCTGGTACTTCACCCCGTTCTACACGGTTCTGCGTGCCGTGCCGGATCCCTTCCTGGGGGTTATCGCCATGGGTGCGGCTGTGGTCATTCTGTTCTTCCTGCCGTGGATTGATCAGAACCCGATCAAGTCCATGCGGTATCGCAGCCCGTTACATTTCATGAATCTGCTGTTCTTTGCCGCGTCGTTCATCTATCTCGGCTATCTGGGGGTGAATCCACCCGAGCCGGTACTGGCGGAAATGGGATTGCGTTTCTCCGAAGTCTATTTCCTGTTCTTTTTCGTGCTGTGGTTCCACAGCAAGACACGCAGTGCGGGTTTCAGCTATGCGGCACTGATCGTGCTGGTTGGCATCTATTCCATTTACGATCTGGTGCGTGTCGGTGAAGGCAATATGGGACTGGTGACCAGTAGCTGGCTGATCCCGACAGGCTATATGGCCATTATGTTGCTGGCGCCGTTGTTTACCAATCTGAACCAGGAAAAGCCGGTTCCTGAGAGGCTGACAAAATGAAGAAAATAATTACTGCACTCTTGATTACGTTGATGCCGGCCCTGGGATTTGCTGCCGGTGGTGGTGTTCATCTGGATGAAGCCGATGTCGATTTACATAACCAGGCTTCTTTACAGAACGGGGCGAAACTGTTCGTCAATTATTGCCTGAGCTGTCATTCTGCGGCTTACATGCGTTACAACCGCATGGGCAGGGATCTGGGCCTGACTGATGAACAGGTGGCGGAAAACCTCATGTTTGCTGCCGATAAGGTGGGGGATACCATGACAGTTGCCATGCCGGCAACTGATGCCAAAAAATGGTTTGGTACCAAGATTCCGGACCTTACTGTGGTAGCGCGGGCCCGTGGCGCAGACTGGTTATACACGTATTTGCGGACTTTTTATCTGGACCCTTCACGTCCCTGGGGCGTCAACAATGCAACGTTCAAGGATGTCGGCATGCCGCATGTGTTATGGGAACTCGAAGGTCTAAAGCAACCGGTGTATGAGACTTATAAAGATCATGACGGTAACGATGCCAAACGTATCGTTGGCTACGACATGATTCAGCCAGGCAAAATGAGTGAAGCGGAATATGATAATGCGGTACGCGACCTGGTGAATTTCATGGTGTACATGGGTGAACCCGCGAAGCTCAGTCGTTATTACATCGGTGTGTGGGTGCTGTTATTCCTGGCATTGTTGTTTGTCGTTTCCTATGCCATGAAAAAGGAATTCTGGAAAGACGTGCACTAAACGGTCATGTTGCTGGAAATTCGACACGATTAGAATTGTCAATCTCAAGGGGGATGCCTGCATCCCCCTTGTTTGTCTGTAAAGCATTATCCACGGAGTGAAACCATGGCGCAGCTTGCCAATCGACGTTTAGCGATGACGCTGTTTTCCGGTGATACCTGTCCTTATTGTCACCGGGTACGTATCGTCTTAGCGGAAAAGGGAATTAATTACGAATTACAAAATGTAAATCCCAAAGATACACCGGATGACCTCAAGGACCTTAATCCCTACAATGAAGTCCCCACGCTGGTGGACAGAGAGCTGGTGCTGTATGAATCCAATGTCATCATGGAATATCTGGATGAACGCTTTCCCCATCCACCGTTGATGCCGGTGGATCCCGTGTCACGTGCCCAGTTGCGTCTGATGCTGTATCGAATTGAACGCGACTGGTATTCCCTGGCCAAACAACTCTCGGATAAAACCAAGGCCAGTGACAAGGTACGCAAGGAGCTGCGTGACAGCCTTACCAGTGTCTCACCGATTTTTGAGCAAAAACCATTTTTTATGAGTGATGAATTTTCACTCATGGACTGTGCGATCGCGCCATTACTGTGGCGCCTGCCGTATTACGGGGTTGAGTTACCTCCCTCGGCAAAACCGCTCATAAACTATGCCGAGCGCATGTTTGATCGGGACTCTTTCAAGCAAAGCCTGACGGAAGGTGAACGGGAGATGAAAGACTAACCACCGGAGCGCAAGCCAGAATCAGCATGTCAATGTCGCCCAGCCAGCCTTATCTTGTTCGCGCCATTTATGAATGGATCGTCGACAATGCGTTAACACCCTACGTGCTGGTCAATGCGGAGAGTGATGCCACCCATGTGCCGCGGCAGTATGTTGAAAATGGCAAGATCGTTTTGAATCTGGGGCCGGTCGCCGTAAACGATCTGGATATGGCGAATGACTACATCGCTTTCAATGCCCGCTTTGGCGGTAAAGCCATGGATGTCAGTTTTCCCGTTTCCTCGGTGTTGGCAATCTATGCCAAGGAAAATGGCCAGGGCATGGTATTCAATGAGCCGGAAGATGAAAATCCTCCGCCAGAACCCGATAAACCCGGTCGTCCCAGCCTGAAGCTGGTCAAGTGACCAGCACCCATGCGGAGAGTAGATCCAGAGTTATGATTGAAATCCTGCAAACCGATATCACTACCCTGGCGGTGGATGCGATCGTCAATGCGGCCAATCATTCGCTGCTCGGCGGCGGGGGCGTGGACGGGGCGATTCATCGTGCCGCCGGGCCGAAGCTGAAAGAATATAACCAGACCCTCGGTGGCTGTCCCACCGGTGAAGCACGGATTTCTCCTGGATTTAACTTGCCGGCCAGATGGGTTATCAGCACGGTTGGGCCGGTGTGGTATGGCGGCGATCAAGGTGAAGCAAAATTACTGGAACAGGCCTATCGCAGTTCATTCGAACTGGCATTGCACAATGACGTCGCGAGCATCGCCTTCCCGGCGATTAGCACCGGCGTCTATGCCTATCCCAAAGAGGCCGCCGCGCATATCGCCCTGACAGTGATGAAAGAATATGAAAACCGCTTTGTGCGGATCATTGCAGCCTGCCATAGCATGGAAGACGTCAAGATCTATCAGGTAAGCCTGGCAGCATTGAGTGAGTAAGCCACTTGCCGGTTCCTGTCCTGGCTAAACTGATCCTGCTTTATCGATTGGCGGTAACATTTTGCCGGGATTCAATATTCCCCGTGGATCGAACTGCTGCTTGATACGCCGCATCAAATCCAGGGTGACCGGGTCGATCTCGCGGTCGATGAAATCCCGTTTCTCCAGTCCCACGCCATGTTCACCTGAAAGCGTGCCATCCAAGTCCAGTACCAGGGAAAAAACCGCATCCAGACATTGAGAGGCATTCTGCATTTGTAGCGGATCGTCAGGATCAATCAACAGGTTGACATGAATGTTGCCATTTCCCGCATGACCAAAATTGATAATCGGAATCGCATATTGCCGGGACAGTTGCTCCAGACCGCGTATCAATGGCGGGATCTTGGAAACCGGCACCACCACATCCTCATTGATCTTTTTTGGTGCCACATTACGCAGCGCCGGTGACAGGGCCTTGCGGGTGGCCCACAGTGCGGCAACTTCCTCCGGACTGTTCGCACAGTGGAGTTGCAGCAGGCCGTCATTGGTTGCCGCCAGGCGCAGGGCTTCAACTGCATGGTCAAGTTGCGACTGCGGGCCATCGGTTTCAATCATTAACAGCGCCCCTGCCTCTTGCGGTAACCTGGCGGTGGAATAATCACGGATCATCTCGATGGCCTGGCCATCAATAAATTCCAGAGCACAGGGAATTAACGGTTGCGCCATGATGGCGCTGACGGCTTCGGCGGCGGATTCGATATCCCGGTAGATGGCCTGCAGGGTGCGTTTTGCTTCTGGCAACGGGGTGAGTTTCAGAGTGGCCTCGGTAATGATCGCCAGGGTCCCTTCCGAGCCGATTAACAGGCGCGTCAGGTCATAACCCACCACGCCCTTGCTGGTGTACACGCCGGTGCGAATGGTATCGCCATTTCCGGTGACTGCCCGCAAGCCAAACACATTTTCCCGGGGGGTTCCGTACTTCACTGCCCGGGGTCCTGCCGAGTTATACGCCAGGTTACCGCCGATCGTACAATACGCCGCACTGGTGGGGTCGGGTGGCCAGAAGAAACCTTGCTCAGCAGCCACATTCTGGACGGACTGGTTCAGCACGCCGGGCTGGACGATCATGCTCCGGTTGGCCGGGTCGAGACTGATGATCTTGTTCATGCGTTCGGTGGAAAGCACCAGGCCGCCATTTAAAGGCACTGTGGCGCCGGTGGTGCCGGTGCCGCGGCCACGGGCCACAAGCGGGACACGGTGCTGGTTACAGATCGTGACGATGGTGACAACATCGTCATGCGTCAGGGGAAAGACCACGACATCAGGCAATCCCTGGCGACGACTATTGTCATAACCGTAACTCCAGCGTTCCGTCTCTTCGGTGAGGATATTTTCGGTCCCAAGCTGTTCCTGTAACGCGCTTAATGCGGACGGTGGCAGGGTAGAAAGTGGAGTGACATCAGGCAAGGTGAGTTAACCGAACAATACTTCATCAATTTGATCACACAGACAGTGAAGTGTCAGTAAATGGACTTCCTGGATACGGGCCGTGGAGTTTGCCGGTACGCGGATCTCAACGTCATTATTCTGCAACTGGCTGGCGATCTTGCCGCCATTCCGTCCCGTCATGGCAACCACGGTCAAGCCTTTTTCATGGGCGGCTTCGATTGCCCGAACAACATTGGCAGAATTGCCGCTGGTTGAGATGGCGAGCAGAATATCCCCGGCCTGACCGAGGGCATTCACCTGTTTGGCGAACACTTCATTATAGTCATAGTCATTGGAAATGGCCGTCAGGGCGGATGTGTCAGTGGTTAATGCCACGGCCGGCAGACCGGGCCGCTCCCGCTCAAACCGGCATACCATCTCGGCGGAAAAATGTTGCGCATCCGCCGCCGAGCCACCATTGCCACAACTGAGGATTTTGTTGCCGGTTTTGAATGCTTGTGTCATCCGTTCAACGGCGGTTGCAATGGGAGCTGCCAGCGTATCCCTGGCTGCCTGTTTGGCCTCGATACTGGCGTTAAAAAGGGCTATGACCTGCTCACGAATACTCACGTTTAATCCTCTGCCTGGAAAGCATCTTTGATCCAGTCAATATCAGGTTGGCCCTCCATTGTTGAAATGGAAACAACGTCGAAACGTACGGGTTGTCTGGCCAGTTTGGGATGTTGCTGTAAATAGTATAAAGCGGTTTTCTGCAGTTTGCCCTGTTTGGCTGATTGGATACTGTCCGCGCCGCTACCAAAGCGATGATTGCGACGATAACGGACCTCCACAAACACGGTCTGGTTTTGATCACGCATGATCAGATCCAGCTCACCATACTTGGCGCGATAATTCCGCTCGAGCAGAGCCAGACCATGTTGTTGCAGATAATCGCAGGCCAGCGTTTCGGCGGCGTTGCCGATCTGCATGCTGCTCAGTTTCTTTGCCACTGTTGTTACTGCGTTGCTTCGTCAAGGGATACCGGGCGACCACTGCGAAAACGGACCCAGGTGAGTTGACGATGCAGGCGTTGTTTGAGATCCAGACTGAGACTGCCGGTTTCCCCGTCATAACGTTGATACGGGTACTGTTTGAGTGGTGACAGGGCGGCGATGATATTGAAACTATCAATTCCCAGGGCATACAGGCGCTGTAAACGATTACCAGCGGGAGAAATATACGGTTCAATCTCTGCCCGTAAACCACGATGAGATGTGTTACCGGTTAACACCCAGGGCATGTCACCAAACATCAGGCCATCCATATCGCGATCACGTTCCGGATTCAGGTTGCCGGTGAAGACATGCGAAGTGGCATACACCGGCAAATCGGTAGCATGATAAAATTTCAATTGCGGTCGAATTTGTCGGGCCTGGCGTGGATAAGCCGCAAGAAAGATAAAGTCGACGTCATCACGGCGCCGTGCGGTAAATTTCAGATTCTGATTTAACAGGTTGGCAAGACTGCGATAACGACGCTGACTCTCATCGATATTCAGCAGCATGCGGATGGGGGTTGAATAATCGTTACGCGCCGCATTGTAAGATTGTTGTTCCACAACCCGGCCGCCGATTTCTTCCCAGCGTGTTTTAAACGCCGCGGCTACCCGTTCTCCCCAGGGACCGATCGGGACCAATACGGCGGCATTCACATGGCCGTCCAGCCAGGTGCGTTCAGCAACCTGTATGGCTTCCTCTTCGGGTGAAAGTCCGAACTGATACAGCTTTGCGGGGACCTCCTGGCGATCCACATAATTCAGCGCCAGGGTGGGGACGGGTAAATCTTCGCTATCAGCCAGTTGTTCAATCCGGTCTTTATCCAGCGGACCAACAATAAACTGGGCGCCTTCGTTAACAGCCTGTTTATACAGACTCTGAATATCCATGCCACTGTCCGTGTCATAAACACGAATTGTCTGGGTGATTTTCGGATTACGCGAATAATAAGCCGCCAGAAATCCATCCTGCACCGCAGCTGCGGCGGTCGCGAATTTACCGCTTAACGGTAACATCAGGGCAATGCTGGCCGGCGTGACAATATCTTCCTGGCGTCGTTCCATCAGTTCACTCAGCAACGCAGGTTGTACCGGATGGTTCGGGTAGGCTTCTTGCCAGCGAATCACCGCCTGTTTGAGACTGGTTGGATGAAGTTGATAGGCCTTGGTAATTTGTACCAGTTGCATCCAGCCACTTAATACATCCGGTGGCGGGTTAGTCCGCAGTTGCTGCAGGGCCCGTTCCGATAACATGGCCAGGGCCTGCCAGATGGCCTGCTGATTTGCTTCGATCACCGTCGGGTCGCTGAGATACGGTTCCCTGCGCACCAGCTCCCGTGCTGTTTCCAGGCGATTCCCCAGCATGGTATAGGCCTCGGCGCGGGCATGATAATAATCTGCCGCATAGGGTGCGGCGATAGCAGAAGAAGGTGCGGTACTTAATACCAGCAACACATCATCGGGGCGACGTTCCATCAGTGCAATGTGTGATTCGGCCAATTGATACAACAAGACCTGTGTCGGATTGCGGGGATCTATCGTGACGGATTTGAGAATCTGACGCGAACGATACAGATTATCCGCGCGGGCAAAGGCGGCACTGGCGCGTAGCAGCAATATAGGGCGTTGGGTTGCATCGGCCTGTTGCGACAGGCCAAGAAAGGACTGTGCGGCTTGTTGATATTCTGCCAGGGCGAACAGTTTTTCTGCCTCGGCCTGATCATCCGCGGCGCGTTGTGGACCGACAGCACAGCCGGTCATTAAAACCAGACCTGCCAGGAGGAAAAGAAAAGCCAAACGTTGCATCATTGTCTTGTGTACACTCTTAAATTACAGTCAATTTACCGCCGCTTCGGATTATAACGTGATATTGGAAAAGGGTGCTTTATATGTTGTCGCAACCCCCATCGGGAATCTGGGGGATATGTCACAACGCGCCATTGAGGTGTTAGGTAATGTGACTTTAATCGCCGCTGAAGATACCCGACATACACGCCAATTACTGCAACAGTTCGACCTTAACACCGAGTGTCTGGCGTTGCATGAACACAATGAACGTAAAGTGACGGCAGGGTTATTGGCGCGCCTGGCGCAGGACGAGAGTATTGCCCTGGTATCCGATGCCGGCACACCATTGTTGAGCGATCCCGGCTTTCATCTGGTGCGCGAAGCGGCAAGGCAGGGATTACGTGTTATTCCGGTTCCGGGTCCCAGTGCCATTATGGCTGCCTTGTCGGCGGCCGGATTACCCACGGATCGATTTTGTTTTGAAGGTTTCTTGCCGACTAAATCCCCCGCCCGTTGCCGACGACTGGAAACATTGCGATCGGTGACTCCAACCCTGGTTTTTTTCGAGGCTCCGCATCGTATCCTCGCCACCCTGACGGATATGCAAACGGTTTATGGCGCGGATCGGCAAGTGGTGCTGGCGCGGGAATTAACCAAACGCTTTGAAACTTTTCTGCGTGGCAGTCTCGCGGAGGTAATTCAACAGGTGAGTGCCGATGAGAACCAGCAAAAGGGTGAAATGGTCATCCTGGTGCAGGGCGCCAGTCCGGAGACACATGGCGGTATCGATGACGCAACAGAACGGATGTTGAAGATTCTGTTACGCCAACTTTCCGTCAAACAGGCAACCAGTCTGACGGCTGAAATCACCGGAGTGAAAAAAAATCTGCTGTATCAATTGGCCCTGCAAGAAACTAGTTCAGACTAAGCTTGTCGGAGTAAACTACCAGCGGGAGTTGGCCAGACAGTCGCTCCGTCATGTTGACGGGGAGGAAAGTCCGGGCTCCACAGGGCAGGGTGCCAGGTAACACCTGGGAGGCGCGAGCCTACGGAAAGTGCAACAGAAAATATACCGCCCGGACCCATCCGTGGGTAAGGGTAAGGGTGAAATGGTGCGGTAAGAGCGCACCGCGCATCTGGTAACAGTATGCGGCATGGAAAACCCCACCTGGAGCAAGACCAAATAGGAAGACGATATCGCGGCCCGCGGTGTCTTCGGGTAGGTCGCTTGAGGATGCTGGTGACAGCAATCCCAGATGAATGATTGCCCCCGACAGAACCCGGCTTATCGGCCGGCTCTTTTTTGAACTTCGTAAAAAGGGGTCAGGTACATTTAATCACTCCGCGATTAAATGTACCTGACCCCTTTTTACTTCTCCAGCAACCGGTAAACCGCCCGGCGCGGCACGCCGTTCAGCTGGGCCGCCACCCTCGCGGCCTGGGAGGCCGGCAGGAACTCCAGCAGGGCCAGGGCCATCTGGTGGGCGCTGGCGAGCGCGGCGTCCTCGCTGTCTTCGTGGCCGGCGACGATTACCACGAACTCGCCGCGGCCCTGGTTCGCGTCGCCGGCCAGTTCCGCAAGCACATCGGACAAGGGGCCTTTCAGGACGGTTTCGAATTTCTTCGTCAGTTCCCTGCAC
>JBECLA010000133.1:0-47573 GCA_040235565.1 Thiohalomonadales bacterium | reverse complement strand
TCAGCGCCAGTGACGGTTATGTAGGGCTTCCGTCACCTGGTGAGCTACATGATGAATTCAGAATAAATAAATCGCAAACTCAACCAGATAATAAACAACATATAACTACAAACGGACTGACTGATTCAGGCACTGTTGTGGTGGATAAAACGCATATTGAAAAAAGGAAACCTCGTACGCTAAGAGTTGGTCCGTCTGGAGAGTATGCAGTACCAAGCAGAGCTGCCGCTGTCGCGATAGCTGGTGACACCATAGAAATTGATGCTGCCGGTAAATATACCGGAGACGAGGTCATTTGGAAGCAGAATAACCTGCATATTAAAGGTGTGAATGGGCGTCCTAAAATTTCAGCAACAGACAATATTGGAAATGGTAAGGCGCTATGGGTCATTCAGGGAAATGATACGACTATTGAGAATGTTGAATTTACTGGTGCGAAAGTCAGTGATCATAATGGGGCGGGTATACGGCATGAAGGGGTTAATTTGACGATACGTCATTGCTACTTTCATCATAATGAAAATGGTGTGCTCACCGGTAAAAAAGAAAACAATAACGTTTTAATTGAGCACACTGAGTTTGCGCATAATGGTGCGGGTGACGGAAAAACGCATAATATTTACATAGGAATGATAAACAGTTTTACCTTGCGATTCAGCAATAGTCATCATGCATATATAGGACATAACGTAAAATCTCGTGCGAGGGAAAACAGGATTTTGTTCAACAGGATAATGGATGAAACCGATGGTCAGGCGAGTTACCAACTCGACTTTCCAAACGGGGGTGAGACCTATCTTGTTGGTAACACTATCCAGCAAGGAGAGAATGCTGAAAACTGGGCAATCATAGCATTTGGGTTGGAAGGGCTGAAATACGAAAAAAACAATTTATTCCTTGTCAATAATACAATTGTTAATGACAGAAGCAGTGGGCAATATATAAATAATAAAAACGGAACTAATCTGGTGCTGATAAATAACATCTTTGCCGGTAAAGGCAAGGTGCCTGACTATGACTTACTTGACGTTTTTAATCTCGTAAAAGAAAAACCTGAATTTGTAGACCGAAAAAAACTGGATTACAGACTATCAAAAGATTCGGAAGCGATTGATAAGGGTGCGGAGTTAAAAGAATTCGAAGGTGAAAAAGTCGCTGTTGATTATGAATATCTGCATAATAGCAAATCCAGACCAAGAAAGCAGAATGGGCCGATTGATTTCGGGGCCTTTGAGCGTTTACCCTGAAATGCCATGGCGTATTCATTACACTAAAAACCTATAGAAAAATTAAAAACAGTATTTATATGCCGTGTATTAACGCAGACTTTCTTGTTATCGGTGGTGGGGTAATTGGCATCAATATGGCGATATTGGCGCGTAAACGCTACCCGGACTGCAATGTAATTTTAATTGAAAAAGAACCTGATATTGGAATTCATGCAAGCGGTAGAAATAGTGGGGTTTTGCATGCGGGTTTTTATTATACAAATGACAGTCTCAAAGCGAAATTCACACGTGATGGTAATAGCGCGCTGACAAACTATTGTTTGGAAAATAGCCTAAATATAAATAGATGTGGCAAGCTTGTGGTCGCGAAAAATGAGGCTGAACTTAATACGCTGGATATTTTGCACAACAGAGGTGAACACAACCAGGTAGAAATATATAAAATAACTGAAAAAGAGGCAAAAGAAATAGAGCCGAGAGTAAAAACATATGAGAATGCATTATGGTCACCAACAACCTCTTCTGTAGATCCTAAACAAGTCATGGCATCTTTGCTTAAAGACGCTAAATCTCTGGGTGTAACTATATTACCGAATACGACATTTCTGAAGAAAACAAAAGACGGTATCAAAACGAATAATGGTTTTATCAACGCTGGATATGTTATAAATTCAGCAGGATTATATGCCGATAAAATAGCAAAGGAATATGAATTCTCACAAAATCATACAATTCTTCCATTTAAAGGGCTGTATTTAATAGGCAGTGAACAACCGGGAAGTATAAGGACAAATATATATCCAGTACCAGATCTTAATAATCCATTTCTTGGAGTCCATTTTACTATTGCTGTAAATGGTAAAATAAAACTGGGACCAACAGCCATTCCTGCATTTTGGCGAGAGCATTATAATGGGTTTGAAAACTTTAATCTGAAAGAATTAGCAGATATTACTCTTAAAGAAATTAGTTTATTTTTTCGGAATGAATTTGGATTTCGTGATCTGGCATTAGTGGAAATGCTAAAATACTTACGGCCATATATGGTAAAACAGGGTTCCAGAATAGCAGAAAATATAGAAATAAAGAATTACAAGAGTCGTGGGCCGGCAGGGATTCGAGCGCAATTGTTTAACACTGAAAAAAGAAAACTGGAAATGGATTTTATATATGAGGGAGATTCCGCGTCCTTTCATATTCTGAATGCCGTTTCACCAGCATTTACTTGTTCAATACCATTTAGTCAATATATGTTCGATAAAATAGACAATTACTTGTCAAGACATTAATTGCAGTGAAACAAATATTAATACCGGTTAATAATATATTGAAATGGATCAATTGGCATTGGAACGAGGTAGAATATTTTACCTGAATTCAACGATGCCAAACAGTATCAAGTAGATTATTAATTTCCGTGTCTGTAAAGTTGTCTAATAAAATATTATTAGTGCTGGAAGCAGGTAAGTCTGGTTTCTTGTAGCTGACAATTGACAATGTCCCCATATCAATTCTTATATCAAAAGGTGCGCTAGTTGATAATGTATTTCTAACGCAATGTTCTTTTGTTCTTATTTCATCATTGCGCAGCATCTCGGGATCTATTTTACCTAAAACAAAATAGAAATCATTATCCAGATCATTTGAAGTCTTGTGCCATTTATGCAAAACGTTGTATTTTTCAAATGATTTTCGAAAATTAGCCAAATCATATGCCGGAATTCCATTCCGAACAGGCCATCCCATCATTACAACTTTATCATCGTTTATTAAAAATGAACGCTCATATGGATGTTTACCATTGCTGGTAAAACCATAATTATCAGCAGATTTATATCCCCCGATACGTACGTCAATGGGTAATATTTCAGAAGATCGAAGATGTTGTAATAATTCAGCCATATGCATGATTCTTTTCTCATTTCGCAAAGTATAAAAATTTAAATTGACGAACAAACCATTGAGCATAATATGTTCCAGACCACAAATAGTGGCGTGAATTTGATCCATAGAATAAGGAGAAAATACTGATCCAAATATGCTGACTAATTGTTCCAGACGGGTTTCCAGAAAATTTTGAAGCATTAAGGGCTTCTGACCGTAAAGCGAGACTAATGAGTGTTGCATACTGAAATGGTCCTGGAGATTTAAACCGCTATTAACTCTGAAAAACATCTATTAAATCAAATGCATACAATATCTCACGGAATCATTGTAAATAATAAGTATTAACCCGGAGCTTTGTTTAATCACGTTTGTTTTAATTTATCCTGACGTTAAGATAAATTGAAAATAATTAGTCATTAACTATGCTAGGTTTAAACTATAGAAATAATGATTATGTTAAGAGGTAACCCGCCTGTTTTTAATATTTTCTTAATATCTTATAATTAAGATATGTGAAATTTATTAACAATATCAATTCGGTAGTCATATTTAACAGTCTGTCAGCACTAAATATATTATGAGGTCGAAATGGAAGAAGCACCTTCATATAAATATTATAAAACTACAGATACCGGTATGTCTGATATCAGACGTCACAGGGACGGTGCCAAACTGCTTGGTGAAGAGCGTTATAACCCGCACCTCAGCAACCCGGATTATTTGATCTACCGAGAGAGAAAAAAGATATTCTCTAACTGGCTGAGTAATTATATAACAGGAAATGATTTGTACGTTCTGGATGTGGGAGGGAGAATACAGCCATATCGGAAATTGATAGACACGCAAACCAGATTGTATGTGGCAATTGATCCACAGTTTGAAGGATTGCTCGATGTGATAGGTATTGGTGAAACCCTTCCTTTTCCTGATCAGAAATTCGACGTAGTAATATGTACTCAGGTATTAAACTATGTGAAAAACCCCACTGCGGTGGTAGCAGAAATACACCGCGTATTGAAGCCAGGGGCATACCTCTTTCTCAGTGTCCCTGCATTGTTTCCTCGTCATCATGATGAACGGTGGCGATTTCTACCTGATGGTCTAAAAACACTTCTTTCAGACTTTTCAGACGTAATCATAGAGCCAGAAGGCCATTCTTATGCCGGTTTATTTCGTACGCTAAATGTCTGTATGAATATATATGTAGAGAAAGAACTGTTCCGGAGAGTATTGAGAAAAACGCTTATCCCATTTACAAATATCGCAGGAAAAAACCTTGATAAATTCAGTCATGGCAATGACAAATTGACAACCAATTACAGCGTCCTTGCACGCAAGTAGAGTTCGAGACAAATTTTAATCCAGATAATTCAGTATATTATAAGTTTATATGGGTATAATAAATTAGTTGAAAATATGAGGTTTGGCATACACCATATTTCGTAATCTTTCGATTTAATCCTTCCCAGACGTAACTTTCTTTAAAATATACAAGTCAGAAATTTATTATCCTGTGTACGGCTGATTCGGGATGGATGGAATATCAGCTATTACTAAAGAACGATATCATAGTTCTTTCGAGTTGTTCAGAATATTAGTATTCATGCGGGAACCCGGTCAAAGTGTAATTACTGCTTTAATGAAACAAGTCTGGATTATTACGCAATAGATAGGCTGGATACTAAATAAAAATATTGAATCTGGATTAATTCCAGATATGACAAGAATATATAACTGCTCGATTAAATATTGATGTGTAAGGCAGATATATTTCAAATATTGATTATTTTAACAAGTGTATAGGGATGATTAGTGGTAACGTCAGATAAAACAGTCAGGATTGGAATTTTTGGTCACTATGGGAATGAAAATTTGGGAGATGAAGCAATAATCGAGGCAACCATACAAAATCTAAAAGAACGTTTACCAAATTTAATACTTTATGGATTTTCAATCAATCCGAGTGATACAGAGAAGAGGTATAGCATACCGTCTTTTCCCATCCGCTATCGAAAGGAAGAGAATCATATCGAAACCTGTATACCGGAGAAGATTGAAAATGATAAGTCGTCATCTGATTTGTTAAATAGTAATCGAAATATAAATATTACAAGCGCTGTAGATATTAAAAGTACATTTAAAAAAATACCATTATTAAATTATGCATTAAAAATTATATCAAAACTGGTCTCTCTTGTTTCTCAATTGATTGAGGAAATAAAGTTTTTATATCGATCTTATAAAATTGTTAAAAAACTGGATGCCTTATTCATAACCGGGTCCAACCAGTTTCTCGACAACTTTGGAGGGCCGTGGGGATTCCCCTACACCTTATTAAAATGGTCAGTTCTTGCAAAAATATCAGGTGCCTCAATTTACTATATTAGTGTCGGCGCTGGTCCACTTGATTCTCGACTGAGTAAACGTTTAATTCGATGGGCCCTTAAGTTTGCAAATTATGTGTCTTTCAGGGATTTGGCCTCAAAAAAATTAATAAAGTCAGCCGGATATACAGGTCAAGGCTCTGTGTTTCCCGATCTTGCCCATAGTTTAAAGTTTAATGTTGCTGAACAGAATTCAAATGACACACAGCGTAATGAAAGAAAGCCAGTTGTTGCGATCAATCCCATGCCAATGTATGACAGTAGATATTGGTGCATTACAGATGATACTAAATACAATGCTTATGTAAATAAATTGTCAGAATTTGCATCAGGTATCATTCGCCAGGGATACAGGGTTTTCTTTTTTGCCACTCAACCGAAAGATGAGAATGTCATTAAAGATGTTGTTGACAGATTAATCGAGACTACCGGAAATGAACATGATCTGGCAGACGTTAAAAAATCAGGTCGAACCATATTCGAATTAATGGATATTCTGGCAACAGCAGATATTGCCGTCACCACACGATTCCACGGGACGGTCTTATCTTTACTCGCAGGAAAACCCACTCTTGGAATCTGTTATTACAGAAAGACAAAAGACCTTCTGGAGGATATGGGACAGGGCAATTATGCTGTAGATCTCGATGACTTCGAAGTCGATGATCTTACATCCAGGTTAAATAGTATAGAAAATGAGTATCTAAAAGAATCAAGTAAAATCCGATTAAAAAACCAGGAATACCGCGAAGCGCTAAACGCACAGTATGATCATATTATTACTCTATTGTAAGTAATAAATAGATACTTAATGGTTTACGGAAAAATGCAAATAGTTAAATTTAGTTATTGGACTGGTAAGGGGAACTGAGGGAGTAACTTTATGCCAACAGTTAGCGTAGGAATGCCTGTCTATAATGGTGAAGAGTTCATTTGCGAGGCAATTGAGTCTGTGCTTGCTCAAAGTTTTGCCGATCTGGAATTGGTAATCTCAGACAATGCTTCCACAGATCGTTCCCAGGAAATCTGTAAAGATTATGCCTCGAGAGACAAGCGAATAAAGTATATTCGAAATTCCAGGAACATAGGTGCATCTGATAATTATAACGCGGTATACCTCAAATCAAGTGGCAAATATTTTAAATGGGCCTCTTGCAATGATCTCATTGATCCAGACTTCTTGAAGAATTGCGTCAACATTCTCGAGCGATATCCTGATGTCGTAATCGCTTTTCCTAAAACCAAGCTATTCCAGACATCAATTCAGGACGCAGAGATAGTTTATGATGATCTGCATTTGACTGATGAAAGTCCCTGTCGGAGGTACGAAAAGTTTCTGGAAAGAGTCAGGTTAAATAACGTTATGAATGGTGTGATACGCAGAGAGGCATTAGCAGATACTGATTTGATTAAACCCTATTATTCGTCTGACACAGTACTCATGGCTGAGCTGGCACTGCGTGGTAAATTCTATGAAGTACCAAACTCGTATTTTTACAGGAGAATGGACGAAAAAACTGCGACGCATTTGAAGAGCGCAGAAGAAGTAGTCAAGCACTACGATCCAGAAATGAAAAATCTGATGTTATTTCAAACATTTAAACTTCAATATGCATATCTCAAGGGCATTAAACGCACGCCCTTAAGGTTGCGTGAGAAAAAATGTTTATATAGATATTATTTCAAGCAACTTAGGTGGTCTAGAAACAAGCTGGCAAACGACCTTCGAGAAATGCTACAAAAATATTACCATAAACTCACAACTCATAACAGTAAATAGAAATTAAAATTATGTTTAAGGGCCATTAGTCATGAACCATAAAAACAATGAATACTTCGCTGTAGATACGGGAACATCAGCAAAATGTCGTTTCTGTTCATCTGAATTGAAGTTCACTATGGTAGATCTTGGTATGTCACCCTTGTGCCAGACACATATAGAACCGCATGAGCTCAATAATATGGAGCCATTTTATCCATTGCATGCTTACGTATGTGAAGAATGTTTTCTGGTTCAATTAGAAGAATTTGTTGCCCCTGAACAAATTTTCGCGAATGAGTACGCATACTTTTCATCATACTCGGACAGTTGGGTTGAGCATGCTGGAAAATATGTCGATATGATTACAGAAAAATATAACTATACAAACTCAAGTCTGGTTATGGAAATAGCCAGTAATGATGGTTATTTGTTACAGCATTTTGTAAATAAGGGAATTCCATGTTATGGGATAGAGCCAGCCAAGAATTGTGCTGAGGCTGCGAAAGAAAAAGGCGTTAACAGTATTACAGAGTTTTTTGGGCAAGAAACGGCAAAAATGATTGCCTCAAAATATGGTAAACCGGATTTGTTGCTAGGTAATAATGTGCTGGCACATGTCCCTGATATAAATGATTTTGTGTCTGGCATGAAAGAATTGCTGAGTGAAAATGGTGTTATTACCATGGAGTTTCCTCATTTATATCAGCTTATGAGATACAATCAGTTTGATACTATATATCACGAGCACTTTTCTTACTTGTCCTTCCTGGCCGTTACAAACATATTCAATCACCACGGTTTGAAATTATTTGACGTTGAGGAAATACCAACTCACGGTGGATCAATTCGAATTTATGCGTGTCATGAACAAGATAAAACAAAATCCATGTCAACCCGAGCTGAAGAATTATTACGGCGCGAAGTGGACGAAGGATTTTCTACACTAAGAAAATATACTGATTTCGAAGAGAATGTGAGGAAAACGAAACGTAATATACTCGATTTTCTTATAAAAGCAAAAAGGGAAGGTAAATCAGTTGCGGGTTATGGTGCACCAGGAAAAGGGAACACATTGCTAAACTATTGTGGTATACGACGAGATTTTCTCGATTACACAGTCGATAGAAGTCCTCACAAACAGGGAAGATATACTCCGGGAACACATATCCCAATCTTGTCGCCTGATGTAATAAAAGAAACAAAGCCGGATTATATATTTATATTACCCTGGAATCTTAAAACTGAGATTATGAAACAATTAGAATATGTGCGTGAATGGGGCGGTAAATTCGTTGTTCCTATACCGGAAATAAATGTTTACGACTAACAATTGATTAAATGAAAGAAATACACTCAAAAAATAATTTTAATATTTTTATTCAGATTATGCTGTGTCTTTGCTCGCGCTGAGAGAGGATAAGTTTCTTGCAGAAAAGCTTAAGGAACAAAAGCTATATTTTACCTATTGTAATAATTATAGGATTAACTGCATATCAGGTAGTTAATAAAACTAAAGACAAAGATTTTTCAGCATCAAAGATTCAATTCAATCATCATTTAATAGACAATAAATCACCAGATGAGCCCTGGGGTAAGTCAGTTGGAGATATTAATAATGATGGAATAATTGATATGGTTGTTAGTGGCTATGGCTCAAAAGATCTCTACTGGTATGATGGAAATAGTAAGAAAAAAAGCCTCATTGCGACTGGATATAAATTTACTACTGATCATGAGCTGGCAGATGTAGATAATGATGGTTTAACTGATATTGTCAGTCTTACAAAGGATGGGATTGTGTGGTTTAAAAACCCACACTGGGAACCAAATCAAATAGCACATAAACAATTCCATGATCTTGAGCTTGATGATTTCGATCTTGATGGTGATTTGGATGTGGTTGCGCGCGACCAAAGTGCCTTTGGGGGATCAGGTAAAACAATAACAATTCTTAAAAATAACAATTCAATAAATTGGGATTCGTTCATTTTGCCTGTGCCTGATGGAGAAGGGCTGGCTGTTGCAGATATCGATGGCGACAATAAATCCGATATTATTGTGAATAATCAATGGTATAAGAATCCAGGTAAAATAAATGAGAAAGACTGGATAGCTTACACTTATGGTGACACCTGGAAATGGCCGCATACCTATATAACTATCGCGGATATAAATAACGATAACAGGACAGACATTATCCTTTCTCCAGCAGAGAAAGAAGGAGATTATTATCATATCTCATGGTTTGAAGCACCGCTTGATAGAACCATGACATGGAAAGAGCATATTGTTGTTGATAATGTCGAAACCGTTCATCATTTTGTGGGTGCTGAAGATATGGATAATGATGGAGATATTGACATTGTCACAGCTGAAATGCACCAGGGGAAAGACCCGGACGAAGTTGTAATTTACAAGAATTATGGAAATGGTTCCAAATGGTATAAACAAATACTGTCAGAACATGGTTCACACAGTATGCGCTTATTTGATATCGAAAGTGACGGTGATGTCGACCTGTTCGGAGCTAACTGGTCAGGTGATTATACGTCTGTTGAATTATGGGAGAATTTAACTTGCAACGTTAACACACAAAAGTGGACCCGACACGTCATAGATGATTCTAAACCATGGACATCTATTTTTATATATTCTGCAGACCTTGATAGCGATGGATTCCGGGATATCATTACTGGTGGTTGGTGGTATAAAAATCCTGTTGTTCCTGAAGTGACATGGGAGCGCATTCCTTTCGGCGAAAAAGTAAATAATGTGGCTGCGGTATTCGATATTGATGGCGATGGGTTTAACGATATATTAGCTACCGAGGGCAAAGGCGCGGAATCCAATTCAAAATTTGCATGGGCAAAGAATGATGGTCAAGGTCATTTTTATATTCATCATAACATACCAGAAGGAACTGGGGATTTTCTGCAAGGTGTCGCGATAGCTAAATATTTAAACGATAGGATGGGAGTTGCTCTATCATGGCATAAACATGGACAAGGAATACAACTCCTTACTGTGCCAGAAAACCCGACGACTGAAAAATGGCAGCTGGATAATTTATCAAGGGCATCACAAGATGAGGCACTGAGTTCTGCGGATATTGATAACGACAAGGACATTGATCTTGTGCTGGGTACAGAATGGCTGCGAAATGAACAAGAATGGAAAAAGAACTATATCTATAAAACATTAGAAAACCCGGACCGGAACGTAGTCGCAGACATCAATGGTGACGGGAAGCTTGATGTTGTAATAGGCTATGAGGCGATCAGTAAGGAAGGTAAGCTGGCCTGGTATCAGGCAAGTGATGATGTTACACATCCGTGGGAAGAACACAAAATTGCAGATGTGATTGGGCCAATGAGTCTTGACGTTGCGGATATGGACAAAGATGGTGACTTGGATGTGGTTGTAGGGGAGCACAACCTTGTTGATCCGGGCAGCGCCAGATTGATGATATATTATAATACATCCGGTGATGGAACAAACTGGCGGCAAGAACTTGTATATCGAGGGGATGAACACCATGATGGTGCTCAAGTGGTAGATATTGATAATGATGGCGATAATGACATTATTTCCATAGGTTGGGGGCATAATCGTGTGTTAATGTACGAAAATAAAAGCAACACATGCGGGCGGAATATTTCTATATTCGATGCAAAATAAATATATATAAGTATAATTTGGAGAGAAAAAATGAAAGTATTTGTAACAGGCGTTGAAGGATACATTGGTTCCTTATTGGTTCCAATGTTAATGCAACGTGGTCATGATGTAACTGGTACTGACACAGGTTATTATCGCGATGGTTGGTTGTATAGCGACAGCAAACAATTTCCGATGTTTTCGAAGTTTATTAATAAAGATCTGCGGAATTTTACCGAGCAAGACATTGATGGTCATGATGCAATCGTGCATTTAGCGGAATTATCCAATGATCCTCTTGGTCAGAACAATCCTGAAGTCACTTTCAAAATTAATCATCAAGGTTCGGTTAATTTGGCAAAATTAGCTAAAAAGGTGGGGGTACAACGCTTCGTTTATACCTCGTCGTGTAGTGTCTATGGCGCCGGTCTGGAAGGAAGTTTGACAGAAAAGTCACAAACAAACCCACAGACCGCATATGCACACTGTAAAGTGAATGTGGAAAAAGATGTTGGTGCCCTTGCGGGCGATGAGTTTACGCCGACATTTCTGCGAAACGCGACTGCTTATGGTGCTTCACCGCGGATGCGATTTGATATTGTTTTAAACAACCTGTCTGGATTAGCATGGACCACAAAGAAAATTGCCATGATTAGTGATGGGACGCCATGGCGGCCACTCGTTCATGTACAGGATATTTGTCAGGCAATTATTTGTTCTTTGGAGGCGCCAAAAGAGACGGTGCACAATCAGATTTTTAATGTCGGGCATGATGGTGATAATTATCAAGTAAAAGATATCGCTGAAATTGTCGCAAAAAATATACCTGGCTGCGAAGTGTCATTTGGTGATAGTGGTGGAGATAATAGAAGTTACAGAGTTAATTTTGAAAAAATTTCCAAAACTTTACCAGGTTTTAAATGTAACTGGACAGCAGAAAAAGGTGCGCAAGAGCTGTGTGAAATATATGATCGTATCGCAATGTCTCAGGAAATTTTCGATTTCCGTGCGTTTACACGACTCAAGCAATTAAAGTATTTAATATCAACAAAACAAATTGATGGTGATTTCTATTGGAGGTTCTAATACTTCGTTAGTTTAATGTATTTCGAGACTTTTGTATTAGATAAATCGGCAAATTATTAATTTAAATTGCCTTAACTGTATGGGCATCTTGCAGGTGTATAATTCAGATAAAACCGAGCAAAATCAGATTGGAGACAGTGTCTATCAACTAATTGAAGAACTATTTCCTATTTGTCGTAGTATTACCGGGGACGGGGTTCGCGAAACATTTTCAATAATACAAAAACATATCCCGCTGAAAGTACAGGAAGTGCCAACTGGTACGCAAGTATTTGATTGGGTCATACCGCAAGAATGGAATATCAGAGATGCATATATAAAAGACAAAAAAGGTAACAAGGTAGTTGACTTCAAGAAAAGTAACTTGCACGTATTAAATTATAGTCAACCAATTAACAAGACTATAGCCCTTAGTGAGTTAATAAAGCACATTTATACATTGCCAGAGAACCCGGACTGGGTACCGTATCGAACGTCATATTATAACCCAAACTGGGGTTTTTGCATGTCGCATAATCAACTTACGTCAATGCAAGACGAAGTCTATGATGTCTTTATTGATGCCGAACACACAAACGGGAGTCTGACATATGCGGAATACTATATCCCGGGAACAAATAAAGAAGAAATTCTGGTATTTACCCATTGTTGTCACCCCTCATTATGTAATGACAATCTGACAGGAATTTCACTGGCAACGTTTCTTGCCAAATCTTTGTCTGAAAAAAACTTACATTATTCTTACCGTTTTGTTTTTGCTCCTGCGACAATTGGATCAATAACATGGATGAGTCAAAATGAAGAAAGTTTAGGCAACATACGTCATGGGCTGGTGATAGCCGTTGCGGGCGATAATGGCTGCATGACTTACAAAAAGACGCGTAATGAAAATTCGGAAATCGATCGGGCCGTCCTGCATGTGCTAAAAAATAAAGGCGAAAAATTTGATGTCATGGACTTCAGCCCCTGGGGATATGATGAAAGACAGTTCAATTCGCCTGGAATTAATCTTCCAGTCGGGCGTTTAACCAGAACTCCCAACGGCTGTTATCCGGAATATCATACTTCTGCGGACAACCTCGACCTTATTCACCAGTCAGCCCTTGTGGATACCTATACGACGTACATGAAAGTTTTTTATGTTTTGGAAAATAACAAAACGTATATCAATAACAGTCCAAAAGGTGAGCCGCAACTGGGAAAGCGTGGACTTTACAGAAATACAGGCGGCCATAGGGATATTGAAAACAGACAATTAGCACTGTTATGGGTATTGAATTTGTCAGATGGTGATAATTCGCTTCTTGATATCGCCGAACGTTCCGGGCTGACTTTTGACATATTAGTGAATGCCGCTTTGGATTTGACGGATTGCGGTTTATTGATCGATAAGAATGCATCTGCATGATTATCCAGAGATTGATTATTGATATTTAGAATATAGTCTGAAATATTTCAGAACATCAGAGAGGAAGAGAAATATGAAAGTAGTACTATTCTGTGGCGGGTTGGGAACTCGCTTGCGAGAGTACTCAGATGTTGTGCCAAAACCATTGGTTAATATTGGTTATAGACCGATAATCTGGCATTTGATGAGGTATTATGCACATTATGGACATAAAGAATTCATTTTATGCCTTGGATATCGTGGCGATATGATAAAGGACTTCTTTCTTAATTATAATGAATGTATGTCTAATGATTTTGTTATGTCAAATGGTGGTAAGGACATTGACCTGTTCAATAGTGATATTGATGACTGGAAAATTACATTTGTCGATACGGGCACTCAATCAAACATTGGACAACGCTTGTTTGCCATAAAAGAACATTTAAAGGATGATGATGTTTTTATGGCGAACTATAGTGATGGTTTATCAGATCTCCCATTAGATAAATATATCGAGCATTTCAATAAACATGATGTGGTTGCCAGTTTTTTAAGTGTGCGGCCATCACAGTCTTTCCACGCTGTTGAGAGCGATGAGAATGGCCTGGTGACAAATATCGAACATGTGGGAGGTTCTGATTTCTGGATAAATGGTGGGTTTATGATTCTCAGAAATGAAATCTTTGACTACATGCATAATGGAGAGGAATTGGTAGAGGAACCATTTCAGCGTCTGATACCGGAAAAGAAACTGCTCGGATACAAGTATACCGGTTTCTGGGCAGCAATGGACACATTCAAAGACAAGAAACGTTTCGACTCGATGTATGAATCTGGCGAAACGCCATGGCAAGTCTGGTAGATATATTAATAATTATTGTGAAAAGTCAATGCTGCAACATTACCTTGAGAAAACCAACAGTACTCCAAAATCAGTATTATTTCTTGGGGCGCACTGTGACGACATAGAAATTGGGTGTGGCGGAACAATCCTGCGACTTCAAAAAGAATATCCGAATATGAAGTTCTCCTGGGTTATATTCAGTTCAACTAAAGAAAGAAAGGCAGAGGCTACGGCAAGCGCGAACGCATATTTAGAAAATATTCATGATACGAATATCATTGTAAAAAGCTTCAGAAACGGATATTTCCCATATATTGGAGCGGAAATAAAAGACTATTTTGAAATATTAAAGAGAGAAATTTCACCAGATATTATCTTTACCCATTATCGGGATGATTTGCATCAGGACCACCGGACAATTTCTAACCTGACCTGGAACACTTTTCGAAACCACCTCATACTCGAGTATGAGATCATGAAATATGACGGCGATCTTGGTACACCGAATTATTTTGTTCAGCTGGACAGTGATATTGTTGAATTAAAAATAGCTTATCTGAAAAAATATTATCAGTCGCAACTTGACAAACAGTGGTTCACCGATGATTGCTTTCGATCCCTGATGCGTTTGAGAGGTATCGAAGCAAATTCCCATTCAGGTTTTGCAGAAGCGTTCTACTGTAGAAAACTGTTGCTCTAAAATTTACCTATCAGGATTGAGAAATTTAAATTTTAAAACTTCAGGCAAGCGCGGATAGATTTTTTCAAGAATAGCCAATTCTGCACCTGACGGACGCGAAGAAAAAAACCACAATAATATTAATATTGTCGTATATGTCAATGCGCCAATAGCGACTGCAGAAAACAGTATGACAATCTTATTTATAATATCATCTGATACGTGAGTTTCATTTATAAATAATTTAACAACCAGGTACATGATGGCACTGGACACCATTGGGCGCCAAACGAATTTCACGAAAGTAAAAAACTGTAGCTTGAGATGATAGAAGATTTTGGCAAAATAAAATGGAAGGCTTATTGCGGAAGCAATAAAATATGCCCAGGCCGCACCTTCAACACCGTATTCCAGAGTGAGCCACATCAAGCAAGGTAATAACAATATAATATATATTGTCGATAACAAGGTCGTAATCCTTGCCTTGCCTACAGCAAGATATACGTAGGAAGTATTGGTAATCAGGGCCGTGAATATGCCGTAAAAGGCAATGATTTTCATAAGTGGAATCGCTTCAAGCCATTTAGTTCCCAGAAACACAACAACGAGTAAGTCGGCGGTTGCAACAATTCCAATCCCCGCCGGAACCGCAAACAACGTGATTATAGATATGACATTAAGAAATACGGTCTGTAGAGATTTCAAGTTATCCGAAATTTTTGAATAACCCGGGTATACGGCCCTGTTAATTGGTGCAATTAACTCATTTGTTGGTAGTGTGGCAATTTCAAAAGCGACAGTATATATACCCAGTGTATGTGACCCGGCGAGCTTGCCAATGATGAAATCTGCTGAGCGCAGCCTGAAAAAATATAAAAAATTATTTATCAACAGCCACTTGGAAAAGTGAAATAATTCGTTTCTGGAAGAAAGATCAAATCTGGGTCGGTATTTATGAATATAGTAACTGAGTAACACCGAACCGACTTTCCCGGCTATTATTCCGAAAACAAGCGCCCAATAGTTACGCAGTATAATCGCCAATGGGACAGTAACACAGAATGCAATTAACTTTTTTCCAAGCAGAAACTTGAATTCCTTGTTGAATTCAAGTTCTTTTCGAAATGCAACTACACCGATATTTTCAAATCCGGAAATTAAGGTACCTATAGCAAGGATGTATATTACATTTTCCAGACGTGGTTCTTCATAAAAAAGCGCAGCCGGGCTGGCCAATATCACCATAAGCGTGGTAATCACGAGAGCAAGGATGAGATTGAACGTCCAGGCGGTATTGTAGTCGTTGCTATCAGCATCCTGTTTTTGAATCAATGCCATGTCAAATCCAAAAGCGCTAAACAATTCGAGTATAGCGATGATTGACATGGCCATTGCTATCAGACCGAAGTCTTCCGGGATAAGAAGTCTGGCAAGTATTATAGTGCTTACTATCCCGAGGCTCCGTTCGGTAAACTTGAACAGAACCATCCAAATGGCGCCTTTAGCTATCTTGGTGCCTATTGACGACATTAATCTTGTTTCTCATATTTGGTTATTGGACAAGGCATTGCATGACAATTAATGATAATTCAATTCGTCATGGCGAAGGTAATTTAGATTATGTATTTTTAGGAAAAGCAAGGCCTGGTATACATAACGACCATTGTGATTTAATTATCTTCATTACCACTCACAAACAACTCTGCAGGTGGTGGGTGGCTTAAAAATGCCAATGGACTGGCGGTTAATCCATAAGCGCCAGATTGAAAAACGACAACCAGGTCCCCTATCTCGGCTTTGGGTAATTCCATCTTGTTGGCTAGAATATCAAGAGGAGTGCATAAGGGCCCGACAATGTTGACTATTTCCGTTTCTGGACTATTTATTCGGTTGGCGATGTTGACCGGATAGTTCTTCCTAATAACTTGACCGAAGTTCCCTGATGCTGCGAGGTGGTGATGCATGCCGCCGTCGGTAACGATAAAGATCTCTCCTCTTGACATTTTTTTGTCGATAATTTTGCATATATAAACACCGGCTTCACCAACGATGAATCGCCCCAATTCCGTAACAATTTCAGCATCTGGAAGCGCGGCGGTGAGAGCCGGCAATAGCTTCCGCAGGTTTTCTCCAATGACCTCCAGATTTAGTCTTTTTTCTCCCGGGAAATAGGGGATGCCCAGACCACCGCCAATATTCAACATCTTGACAGGGGAGGGTGCGTGTTTACTCAGTTTTATAGCTAGTTCGAAGGTTTTACTATGAGCTTCTTTAATGGCCTCTTCATTCAAGTTCTGTGAACCCCAAAAGATATGGAAACCATGAAAATCAAGATTGAGCGATTTCATCTTGTTTAGCATGTCAGGAACCCGCTCGGCATCAACGCCAAACTGTTTGGGGCCGCCTCCCATTTTCATACCTGAAGATTTGAGTTCATAATCAGGGTTGACTCGAATCGCGACTCTGGGTGTGATTCCTGATTGATCCGCCAAAGCAGCCATGCGCTGCATTTCATTTTCAGATTCCAGATTAACGATAACCCCTGCCTGAATGGCCTCATATAATTCAGCATCAGTTTTTCCAGGTCCTGCAAAGCTGATTTTGTCTACCGGCATCCTGGTTTGCAGCGCCACTCTCATTTCTCCAGCAGAGGCGAGATCGAAGCCATCCACCAGACCTGCCAGATGTTGTACCACTTCGGGCATAGGATTGGCTTTAATGGCATAGTGGAGATGAATGTCAGGCGGAAGATGTTTGCGCAACAACTCAATTCGATCTGTAATTAGCTGCTGGTCATAGGCATAGAAAGGTGTTTTGCCTGCTTTTTCAACCAAACTGCTGACAGGGATGCCGCCAACTAGCAACTCCCCGTTAGCGCTCGGAAATTGGTCCATGGGTATATGGCCGGGTTTTGTCTTTGTGTTCATGATGGTCGAATTTCAGCGTTTATTATTTTTTGAAATGATTCTTGTACTCAGTCGCCAAATGTTTTCGGTCAATTTTTCCATTTGGATTTCGTGGTAAGGAATCAAGCCGGATGATATCGGCAGGAACCATGAAACCGGGTAATTCACGTTTGCAATGATCAAGTATCCCCTCGCTATTAAGATTTGAATCGCCTCCAGTGGTAGCGAGTACGAGAATAGCCTGGCCTAATTCCGGATGCGGCACACCCACCGCAACGGCTTCTCCAACCATATTGCTGGTGTAAATCACTTCTTCAACCTCGGTTGGACTGACCCGATAGCCGGAAGTCTTGATCATCTCATCTTTACGACTGATAAAGTATAAATAACCTTCCTCATCCATTTTTACCGTATCCCCGGACCAGACTGCGATCTCAGTCAATGGAATAGCCGGGTTCGGCATCGGTACGGGTTTGAAGCGTTCAGCGGTCTTGTCCGGATCATTCCAGTAACCCAGTGCCACCAGTGAGCCTCGATGGACCAGTTCTCCCGGTTCTCCCGCTGCACAGGGACTGCCATCCTCGCGGACGACCATGATCTCGGCATTTGGTATTGCCTTGCCCATCGACTCAGGACGATGCGCAAGCTCTTCCGGAGGTAAATAAGTAGAACGAAAAGCTTCAGTAAGTCCATACATGAGAAACATTTGCGTTCGGGGAAGAGAGGTTTGGAGTTTGGCCAGGGTGGAAAGTGGCATAGCTCCGCCAGAGTTGGTGATATAACGCAGTGAGTTCCGGGCTTCCTCCGGCCAAGGTTGTTGTGCGAGCTGAATCCATAATGGCGGTACCGCAGCTAAACCGGTTATTTTCTCACGGCCCACGGCTTTGATAACATCCCGCGGCAGCAAGTAGTCCATCAGGACTGTGGTAGCTCCGACATTGAAAGTAGTAGTCAGCTGACTGAAGCCATAATCAAAACTAAACGGCAAGGCCGCCAGGAGACGATCTTCGGCGCGGTTATCAAGATATTGCGCTACACTTTGGGCGCCGGTAACCATATTACGATGTGACAAAACCACGCCTTTCGGTTTACCCGTACTGCCAGAAGTGTAAAGAATGGCCGCCATATCAGTATCAATTGTGTGCTCTCGGATTTTACGTTCTGATGCGACCAAAAGATTTGACCACGCTACTATATTGACGGTTGAAACATGTTTGATGGAAGTCTCATCGCTATCGATGAGAATTATTGTTTGTAAATCATGACACTCTGCCAGTTCGGTCTCTAACCCCTCGAAACGCATCTTGTTAGTAATCAGGATACGCGCGTTGCAATCACGCAAAATATGAGTAACCTGTTGTGCCTTGAGAATCGGGTTGACTGGTACAAACACACATCCCGCTTTGGAGGTCGCAAAAAAAGCGATTACTGTCTCGAAATGTTTTGGCAGATATACAGCAACGCGTTCATGTCGGGATAGACCAAGGGCATTCAGACTACGAGAAACCTGTTCGACATATTGAGCCAACTCAGCATAACTCATCGCCAGGTTTTTGAAGACGAGTGCTTCCTTGTCTGGATTGTTATTTGCTGATTGTTCAATCAGGTGGTGTAATAGCACGTTCATAACCAACTTTACTGGATTAAAATCGAGAATTTCAATTAATTGTATTCAATTAAAATAATATCGGAAAGCGAAAAAATATAGTTGTACTGTCTGGAATTTTTATGTAATTAATCAGAACTATGAGAATATTCATAGACAGGTATTTGTCAGGTCATTTCCGAGAGATATTTTTCCTGTTATCCCTGGTTCTTGGGATGCTGACATTACAATTTGTCGATGATGAGCAATTCTCATTTTTTCAGTATCAGCAAGATGACATTCTTTCAGGACAATTATGGCGACTCGTGAGTGGGCATTTTGTGCATGTGACCTGGTCGCATTTTGCGTTAAATCTTGCTGGTCTTTTTCTCGTCTGGTTGTTCTTCAAGGACATTTTAACTCTACGAACCTGGATGCTGCTTACATTAGGGAGTATTGTGGGTATCGATATTGGGCTTCTCGTGTTTCATCCCGAAATAAAATGGTACATGGGATTGTCTGGGGTATTGCATGGCTATTTTGCCGGTGGTGCGATCCTCCAGCTTCGCTCCAACGCTGCCAGAGGCTGGATCTTATTGATCTTGCTATTATCCAAGTTGGCGTGGGAACAGCTTGGTGGCCCGCTTCCTGGTTCTGGAGAGTTGAGTGGAGCCCGTGTTATTACTGAAGCCCACCTTTACGGGGCGATTGGTGGTTTGATAGTCGCTTTATATTTGAAAAAGCTTTCGGCAGAATAAAGTGATAAAAATATCCGGCAGAATCAGTATTAATCGGAAGTGGTTTTAATATTATTTTAATAAATAATTAATTATGTTTATGTATGCCAATATAATATCTATAGAGAATATTTGAAAACAATTTGTCACAAGACAACAATACACTATCTCCAGTCTCGTTAAATCAGTTAGACAGATTAATGACTTATAACCAATATCCTATATATGCGTAAAAGAGGCTTAACTATACTTAGTGGTGTCGAATAGTAAGTAATTTTTTTCAAATTATGGATAATAGGTGGGGGATCGTAAGTGTCTGATAACAAAGAAAATATCAATTCTGCGAATAATTCAGTCCAGGGTATGGCGACCGAAGGTTCTGAAGCCCCCGGCGGTCAATTCGAGCACCGTCGTCGCATCCTCAAAGGTGCGGCTGTCGCCACGCCCCTGATGATGACGGTGGCAAGTCGCCCGGTTCTGGGCGCCCAGTGTACCCCTTCTGCCTGGGTGTCAGGTAATCTGTCGGATCATGATCATGATCGCCTCAGCTGTGGTGGTCGTAGTCCAGGTTACTGGAAAGCCAATCCGCATCGTTGGGCAGGTACAGGATTCAATCCCGGAACATGTGAGGAAACCAGCCGGTTTGGAACATGTTATGAATACAATTCCGACGGCACCCCATTTCATAGGTTTAACCGTCTGGATCGACGGGGGGTCTTCCCGGGACATTATTACCGGAACAAAACGCTTATGCAGGTGCTCTGGTTACGTGGCCATCAGGACCCCTACCAACTTGGCGCTCATATCGTCGCTGCTTTACTGAATGCCGCAAGTTTTCCTGATTATGGTATGACCGTTAGACAAGTCATTCATATGTATGGCCAGCTTGCAAGACGAGGTTATTTTCAACCGTCAACAGGCGATCCCATGTCGCCTCAGGAAGTTGTTTTATTTATTCAAAATACATTCTCCTGATCTTTATTTTTCTCCTGGATGACTGAACAAGTACGGTGGCGAGCTATTTCCGGCTTTGCGCTACATTGGCATAGCTGGGGAAAAGAACACGTTGTTTATAACACTGGTTCTGGCGATACCCACTTGTTCAATGATTTCGCTGCACTAATACTGAAATCATTGCAGGAAAACCCAGCTACGTCCGATGAACTCTTGCAATTATGTACGACTTCATTCAAGCATGATGAGAGAGAAGAATTGCATTCGCAAATCAATGAATTATTATTCGAGTTGGATAGACTGGGAGTGGTTGAACGGGCTTATTAGTGAATATTTCAGATTTATCCCAACAAGATTTGAAACAGCAGCTTGGTGGTTCTGGTATCTATTTGCGTACTGGTCCTTTTGTTACCCATTTACAATCAAAAATACCTTCCGTAATTAATAATTTTGCCAAATTGTATGCGAATAATTCTTTGCTTCTTGGTGAAGGGTTTGCTGACTTTCATGTGCGTTTAGCTACTCCTCGTGGGTTGAGACATTGGTACCGTCCTCAGGTAATGTTTCATTTTGACGATCAGGTGCCGTTCAAGCCTTTGCCATACCAACAAGCTTTCCCAATGATGGAATGGGGCTTAAATTGGTGTATTTCAAATCATGCGCATCAATATCTGATCCTGCATTCAGCGGTTGTTGAGAAAAACGGTTTTGCTGTAATACTTCCAGCACCACCTGGCTCTGGTAAAAGTACCTTATGTGCCGGTCTGGTCAGTTGTGGTTGGCGATTATTATCCGATGAACTCGGTTTGATATCGCTTGATGATTTGAAACTGGTGCCATTAGCGCGACCAATTAATTTAAAAAACGAATCAATAAAAGTCATTAAACAATTCGCGCCACAAGCAATTTTTTCTGGCGAATTCGCTGATACAAGTAAAGGGACTGTTTCACTGATGCAGGCACCGGCTGAAAGTGTTGCCCAAAGTGATCAAAATGTAAAGCCTGCTTGTATTGTCATCCCAAGATATACACCAGGTGCAGCAACATATCTCGAACCTGATAGCAAGGGCAGTATGTTTATGCATGTAGCAGATAGTGCGTTTAATTACAGCTTGCTTGGCCTGACAGGGTTTGAAACGCTGGTTAAATTAATTGATAGTTGTGATTGCTATACTTTTACTTACAGCAAGCTTCAAGAAGCCGTTGAAATATTCAATCAGCTTGCAGCAGTAAATTAGGATTACCTGTAGATATTTTATGCGAGATGATTGCCTGATAGTCAGGGTGTTTTGCCATCCTGAAAGTGTTGCATCATATAATTTGTGTGAATGGGATACGCTTATCAGTCAAGCACGTCGTGGAGATATTTTAGCGCGACTTTATGCCGTTCTTCAGCAAAACCAGTTGCTGGTCAAAGTGCCTGAGTCTGTTGCCAAGCATTTGATTTCAGCCTGGGCTTTGGCGCAAAAACATGAACGTGTATTGAGGTGGGAGGTAAACCGAATTCAGCACGCGCTGTATGCGACAGGGATTCCAATTGTGCTCCTCAAAGGGGCCGCCTATATGATGCGAGACCTGCCTGTAGCACGTGGTCGGTTTTATGCCGATATTGATATTATGGTACCGAAAGTCTCACTCCCTGTGGTTGAGCGGGCATTACTTATTCATGGCTGGTTGACGGCTAAAACGGATGATTATGATCAACGGTATTACCGCAAATGGATGCATGAGATTCCACCAATGCGGCATCGACGGCGCCAGACTGTGATTGACGTTCATCATCATATTTTGCCAGAAACTACCAAAGCTCAACCGGATGCAAAAAAATTGTTTGATGCCTCTATTCCGGTTTCTGATGATGAATCGCTACGGACACTGATGCCGGCCGATATGGTGCTGCATAGTGCCACACATTTGTTTTATGAAGGGGAACTTGATCACGGGTTGCGTGATTTACTTGATTTGCATGAACTTTTTTTAATATACGGTGATGATGAATCTTTCTGGATGCAATTGATAGAGCGTGCAAAAGAACTGGAGCTGACACGTCCTCTCTACTATGCTTTGCGATATACACAACGATTTTTAAAGACGCCGATACCAAAACATCGTATGCAACAAGTGGCGGCTGAGGGGCCCAATCAACTAGTATTATCCCTGATGGACGCGCTCTATAAACGGGCCCTGGTACCTGTCCACTCAAGTTGTGACATATATTTAACAGGACTGGCACGTTGGTTGTTATACATTCGCGGGCATTATCTGCGAATGCCGTTGTACCTGCTTATTCCTCATCTGGTGCGGAAGGCGGTTATAAAAGAAAAGCAAGATATTTAGTGTTACTCAAATAAGTTAAATTAAAATTGTATCTTGATTAGGAGCCTATCATGAATAATTATATTGAGCTTGCGGGAAATATTGCGGCTGTGATTGGGATTCTGGTTGGTCTGGCAGCCGGACTGGTGCGATTAAGCGGACAATTTTTTATTTTCGGATTTGAAACGCAGACTTTGTTCATCGGTAGTATCGCGATTATGGTATTTGCCTGCCTTGCAAAATTGCATGTATTGGGTGCGAAACAAAGCTAATGAACACCTGATGCGAATAATTGATTAATTGTTCAATTTCCTTAAGCATTTCAATAGGCCAGTTTTCTTTCCCATTCAAGGGCAGTTTTAACTATAGAATCTAAATCATCATACTGAGGAGTCCAGCCTAACACCTTGCGGATCTGTTTGGCGTCAGCAATCAAGACAGGTGGATCACCGGGTCGCCGTGGCTCTTCTCGTAT
Source organism: Thiohalomonadales bacterium (assembly GCA_040235565.1). GTDB lineage: Bacteria > Pseudomonadota > Gammaproteobacteria > UBA6429 > Thiohalophilaceae > JAHEIJ01. Next base: position 23,682 of record JBECLA010000133.1, on the reverse strand, counting down.
TTTAAACGGTGCATTGTTAACGTGTTGTACCGCATCAAGTACTTCTCGCACGCTATAGCCGTGACCATAGCCGACATTCAGCGTTGTTGATTCGCCACCCTTTCGCAAGTAGTCCAGCGCTTTGAGATGGGCATCAGCAAGATCTATCACATGAATATAGTCTCTCACGCCGGTACCGTCTTTGGTGGGGTAATCCGTGCCAAATATAGATACAGAAGAACGCTTACCCACAGCCGTTTCACAAGCGACCTTGGTTAATAAGGTTGCGCCAGGTGTGGATTGGCCAATTTTGCCATCCGGATCGCAGCCGGCCACATTGAAATAACGCAGGGTGACATACTTCAAATTACTGGCCTGCGCCAGATCACGTAGCATCCACTCCGACATGAGCTTGGAAGTACCATAGGCATTGATTGGCGCAAGCGATGACTCTTCGTTAACCGTTTCGCTATCAGGTATGCCATAGACCGCCGCTGTGGATGAGAAAATAAAATGTTTCACGTTTTGCAACTGGCAGACTTCCAGCAAGTTGCGGGTGTTACAGGTATTATTGCCGTAATACTTCAAGGGATTGGATACTGATTCCGGGACGACCGTATGCGCCGCAAAATGCATTACGGTATCGACGTTATAGTGCTGGATTATTTTCGAGACCAGTTCCTTGTCGCCAGTATTACCAACAACAAGCTCGCCATACAGCACCGCTTCCTTGAATCCCTTTGAAAGGTTGTCAAGCACAACGACGTTTTCGTTGTTCTCACCCAGTAATTTCACCACGTGACTACCGATGTAGCCGGCGCCACCAGTAACCAGAATACTGTTTCCCTGCATAACGAATAACCTGTTGTTTATTTTGTGATATCAGATTGTGAAATGATACCGCGTTGTTTCAGTAAGCCTATTACCTGCGAAACACAAGCTTCGAGAGAGTCCTCACCGGTATTAACGATCAATTCGGGATTAACTGGTGCTTCATAAGGTGAAGAAATACCGGTGAAGTCCTTGATGATTCCTTCCCGGGCTTTTTTGTAAATCCCTTTGATATCCCGTTGCTCGCAGACTTCTAATGGTGCATTACAATATATTTCCAGAAAATCACCTGGCAGTACCAGATTGCGAACGATTTCACGATCTTCGTGGAAGGGTGAGATAAACGCGGTTAACACGATGGCGCCGGCATCAAGAAACAGTTTGGCGACATTGCCGATGCGACGAACATTTTCCTTTCTATCCTCATCGGAGAAGCCGAGATCACTACATAGCCCATGGCGTACATTATCACCGTCCATTACATAGGTACGGCACTTGTTTTGATAGAGTTCTTCTTCCACCGCATGCGCGAGGGTGGATTTGCCCGAGCCGGACAAACCGGTAAACCATAAAATTACGCTCTTGTGATTGTTGAGATCCTGGCGCCGCTCGCGCGTGACCGTGGCGTGATGCCAGACGGTATTACTGCTTTTAGGCTGCACGTCTTCTGGCTTGTCGTTCATAGGGATGCAAATTCCTGTTCAAAAATTCCCGGTTCTTATTGTGCTTGGTTTCTAAGGGACCTCTGATCACGCCGGAGTGACGAAATGTGACTTAATCAAAGGTTCCTTCAATTATGTTGATTAAATGAATAATACGTTGGCTTAATGTCGGGGAATGCACATTATTTATTCAACTCTCTGCTTGTTGAGTAACCTATTGATTTTTGATTTGGTTTGCAATAGTCAAATGTGCGTAAACTGTCTGTCAAGGCTTGCACACATCGGCGTTTGACCCGACACTTGAGCGCATGCCAAACCAGTTTGTTCACCTCCATCTGCATACCGAATATTCGCTCGTCGACGGCGTGGTCCGGATCAAGCCATTGGTCCAGGCCGTGTCCGCGGCGGGGATGCCTGCCGTCGCGGTTACCGATCAGAGCAACCTGTTTGCCATGGTCAAGTTCTACCGGGCGGCAATGGCGGCGGGGGTAAAGCCGATTGTCGGTGTGGATGTGTGGATAGAAAATGAACAGGACGCCGGCCCGCCGTTCCGCCTGGTGTTACTGTGCAAGAACACTACCGGCTATCGCAACCTGACAGAACTGGTGTCCCGTTCCTACATTGAAGGTCAGCACCGGGGTCAGCCGCTGGTCAAAAAAAGTTGGTTTGAGGGCAATACTGAGGGATTGATTGCCCTGTCCGGCGCCCGCACGGGGGATATCGGTCAGGCTTTGTTGGCAGGCAACACCCAGGAAGCGGCAACCTGCCTCGCGTTCTGGCGCACCATATTTCCCGACAGTTTTTATCTCGAGCTGCAGCGTACCGGTCGGGATGGCGATGAAGAGTATTTGCATGCGGCAGTGGAGCTGGCGGCAACGACCGTCACGCCGGTGGTGGCGACCAACAACGTGCATTTCCTGCACCGGGAAGATTTTGAAGCCCACGAAGCCCGGGTCTGCATTCACGACGGGCGCACTCTGGATGATCCGCGTCGGCCGCGCCGTCATTCCGAGCAACAATATCTGCGCACCCCTGAGGAGATGATCGAACTGTTCGCCGATCTGCCCGAGGCCATCGAGAACACGGTGGAGATCGCCAAGCGCTGCAACCTGGAAATGAGCCTCGGCAAGAACTACCTGCCGGATTATCCTATCCCGGCGGGTCTGACCATTGAAAAATTCCTCGCCGAAGAATCGCACAAAGGGCTGGAGCAGCGTCTCGTCAAGCTGTTTGACGTCACTGCGCCGGACTTCGCTGCCAAGCGCAAGGTCTACGACGAGCGGTTGCAACTGGAACTGGATGTCATCAACAAGATGGGCTTTCCGGGTTACTTCCTCATCGTCGCCGACTTCATCCGCTGGGCCAAGGAACACGGGATTCCGGTCGGGCCGGGGCGCGGTTCCGGCGCCGGTTCACTGGTGGCGTATGCCCTGACCATCACCGATCTCGATCCGATTGAATACGACCTGCTGTTCGAACGCTTCCTCAATCCGGAACGGGTCTCGATGCCGGACTTTGATGTGGACTTTTGTATGGAAGGCCGCGACCGGGTGATCGAATACGTGGCCGAGCATTACGGCCGCGAGAAGGTGTCGCAGATCATCACCTACGGTTCCATGGCGGCCAAGGCGGTCGTGCGCGACGTGGGCCGGGTGCTGGGACATCCTTACGGCTTTGTGGACCGTATCGCCAAGCTGATTCCCTTTGAGATAGGCATGACCCTCGACAAGGCCCTGGAGCAGGAGGAAGCCCTCCGGGAGCTCTACCAGCAGGATGAGGAAGTGCGTGGCCTGATTGATCTGGCCAAGTCGCTCGAAGGCCTGGCCCGCAATGCCGGCAAACACGCGGGCGGGGTCGTCATCGCGCCGTCCAAACTCACCGATTTTACCCCGCTGTATTGTGAACAGGGCGCCACCAATTTAGTGACCCAGTTCGACAAGGATGATGTGGAAGCCGTCGGGCTGGTGAAATTCGACTTTCTCGGTCTGCGTACGCTCACCATCATCGACTGGGCAGTGCAGACCATCAACCAGCAGAAACAGGGCGTCGGAGAAGCGCCGATCGACATCACTACCATCCCGATTGATGACAAGGCGGCGTTTGATTTGCTCAAGGCGACCCAGACCACCGCGGTGTTCCAGCTGGAATCCCGCGGTATGAAGGATCTGATCAAACGCCTGCAACCCGACAGTTTCGAAGACATCGTCGCGCTGGTCGCATTGTTCCGCCCGGGACCATTGCAGTCGGGTATGGTGGATGACTTCATCAATCGCAAGCACGGCCGCGCCCGGGTCGAGTATCCCCATCCGGATCTGGAACCGATCCTCAAACCGACCTACGGGGTGATTCTCTACCAGGAGCAGGTGATGCAGATCGCGCAGGTCCTGGCGGGTTACACCCTCGGGGCGGCGGATCTGTTACGCCGCGCCATGGGCAAGAAAAAACCCGAGGAAATGGCCAAGCAGCGTGACATCTTCACCCTGGGTGCGCTGGAACACGGAGTGGAGGAGAAGACCGCCACCTATATTTTTGACCTGATGGAGAAGTTTGCCGGGTATGGCTTCAACAAGTCGCACTCGGCCGCCTACGCGCTGGTATCCTACCAGACGGCCTGGCTCAAGGCGCATTATCCGGCGGCGTTTATGGCGGCGGTGCTGTCGGCGGACATGGACAACACCGACAAGGTAGTGACCCTGATCGATGAATGTGATGATATGGGTCTGACCGTTGAGCCGCCCAATATTAATCTGTGTGAACACCGCTTCACGGTGCGGGACAATGATAAGGTGGTCTATGGCCTGGGTGCCATCAAGGGTGTCGGCGAAGCGGCGATTGACAGTGTCATCAATGAGCGCAAGACCAATGGCGCGTTTCGTGACTTGTTCGATTTCTGCCAGCGGATCGAACTGAAGAAAGTTAACCGCCGCACCCTGGAAGCGCTGGTCATGGCCGGTGCGCTGGATGTGTTCGGTCAGAACCGGGCCACCCTGATGGCCTCCCTGCCGGCGGCATTGAAGATTGCCGAACAACAAAGCCGTAACCGCGAAGTCGGTATGGAAGACCTGTTTGGCATGAGCCCCCAGGCGGAAACCGGTCCCGGCAATTACCTGGTGCAACCTGACTGGCACGAGGATCAGCGCCTGTCGTGTGAAAAACAAACCCTCGGGCTGTATCTCACCGGTCATCCGATTGAACGTTACCTGGAAGAACTGGGTCGCTTTGTCACGGCCCGCATCGTGGATCTCAAGCCGACCAATGATCAAACCGTGGTGGTGGCAGGGCTGATCATTGCCATGCGGACCATGAATACCCGACGTGGTGATCGCATGGCCTTCATTACCATTGATGATCGTAGCGCGCGCATTGAACTGGCCGTGTTCTCTGAACCCTATCAACGTTATCGCGATTTACTTGCCAAGGACAAATTGATCGTGGTCGAGGGCGAAGTCAGTGTCGATGAGTACACGGGGGGTTACAAGATGAGTGCGCGCAGCATCTTCGATGTCAACCAGGCGCGGGAACACTTTGCCAAGAAACTGGTGGTGGCGGTGGATGAACAGCGTGCCGCCAACGGCTTTATCACCGAGCTGCAGTCCACCCTGGCGCCGTTTCGGGAAGGCGGCTGCCCGGTCAGTCTCGACTATTTACGCCATGGTGCGCGGGCAGAAATCGCCCTGGGTGAGGCCTGGCGGGTGCATCCCACCGATGAGCTGCTGCACCGGCTGAAGGAAGTACTGGGTGAGTCCCGGGTCAAAATGGTGTATTAACGCGCCGACAACAATGAGGCTACCGCCTGAACCGGCTTGAGAGTGTTACAATCGTCACGTCCTGACCATCCGGGCTGGCCCGGCCACTATAATCGGTATAAACTTTGGGTCCTAAGTTATTGAAACAAGCCTGGTTCCTGTACCTGTGCCAATGCGAGACTATTGATCATGAATCTGAATTTCCTCGACTTCGAACAACCCATCGCCGAACTGGAAGCCAAGATCGAAGAACTGCGCTATGTCGGTTCGGATACGGAAATCAACATCGGCGAGGAGATCAGCCGGCTGGAAAGCAAGAGTCGGGACCTGACGGAATCCATTTTCTCCCATCTGAAATCGGCCCAGATTGCCCAGCTGGCCCGCCATCCGCAACGGCCATATTTCCTGGATTATGTGGATCTGGTGTTGACCGATTTCGAAGAATTGCATGGCGATCGGGCCTTTGCTGATGATCCTGCCATCGTCGGTGGCATCGCCCGTCTTGATGGTCGCCCGGTGATGGTCATCGGTCAGCAGAAAGGGCGCGACACCAAGGAAAAAGTACGCCGGAATTTCGGCATGCCCCGCCCGGAAGGCTATCGCAAGGCCAAGCGCCTGATGGAAATGGCCGAGCGCTTCAGACTGCCGATTCTCACCTTTATCGATACTCCCGGTGCCTATCCCGGGGTGGGGGCCGAGGAGCGGGGTCAGAGTGAGGCGATAGCCCGCAACCTGTTCGTGATGGCGGAACTCAAGACGCCCATTGTCTGCACCGTGATTGGTGAAGGGGGCTCCGGTGGGGCGCTGGCGATTGGCGTTGGCGATCGTTTGTTGATGCTGCAATACAGCACCTATTCGGTCATTTCACCTGAAGGCTGTGCCTCGATCCTCTGGAAGAGTGCCGAGAAGGCCCCCGAAGCGGCCGAGGCCATGGGGCTGACGGCGCCACGCCTGCAGGAACTCGGGCTGGTGGATCAAATTGTCACCGAGCCGCTTGGTGGCGCCCATCGCGATCCGGAAGGCATGGCGCAGCGGCTCAAGCAGGCCCTGCTGGATAGCCTGGATGTGCTCGACGCCGTGCCCCTCGACAAGCTGCTGGATCAGCGCTATCAGCGCCTCATGCAGTACGGCAATTTCAGCGAGTAAATTTACCCTCGACCCGCATGCCATTTTCCCCGGCGCAGCTGTTGGCCCGGTTAGCGCTGCTCCCGCCGGCCCATCGTTACTGGGTGGCGTACAGTGGTGGTTGCGATTCCACGGTGCTGTTGCATGCCCTGGCAGCGCTGCAAGATCAGTTACCGGTTGAAGTCCGTGCCCTGCATGTGAACCACCATCTGCACCCAGCGGCGCCGCAATGGGCGGAACATTGTCACCGGGTCTGTGAGGCGCTGGATATTCCCCTGTATGAAATCAACGTGGATGCGCGCGGCAGCAAGGGGGAAAGTCCCGAGGCCGCGGCCCGCGAGGCGCGCTATCGTATCTTTACGGAAATGCTGCAGGAGGGAGACGGCTTGTTGCTCGCCCATCACCGGGATGACCAGGCTGAAACCCTGTTATTACAACTCCTGCGCGGCAGCGGGCCACGCGGCCTCGCGGCGATGCCGTCCCAGCGACCGCTGGGAGCCGGGTGGTTAGGACGTCCCTTGCTTGGCTTTACTCGTGAGGCGCTGTGTCAGTATGCCGGGGCAGAGGGATTGGCATGGATCGATGATCCGAGCAATTTCGATACCGAGTATGATCGCAATTTTTTACGCCAGGAGATCATGCCGCTGTTGCAGCAACGCTGGCCTTCGGCGGCGAGCACCCTGGCAAGGGCGGCCGGACACCAGGCGGAATCAGTGGAACTGCTGCACCAGTTGGCCGAGGCAGACGGGCAACATTGCGCCGGATCCCGGGCGGAGACGCTGCGTATCGAACCGCTCACGCAACTCACCCCGGAACGACAGCGCAACCTGTTGCGTTACTGGATCGACAGCGTGAATCACCTGCCCCTGCCGGATCAGCAACGTCTGCACCGCATCCTGGACGAAGTGATCCCCGCCGCCGAGGATGCGCAACCCTGTATTGCCTGGCCAGGGGGGCAGGTGCGACGATATGCCGGCTTGCTGTATTTGCTGGCGGCGGATCCCCAGCCACTCGTGGGGCCGTTGCACTGGGATTTAACCGGCACTCTCGAACTGGATGACGGTCGGCAACTGCATGCGGTCACGACCCGGGGTAAAGGTCTGCAGATGGAATTACAAGGTAATTCCGGCATCAGTGTTCGCTTTCGCCAGGGTGGGGAAGTCTGTCGGCCCGCCGGACGCGGTCATCAACATGAGTTGAAAAAATTGTTTCAGGAATGGGGTGTGCCGCCATGGGAACGGCCGCGGGTACCGTTGCTGTATGTGGGTGAAGACATCGCCGCGGTGGTGGGGTATTGCATTTGTGAACCGTATCACGTGGCCGACCAGCAAGCCGGTCTGAAGATTGAGCTCACGGGTAGCAGACAAACCTAAACATTGAAACAGGCAGGAAAAACCACGACAATAGACTCCCAACACAGGCAAGCAGCCAAATTGCTGTAACGCCAATCCTGTTCCTGACTGGCAGCTAGCTTAATCATGACGAAATATGTATTCATCACCGGTGGTGTTGTGTCCTCATTAGGGAAGGGCATCGCCTCCGCCTCCCTGGCTGCCATCCTGGAAGCGCGAGGCCTCAAGGTGACCCTGCTCAAACTGGATCCGTACATCAACGTTGATCCGGGGACCATGAGTCCGTTCCAGCACGGGGAAGTGTTTGTCACCGAAGACGGCGCCGAAACGGATCTCGATCTGGGCCATTACGAACGCTTCGTACGCACCACGATGACCCAGAAAAACAATTTCACCACCGGTCGCATTTATGAAAATGTGATCAGCAAGGAACGCCGGGGTGATTATCTGGGGGGCACGGTACAGGTGATTCCCCATGTGACGGATGAAATCAAACAGTGCATTCGTGAAGGTGCCAATGCAGCGGATGTCGCCATGGTGGAAATCGGCGGTACCGTGGGTGACATCGAATCGCTGCCCTTCCTCGAAGCCATTCGCCAGATGGGCGTGGAAGAAGGGCGCAACAATGTGTTGTATATTCATTTAACCCTGCTGCCCTATATTCCCACCGCCGGTGAAATCAAGACCAAGCCCACCCAGCACTCGGTGAAAGAACTCCGTTCGATCGGGATTCAACCAGACATACTCTTGTGCCGGGCGGAACAACCGGTGCCTCCGGAAGAACGCCGCAAGATTGCCCTGTTTACCAACGTCGAAGAACGGGCGGTGATTTCGGCCCAGGATGTGGACAGCATCTACAAACTGCCAATCCTGTTATCCGAAGAAGGGCTGGATGACATCACGGTCGAGAAGCTGCAGTTACAGTGCAACAAGGCGGATTTGTCGCAATGGCACGCAGTGATCGATGCCCTGGCCAATCCGAGCGGTGCAACCACCATCGCCATGGTGGGCAAATACATGGATCTGACCGAAGCGTATAAATCGCTGTCCGAGGCCTTGATTCATGCGGGCATGCATACCCGCACGCGGGTCAACATTCAGTATGTCGATTCCGAGGAAATCGAACGCAATGGCACGGGTTGTTTGCGCAATGTCGATGCGATTCTGGTGCCCGGCGGTTTCGGGGAACGCGGGGTGGAAGGCAAGATTGCCGCGGTGCAGTATGCGCGGGAAAACAAGGTGCCTTATCTGGGGATTTGTCTCGGCATGCAGGTGGCGGTGATTGAATACGCGCGGCATGTGGCCGGACTGGAAGGGGCGCACAGCAGTGAATTTGAACAGCATGCCAAGCATCCGGTCATTGGCCTGATTACCGAATGGACCACCAGTGAGGGACGGGTTGAGAAGCGCGATGAAGACTCGGATCTGGGTGGTTCCATGCGCCTCGGGGGCCAGCCCTGCAAGCTCACGCCGGCTTCCCGTGCGCATGAGATGTATGGCAAGGATGTGATCATCGAGCGCCACCGACATCGCTATGAATTCAATAATAACTATCGCGACACCCTTGAGCGTGCCGGTCTGCAAATCGTCGGCACCTCGATGGACGGCAACCTGGTTGAAGTCATCGAACTCAAGGATCATCCCTGGTTTATTGCCTGTCAGTTCCATCCGGAATTTACCTCCACCCCCCGTGATGGTCATCCCTTGTTCAGTGGTTTTGTCAGCGCGGCCCGCGCCTATGGTGAACAGCACGTTCAGCAGGCTGCAAACGAATGAACTTGTGTGGGTTTGATGTCGGCATCGATCGGCCGCTGTTTCTGATCGCCGGTCCCTGTGTGATCGAAAGCGAACAACTCGCGCTGGATACAGCCGGTGCGCTCAAGGCAATGACCGATCAACTGGGTATTCCCTTTATTTATAAATCCTCCTTCGATAAGGCGAACCGCACTTCCAGTCAAAGTTATCGTGGCCCGGGGATGGATGAGGGCCTGCGTATCCTGCAAGCCGTCAAGGATCAAATCGGGGTGCCGGTGTTGACCGATGTGCATGAAGACACCCCCCTGGCGGATGTGGCAGCGGTAGTGGATGTATTGCAGACGCCGGCATTTCTGGTACGCCAGACCAATTTTATTCAGAACGTGGCCCGCCAGGGGAAACCCGTCAACATCAAGAAAGGCCAGTTCCAGGCACCCTGGGACATGATGAACGTGGTTGCCAAGGCGCGCGAGGTCGGCAACGAACAAATCATGGTGTGTGAACGCGGCGCCTCGTTCGGTTACAACACCCTGGTCTCGGACATGCGCGGTCTGGCCATCATGCGTGAAACCGGTTGTCCGGTCGTGTTCGATGCCACCCATTCGGTCCAGCAACCGGGTGGCCAGGGCACCAGTTCCGGTGGGCAACGCGAATTTGTGCCGGTACTGGCACGCGCCGCGGTGGCAGCGGGAGTGGCCGGCGTGTTTATGGAGACGCATCCGAATCCGGCCGAGGCATTGTCCGATGGTCCCAATGCCTGGCCGTTACCACGAATGCAAGAATTGTTAAGTGTGTTGAAAGAAATCGACACTACCGTAAAACGCGGGCCGTTTGCCGAGGATGGTTTGTAATTTTTCTGCAACACTGTCGGCGCTGAATTTGTAATAACATTTTTTAGTTTGAATTTTTAAATTTTTTGTGGGGTAACAAAACGCATGTCCAACAGCAGTAGCATGATCAAAGCGATTATTGGCCGTGAAATAATTGATTCGCGCGGTAATCCGACAGTGGAAGCCGATGTGATTCTGGAATCCGGTGTGCGCGGACGCGCTGCGGTGCCTTCCGGCGCTTCTACCGGCGCGCGTGAAGCCATTGAACTGCGGGATGGTGATACCAGGCGTTATGGCGGCAAGGGTGTGACCCAGGCGGTTAATCACATCAATACCGAAATCCGCGAAGCCCTGTTGGGCAAAAATGCGGCGGATCAAACCGACATCGATAACACCATGCTGGCCCTCGATGGTACCGATAACAAAAGCAAGCTGGGTGCGAATGCCTTGCTGGCCGTTTCCATGGCCTGCGCGCGTGCGGCAGCGGCCAATGAAGGCAAACCGCTGTATGCCTACCTGAGCAAGGACAAGGATTATCTGATGCCCGTACCGATGATGAATATCATCAATGGGGGCGCCCATGCGGATAACAGTGTCGACTTGCAGGAATTCATGGTCATGCCGGTGGGTGCGCCTTCGATGGCTGAAGCTATTCGTTATGGTGCGGAAGTGTTTCATGCCTTGAAGAAGGTATTACATGACAAGGGTATGAATACCGCAGTGGGCGATGAAGGTGGCTTTGCCCCGGATCTGCCATCCAATGAAGCGGCGATTGAGGTCATTCTGGAAGCGATCGACAAGGCGGGTTACAAGGCGGGCGAAGACATCATGATCGCCATTGATGCCGCCAGTAGCGAATTCTACCAGGATGGCAAATATGTACTGGCGTCGGAAAACAAGTCCCTGTCTGCCTCCGAGTTTATCGATGTCCTGGAAGACTGGGTAGAGAAGTATCCGATCATCAGTATCGAAGATGGACTGGCGGAAGACGACTGGGACGGCTGGAAAGAAATTACTGAACGGCTGGGCAAGAAAGTGCAACTGGTTGGCGATGATCTGTTCGTCACCAATACCCGAATTTTCAAGCAAGGGATTGATAAGCACATTGCCAATTCCATCCTGATCAAGGTCAACCAGATCGGGACCCTGACGGAAACCCTGGCCGCGATCGATATGGCCAAACAGGCCGGTTATACCGCGGTGATCTCGCATCGTTCGGGTGAAACGGAAGATACCACGATTGCGGATCTGGCCGTGGCCACCAGTGTCGGGCAGATTAAAACCGGTTCCATGTCCCGCTCGGATCGGGTTGCCAAGTACAATCAACTGATTCGTATCAGTGAGGAACTGGCTGACAAGGCGGCTTTTCCCGGTCGCAAGGCATTTTATAATCTAAAATAGTTTTTATGCGCATCCTGGTTACCATTCTGCTTGTCCTGCTACTGGTATTGCAGTACGACTTATGGGTAGGGGACGGCAGCCTGGCAACCGTGTGGCATTTGCAAAACGCGCTAGAGGCGCAACAGCAGGAAAATACCCACCTGAAAGAACGCAATGAAACCCTCGCCGCGGAAGTGAAGGATCTCAAAACCGGCCTCGATGCGATTGAAGAACGGGCACGGAACGATCTGGGTATGATCAAGGAAGGGGAGACTTACATCCAGGTTGTAGAGGAACCAAGGGACGAGTGACAAGGGACGAGGGACAAATAAAAAAGGGACGAGGGACAAATAAAAAAGGGACGAGTGACAAATAAAAAAGGGACGAGTGACGTGTGACGAGTGACGAGTAAAAACTTAATGGTTCTTGTTTTTTCTATACGATTTATTCTTCACATGCTTTTCGCAGTAACGCACACACAAGGAAATTTTTGTTAGCAGAAGTTTTCATGAGCGGGTTTTCGATATTGGCTAAATTGAAACTGTAAATCCATTTCTGCAAGATTCACGATTAAATACATTATAAACATTTATGTCCTCGTCTCTCGTCACTCGTCCCTCGTCCCTGAACTTCTGGGCTGTGGTGCCGGCCGCGGGAGTGGGCCAGCGCATGCAGGCGGATCGCCCGAAACAATACCTGGAAATTGACGGACGCTCCCTGATTGAGTACGCCATCAGCCGATTAATGGCGGATACGCATATCGAAGGTGTTGTCGTCGCAATTTCGCCGGCAGACAAGTACTGGCCCGCACTGGAAATTTGTCTGGATAAACCCTTGTGGATTGCCGAGGGGGGAGTCGAACGATGTCATTCCGTCTTGAATGCCTTGCAGGAACTGGCGACACATGCCAACGAAGATGACTGGATCCTGGTACATGATGCGGCGCGGCCCTGTGTGCGGGCCGAGGACATCGCACATTTGATCGCCGAGCTGAAAACAGATGAGATCGGTGGCCTGCTGGCAATACCGGTGCGCGATACCATGAAACGCGCCGAAGAGAACCGACGTGTGATCGCCACCGAAGATCGGCACGGCTTGTGGCATGCCCTGACACCGCAGATGTTTCGTTATGGCAAATTGCGCCATGCCCTGGAGCAGGCAATCGAGGATGAAGCGCTGGTCACGGATGAAGCTTCGGCGATGGAACTGGCCGGCTTCGAACCGTTACTGGTGGAGGGCCACGCCGATAATATCAAGGTGACCCGGCCCGAGGACCTGGCGCTGGCGGCGTTTTACCTTCGGCAGCAGGGCAGGTAGGCATGCGCATTGGTCAGGGGTTTGATGCCCATCGCTTCAGTGAGACCGGCCGCCTGGTATTGGGTGGAGTGGAAATTCCGTTTGCTAAAGGCATGGAAGCCCATTCCGATGGCGATGTGGTGATCCATGCCCTCTGCGATGCAATTCTGGGCGCCCTCGCCCTGGGTGACATCGGACAGCATTTTCCCGACAGCAGCGAGACCTATAAAGGGATCGATAGCCGGATTCTGTTGCGCCACGTGGTGGAGTTAATGCAACAGCAGCAGTATCGCATTCAAAATATCGATATCACCATCATAGCCCAGGCACCCAAACTGGCACCGCATCTGCCTGCCATGCGGGAAGTGCTTGCCGGTGATCTCGAGACAGCCATGGGTAACGTCAGTCTCAAGGCGACCACCACCGAGCACATGGGGTTTACCGGCCGCGGTGAAGGAATTGCCTCCCTGGCGGTAGTCCTGCTTGGCCCCATGGAATAATCCACCTGTCCGTGTTACCAACCCTTGCCTATGCCTATGGCATTCCGCCGGTGACCGGTGTGGTGCGCAGCCGCCCGGAAGATTTCTTTGTCGATGAAGTGCTGGGCTTTGATCCCGATGGTGAGGGCGAACATGTGTTGCTGCAGATCGAGAAGCGCAATACCAACACCCAGTGGCTGGCGGATCAACTGGCCCGCTTCGCCGCTATCCCCAGGCGCAATGTGAGCTATGCCGGCCTGAAAGACCGCAATGCCGTGACACGCCAGTGGTTCAGTCTGGGCATGGCCGGCGCGGATGAACCGGACTGGGACAAACTGAATAGCGAGAACCTACACGTGCTGCAACATGCGCGGCATCGCCGTAAGCTACGGCGCGGGACCTTGCAAGGCAATCGGTTCAAGCTGGTGATTCGTGATTTACACGGCGATCCGGCTGCGCTGGAAACACGTTTGCAGCAAGTTGCCCAGCAGGGCGTGCCCAATTATTTCGGCGCACAACGTTTCGGACATGCGGGCGCCAATCTGCAACAGGCCGAGGCGATGTTCCAGGGCAAACGAATCAGGGATCGCCACAAACGCAGCCTCTACCTCTCGGCCGCCCGTTCTTTTCTGTTCAATGAGTTGTTATCGCAACGGGTCGCGCGGGGTGACTGGAACCAGGTGGTTGCAGGAGAGGTGATGGTACTGGCCGGATCCAACAGTTATTTTGTTCCGGATGCGAACGATGAGGCCATCCCGCAACGCCTGGCTGAGTTTGATATCCATCCCAGTGGCTGTTTATGGGGGAAAGGTGAAGCCCCGTCCCGGGGCGTGGCGGCAGAACTGGAACGGCAGCTGGCCGAAGCTCATCCACTGTTGTGTCGTGGCCTGGAGCATGCCGGTCTGAAACAGGAACGGCGGGCCTTGCGGCTGCCGGTGGCGGAGTTGCACTGGGATTTGGAGGCTACGGCGAGCATCCTTGAACTGAGTTTCTTTTTGCCGCCAGGGGCCTATGCCACGACCGTGTTACGGGAACTGGTGCAAACCGACGAATGACTTCGGGGCCACTCACTCAGTGACGTTTGAGTAACACGTAGACCGCGCCAGTCCCGCCATCCACCGGCTGGGCCGAGCAGAAGGCCAGCACCTCATCGCGCTGGCGCAACCAATGATTGACGTATTGTTTCAGCACCGGACGCTTCTGGTGCGAGCCGTGCCCCTTGCCATGAATAATGCGCACACACCGCAAGCCGCGATCCCGACAACGATGGAGAAACTGCACCAGCGTCTGGCGTGCCTCGATCTTGGTCTGGCCGTGTAAATCCAGTTCCGCTTCCAGGCTGAACTCGCCGCGCCGCAGTTTGCGCAGGGTCTTGTGTTGCAAACCCAGACGGGTAAACAGCAGTTCTTCCCCGGTTTCCAGTTCGGTCATATCCAGCGGTTCGGATAACATGTCCACCAGCACCTGTTGTTCGTCCTGTTCACGTTGCAGGGGACGAGGTGGGAGGCGCTTCTTGTGGGGTTTGACACGGTTCTCCGGTACCAGACGGCGGGTCCCGGCAACGGCCTCACGAAACAGGGCGCGTTCTTCGTCAGTCAGTTTTTTGCTCGCCATGCGTTCCATCTTGCGGCCATTGAACACACCCCATGGTGCAGTATTTTTCTGTGCCGAGTAAAGGAAATTACTTCAGATTCAGTAGTATGAGGGGGGTAGCAATTCGAGTATAGTAAGGCTCGAATCAGCCAAGTACCCGGCTGATGTGAGTTTGTAAAACAGTATGCGGATTCTTCTCAGTAACGACGATGGCTATGAGGCGCCCGGTATTCGGGCCCTGGCCGACGCCTTGCAACCCCTGGCGGACATCAATATCGTGGCGCCGGATCGCGACCGCAGCGGGGCGAGTAATTCCCTGACCCTCGATTCGCCTATCCGGGCCAGGTATC
The DNA here is from genome assembly GCA_040235565.1 of Thiohalomonadales bacterium. Classification (GTDB taxonomy): domain Bacteria; phylum Pseudomonadota; class Gammaproteobacteria; order UBA6429; family Thiohalophilaceae; genus JAHEIJ01. Next base: position 8,304 of record JBECLA010000133.1, on the reverse strand, counting down.
TTGACGACGGCGTGATTCGCGTGGACGGTACCCCCACCGATTGTGTTCACCTGGCGATTACCGGGTTGCTGGCCGATGAACCCGATATGGTGATCTCGGGTATCAACTCCGGGGCCAATATGGGGGATGATGTGCTGTATTCCGGGACGGTTGCCGCCGCCATGGAAGGTCGTTTTCTGGGTCTGCCGGCGATTGCGGTTTCTCTCGCCGGACAGGAATGTGAGCATTACCTCAGCGCGGTGGACGTGGTGCTGCGACTGATCAAACATCTGCAACGCCATCCCTTGCCGCAAGACACCATTCTCAACATCAATGTCCCCGATTTACCAATGCAACAGATTGCCGGGATCCGGTCCACCCGCCTGGGGCACCGCCACAAGGCGGAACCGGTGATTTGTACCCAGGACCCGCGTGGGCGGGATATTTACTGGGTCGGTCCGGCCGGGGCGGAACAGGACGCCGGACCCGGGACAGACTTTCATGCGGTGCGCAATGGCTATGTGTCGGTTACCCCCTTGCAAGTGGATCTGACCCGCCATGATTCGGTCAATCATCTGAGTAGCTGGCTGGAGGGGATGGCATGACACCGGGATTGCAAGGTATCGGCATGACCTCGCAGCGTACCCGCGATCGCCTGATTCAGCGTCTGCGAGATCGAGGCATTCAGAACCAACAGGTCCTGTCAGTGATGCGCGAGATACCACGGCATATCTTTGTGGATGAAGCATTGGCGAGTCGCGCCTACGAGGACAGTTCGCTGCCCATCGGGCATGGCCAGACGATTTCCCAGCCCTATATCGTGGCACGCATGACAGAAGAACTGGTGAAGACCGGTCCCCTGTACAAGGTCCTGGAAATCGGGACAGGCTCGGGTTATCAGACGGCCATCCTGGCGCGGCTGGTTGCGGAAGTTTACACGGTGGAACGTGTCGCCGCCTTGCTGGAGCAGGCCCGCCAGCGTCTGAGTCGCCAGCTCAAACTGGGCAATGTGCGTTACAAGCACAGCGACGGCAGTTGGGGCTGGAAACACCATGCGCCCTATGACGGTATCCTGGTCACCGCCGCGCCGGAAACCGTGCCCCTGGAACTGTGCCAGCAACTGGCCGAAGGCGGGCGGATGGTCATTCCCAGCGGTCCGAATGGTCAGCAGCAATTGCGGGTGTATACCCGGGAGGGAAGCAGCCTGAAGGAAACGATTCTCGAGACGGTCAGTTTCGTGCCGTTATTAACGGGAGAGATTTGATGCGTCTTTTTTCGGGGCTGTTGAACATGGTCATGGGTTGGGCGGAGCACCGCCATGCCTCCTATTACCTGGCGGGCCTGAGTTTCGCGGAATCCTCCTTTTTCCCCATTCCACCGGACGTGATGCTGGCACCGATGACGCTGGCGAAGCCGGAACGGGCCTGGCAATTTGCCCTGGTGACCACCCTGGCCTCGGTCGTCGGCGGCATCGCCGGTTATCTCATTGGTATGTTCGCGTTTGAACTGGTTGAACCCCTTCTCCACAGCGCCGGCTACTGGGATCGTTATCTGGCCACGCGGGAGTGGTTTGCCGTGTGGGGGGTCTGGGTGGTGTTTCTCGCCGGCTTTTCGCCCATTCCTTATAAGATATTCACCATCACTGCGGGTGTCGTCGGTATGGTCTTCCTGCCGTTCGTCCTGGCCTCTTTTGTCGGACGGGGCGCACGGTTTTTTCTGGTTGCCTGGCTGATGCGGCTGGGGGGGCCGAAAATGGAGCGTATTCTGAGACAATACATTGATCGTATCGGCTGGCTGCTGGTGATTGTGGTGGTGCTGGGATATTTTCTGCTGGGGGATTAATGCGGGATAACAGGATAGTCGTCATTTTCGGACTGACCATCCTGTTGACAGGAACAGCGGGTTGCGCCCGGTTTGTGGATTACGGCGAAGGCTATTCGAAGCACCAAGCCTACAGCGAGCCGCGTCCCCCGAAAAATAACTCCGTTACCTACCACACCGTGCAAAAGGGCGAAACCCTGTACTCCATCGCCTGGCAATACGGGCACGATTACCGGACGGTTGCCCGTTGGAATGATCTGCCACGGTCTTACACCATATATCCCGGGCAAAAACTGCGGGTTCGTCCCCCTGACGGGACAGCCCCCTCAACATCGGCTTCCAAATCCACTTCCACCAAACCCGCGCGCCGCCCGGCAAAGACACGCAGCACCATGACGGCCTCGGGTGCCCCCCAATGGCGCTGGCCGACGCGGGGCACGGTGATCAGCCATTTCAAGGCGGGCGATCCCACCCGCCAGGGAATCGATATCAGCGGCAAGCGCGGCCAGCCGATTATCGCCGCAGCCGGAGGCAGGGTGGTTTATAGTGGCAATGGACTGCGAGGTTACGGTAACCTAGTGATCATTCAGCACAATGAGACCTACTTCAGTGCGTATGCGCATAACCAGAAGGTGCTGGTAAAAGAAAATGAGAGGGTAAAGTCCGGCCAGCGTATTGCCGATATGGGAAACAGCGGCACGGACCGGGTAATGCTCCACTTCGAGATACGACGTAATGGCAGACCGTCAAACCCATTACAATATCTGCCAAAAAAGGGGTCATGAGGATAGTTGATGAGTATGGATCAACGTGAACCGGATGATAAAAATGAGAGCTTGATGGAATCTGTAGAAGAATCTGTAGAGATGGAGGTCATGCCCGATAAGGATGACGAAGATGAAATCCTGCTGGAAGAAGATGATTCCATTGATGATTCTGCCGATGACGAAGAAGAGGTTCGTTATGAGCCGGGTACGATTCCTGACGGCCAGCTTGATGCCACCCGCCTGTATCTGAGCGAAATCGGCTTTTCCCCACTGCTCACCGCGGATGAGGAAAAACACTATTCCCGTCTGGCATTGAAGGGTGATGATGCCGCGCGCAAGAAAATGATCGAATGTAATCTGCGCCTGGTAGTGAAGATCGCCCGTCGCTATCTCAATCGTGGCCTGGCGCTACTGGACCTGATCGAGGAAGGCAATCTGGGACTGATCCGCGCGGTGGAAAAATTTGATCCGGAACGGGGCTTTCGCTTTTCAACCTACGCGACCTGGTGGATTCGCCAGACCATCGAACGGGCGATCATGAACCAGACCCGGACGATTCGGTTACCGATTCATGTGGTCAAGGAAATCAACATTTACCTGCGAGCCGCGCGACACCTGTCCCAGACCCTGGATCATGAGCCCAGCACGGAAGAAATCGCCGATATGCTGGACAAACCCATCGGTGAAGTCAAACGCATGCTGGGATTGAATGAACGCATTGCCTCGGTGGATACACCTATGGGACGCGATGCGGACAATTCTTTACTGGATGCCATTCCGGATGAAAACAATTCCGATCCGGTCACGCTGTTGCAGGATGATGATGTCCGGGCCAATCTGGATAACTGGCTGGAGCAACTCAGTGACAAACAGCGCGAAGTAGTGGAACGTCGTTTCGGTCTGCATGGCTATGACGTTTCCACGCTGGAAGAGGTGGGCAACACCATCGGTGTGACCCGTGAGCGGGTACGACAGATCCAACTCGAAGCGTTGAAGAAGTTGCGTGATATTCTGGAAAAAGAAGGCTTCTCGGTTGATGCCTTATTCAAATAATCTGAAAAAGATAGCCGGTTATTAAAGATAATAAAGCCAAATCGAATTGATTTGGCTTTTTTGATTCTCAGGATAAGTTTCCAATTAATCGATCATCAGCAAGGCGGCCGCTACATGTCGGCCTTCAGCAACCAGTATATTAAAGGTACGGCAGGCAGCGGGTGTATCCATGATTTCCACACCAATCTGGGCCCGATGTAGTTGGGATAATATCTCCATTGTCGGAAATTGTTGTCTCGCTCCGGTACCCAACAACACGAGTTCGGGATCCAGATTTAACACTATTTCCATATGGGGAGCGGTCAATTCGGATAACTGGTTTGGCTCCCAATCGGTAATCACCTGGCGCCCGGTGAGGATCAGGCTTTCATTTATCTGACACAGTCCGGTTTCCGGATCGACGCTCAGTTCCGCTCGCAGATCAGTCGGCACAGCGAGGGTGATCGCACCCGTGTCATAGGCGTGAATGCGCAGGTCCGTGGGTTTTTCCAGTTCGAATTTCACACTCGCATTTCCTGTTTGGTTTCATGCGCTTAAGTATGTGGCATCATTGACAGTACATCGGTCGAGCCGTTAATGTTAGCAGCTTTGCAGCGCTTTCGGGGGCCGCTGGCCATCGCTGCGATAAGCTGGATAACAAACTGATTTCAAACTGGATTTTCCCTTGAACGAAGACTTCCCCAGAATCAAACGTCTGCCACCGTATGTCTTTAACATCGTCAATGAGTTGAAATCGGCGGCCCGGGCCCGGGGTGAGGACATCATCGATTTCGGCATGGGAAATCCCGATCAACCAACACCCCAGCATATCGTCGATAAGCTGATTGAGGCCTCGCAGCGACCCGATACCCATCGTTATTCACTTTCCAAGGGGATCCCGCGTCTGCGCCGGGCCATCTGTAACTGGTACAAGAACCGCTATGACGTGGATCTGGATCCTGAGTCCGAGGCCATCGTGACCATCGGTTCCAAGGAAGGACTGGCGCATCTGGCGCTGGCCACTGTGGGGCCCGGAGATGCCGTTCTGGTGCCGAACCCGGCCTATCCGATTCATCCCTACGGTTTCATCATTGCAGGGGCCGATATTCGCCATGTGCCTCTGGTGCCGGAAATCGATTTTTTTGAGGAGCTGGAAAAGGCGATCAAGGACTCCTGGCCGCGTCCCAAAATGCTGGTGCTGAATTTCCCGGGCAACCCGACCACCCAGTGTGTCGAACTGGAATTTTTCGAGAGGGTCGTGGACATTGCCCGCGAGCACAAAATCTGGGTGATCCATGATCTGGCCTATGCCGACATTGTCTTTGACGGTTACCAGGCGCCTTCCATTCTGCAGGTGCCCGGGGCCAAGGACATTGCGGTCGAATTCTATTCGCTCTCCAAGAGTTACAATATGCCCGGTTGGCGCGTTGGTTTTATGAGCGGCAACGCCACCCTGGTGGCGGCCCTGGCGCGGATGAAATCCTATCTGGATTACGGCATGTTCACACCGATTCAGGTGGCGGCGATCACCGCTCTGGAGGGCCCGCAAGACTGTGTGAAAGAAATTGCGGAGCGCTATCGTTCCCGCCGCGACACCCTGTGCGATGGTCTGAACTCCGTCGGTTGGGAACTGGAAAAACCGAAAGGCACCATGTTTGTCTGGGCACCCATTCCGGAAGCTTATCGTGAACTGGGCTCGCTGGAATTTTCCAAGCTGTTACTGAAAGAAGCCAGGGTGGCGGTCTCACCGGGTATTGGTTTTGGCGAATACGGCGACGACCATGTGCGCTTTGGCCTGATTGAAAATGAACACCGTACCCGGCAGGCCATTCGTGGTATCCGGGATATGTTTCGGAAAGCTTGAGCAAGGGGATGAGTGAAGTGGATGCGGTAAAAGTGGGTTTGCTGGGCCTGGGTACCGTCGGCGGTGGTGCCGTTACAGTGTTGAAACGCAATGCCGAGGAAATTACCCGGCGCGCCGGGCGCGGCATCCAGGTCACGCACGCTGCGGCGCGGGATCTCAACAAACCCCGTAACTGTGATACTACCGGCATCAAACTGACCACCGATCCCAATGAGGTGGTGGACGATCCGGATGTGCAGATCGTGGTGGAACTGATTGGCGGGGATACCCTGGCCTGTGACATGGTGAAGAAGGCTATCGCCAATGGTAAACACGTGGTCACGGCCAACAAGGCGTTGATCGCCAAGTACGGCAATGAGATTTTTGCCGCTGCCCAGGACAAGGGCGTGATGGTGGCGTTTGAGGCGGCGGTGGCCGGAGGCATTCCGATCATCAAGGCCATTCGCGAAGGTCTGGCGGGGAACCAGATCCAGTGGCTGGCGGGCATTATCAACGGTACCGGTAACTTCATTCTGACCGAAATGCGTGACAAGGGCCGGGATTTTGATGATGTACTGAAAGAAGCCCAGCAACTGGGTTATGCCGAGGCCGATCCCACTTTTGATGTGGAAGGCATCGATGCGGCTCACAAGCTGACCATTCTGGCCTCGATTGCCTTCGGGATTCCCTTGCAGTTTGAAGCGACCTATACCGAAGGGATCAGCAACATTACCCGGGAAGATGTGGCCTATGCCGAAGAACTGGGCTATCGCATCAAGCATCTGGGGCTTGCCCGGCAAAGCGACAAGGGTGTGGAACTGCGGGTGCATCCGACCCTGATTCCGGAACGGCGCCTGATTGCGAATGTGGACGGGGTCATGAACGCGGTACTGGTCATGGGAGATGCCGTCGGTCCGACGTTATACTACGGCGCGGGAGCGGGGGCCGAACCCACTGCCTCGGCGGTGGTGGCGGACATTGTCGATGTGGCGCGGGTCCTGACCAGCGATCCGGAAAACCGGGTGCCACATCTGGCTTTCCAGCCGCAAAGCCTGTCGAATGTGCCGGTGCTGGATATGGCCGAGGTGGAAACGGCGTATTACCTGCGCATGCAGGCGGAAGATCGTCCGGGGGTGATGGCCGAAGTCACCCGCATCCTGGGGGACCGCAGCATCAGTATCGAAGCCATCATTCAGAAGGAACCCCGGGCCGGTTCCGATAAGGCCACGATCATCATGCTGACCCACAAGGTGCTGGAAAAGAACATGAACCAGGCGATTACCGATATCGAAGCCCTGGAGGCGATTGCCGGTACGGTGACCCGCATTCGTATGGAAACCCTGAACGCGCAGTAAGGGTTTACAACAGAGTTAATCAAACTATTTGAAAACCTGTTCTCCAGGGACAAGGGAGCATGGTTTTCATCATCGAATAAGTTTTAAGGAGCAGATGGCATGCCGTTTCGTGACCGTTATACCGGCCTCATCAACAAGTACCGGGATCGTTTGCCGGTCCATGATGACACCCGCATTATCAGTCTGGGGGAAGGCAATACCCCGTTGATCCGCTTGCACAATATACCGCGGGATATCGGCAAGGACGTGGATATCTATGTGAAATATGAAGGCCTGAACCCGACCGGTTCGTTCAAGGATCGCGGCATGACCATGGCGGTCACCAAGGCGGTGGAAGAAGGCAGCAAGGCAATCATCTGTGCCTCCACCGGCAATACCTCGGCGGCTGCCGCCGCCTACGCGGCCCGCGCCGGCATTACCGCCTTCGTACTGATTCCCGACGGCAAGATCGCGCAGGGCAAACTGGCGCAGGCCATGATGCACGGGGCGGTGGTGATTCAGATCAAGGGCAATTTCGATGCCGGGATGCAACTGGTGAAGGATGTCGCAAAGGAAGCCCCGGTGACGATTGTGAATTCAATCAATCCTTACCGTCTGCAGGGCCAGAAGACCGCCGCATTTGAAATCGTCGAGGAACTGGGGCGGGCGCCGGACTATCACTGTTTGCCGGTGGGCAACGCCGGTAACATTACCGCCCACTGGATTGGTTATTGCGAATATTCATCCGGTTCCGGTGATCATGTCACCGGTGCCTGTGCCTTTTGTGAAGGCCATTGCAAATATGCCGGCGGGGCCATTGTCGGTAACCGCCCCAGGATGGTCGGATACCAGGCGTCCGGTTCCGCCCCCTTCATGCGGGGTCACATGGTGGACGATCCGGATACGGTGGCCACCGCGATCCGCATTGGTCATCCCCAGAGCTGGGACATGGCGTGGAAGGTCAAGGAAGAATCCGGTGGCTGGTTCGATGAATGCACCGATGAGGAGATCCTCGCCGCGCAGAAAATGCTGGCCGAGAAGGAGGGCGTATTTTGTGAACCGGCCTCCGCCACCTCACTGGCCGGGGCCCTGAAAGACATACAGGCTGGAAAGATTCCTGCAGGCAGTAGTATTGTGTGTACCCTTACCGGTCATGGGCTGAAGGATCCGGATACCGCGATCAAGCAGAGCACGGCGCCGGTCACCACAGTCGAAGCGACGCTGGATCAAGTCAAGGCGGCTATTCTCAGTAATATGCGGTAGCCGGTTATTTCTACACCTCAGTGAGCAGTAGTTATTCGGGACAGGAGTCCTGCTGTCTGTTCTAGGGACCCATCCATAGTAACGGCCGTTCAGAACCCACCCATTCCGGATTGTGGCCAGCACTGGATTTGTCAGAAATGTCGGTTGGTGTCGGATCTGTATTCAGATACCAAACATTTGCTGCACCCGCCGCAGTAGAGAGGGGGCTATCTATTTCACTCATGATATCCGCTAAAGAGAGATTTGTTGAGTAGACCTGGATACC
>JBECLA010000035.1:0-2586 GCA_040235565.1 Thiohalomonadales bacterium | reverse complement strand
AAGAATAATATATATGTAGAAAATTTATCATGAGTTAGATCATTGCATTAATTGTTATAACAATCGGAATCTCTGGAAAGTGTCTAAATTAACCGGCAATACTCTGTATGGCATAAAGCGTTAAAATTTGCATGAGTCATTTTCAGAGGAGTGATGGAAGAGAAAATGCGGTGGAAACTGGTGGGAAAATGAACTATTTTTTTACGCATTCCTACCCCATTTATTACATGTCATCTGGGGAGCTACTCTGCGTAAGTGTCTATTATTCAATACTATCTTAAAAACCCCGGGTTGGTTTTGGTGTTTGAAGGAGGTATCAATGTCTTGTAAGCGACTCTTTTTGACGCGTTTCCTTTCTGTGTTACTTGGTTTTGCCAGTACTGCATATGTACTTGCAGCAGAACAGGCGCCAACACAACCCTATCCATGGCCGTGGTGGCATGCAACGCATACGCATTCTCTCTGGTGGATTTTTCCGCTTTTGTTTTTCGTCTTTATGATATTTATGGTTATTTTCATGATGAGAAGGGGTGGCATGGGTTGTATGTGGTGTAATCGTTGGATGGATAGACCAGAATTTCGTGACACTATGAAACGATCTTCGGGCGAGCAATCTGAATCTGCCCTTGACATACTGAATAAACGCTACGCGAAGGGAGAAATCGATAAGCAGGAGTACGAGGAGAAGAAGTCAGTAATTACCGGCTCAGAATAAACTTCATTAAAGGGGTCGGAGTGATTAAATTTAAATCACACCGATCCCCTTTTCCTGTAATCATCAGGGATTCCCTGATCTTGCTCCGCAAGCTCTGGTCAGCGCGCGTTATTTGTTCTGGTCACATTGTTTCTAATATTCACCGGGGGTAATATGAGAAAGCTGACTTGAAAAAATTAAGCCCAAATAAAAGTAATTCACAAGGAGGTGAACCATGCCACACAAGCCCAGATTTAACCTGATTGCTATTCCTCAACACGTAATTCAACGTGGTAATAATCCCGAGCACTTTTATTATAACAAAGTGGATGTGTCTAGCTATATGCGACATTTGATTTCTTTGATATTTGCATTTAGTCCAGCAACTGCGTATGCGGCCGGCATTGATGCCGTTATATTTGTCCCGGCAATTCTATTATTTGTCATAATTATGTTCATTGCTATTAGTTTATCTATCTTGACTCGCAGCCTGGGTGACAAAAGATTTATTTTAATAGCGGCGGTGATCTTTATTCCAATTATTGCTGTTGGCATATTTATGCATTTGGATATGAAATTCCAAATGTGGGAAACCATGGCAGGGGTGCTCGCGCTCTTGGCCTTTTTGCCTTTGATTACATATGCAGTTTTCAGAAAATTGATTCTAATATTTTTTAAAGAGAAAATGAGTCAGGAAAATAATATACAGCAGGATGTTATTACAGAAAGAAAATTTTCGAGCGAGAATCAGAAGAAGGCGACAATTGTATCTCTTTTAGTCGTGTTTGTTGTATTTGTATTGATTATAATGGTTTTATTGAAAGGGATGGCGCTAATATAAATTGATAAGAGAAGTACTTAAGGGACAAACCACGGTTTAATTTTTCATCTGCATTGCGTGACAGTAGCTTCATCACAACCATCAGGGTTTGGCAGTTCACAGGCCCATCATCCACTTTATTATATGCTTGGCGATAAAACCCAGCATCCCGAACGCCAGCACAAAGAACAGTACAAAGGTGCCGAGCCGTCCGGCGCCACTCTTTCTCGCCAGATCCCAGATGATGAACAGCATAAAGCCGATCAGCACCGCGATGCCGCCGGTTAATCCGAGTTGGGCGATCTGTTCTTCAGTTATTTCGAACATGGTTTCATTCATGGCCTGAGCGCTTTGGTAAATCGCTCGCGTCTACCAGCTCGCGGTAGACGTGCCATGACGCGTGGCCCATCAGGGGATAGAGGAGCAGGAAGCCCAGCATCAATGTCGCGATGGACAGGGTAGTGGCGAGCAGCAGGAACAACGCCCAGGCGAACATGGTGAGCGGGTTCTCGCTTACGGTGCGGAGGCTGGTCACCAGCGCCTGTTTGGTGGTGACGTCGCGGTCGACCAGCAGCTGGACCGATACGACCGTCAGGGAAAACACCAGCGCAATCACCAAGCCGGCCAGTATCGTCCATTCCATAAAGGTATCGTCGCCCTGCAGGATGACGTAGCGCAGGAAATCCAGCGGACGTTCGATCTCGGCCTCGACGAAGAAATAGAAGATCAGTTTCGTTACGCCGACCCACAGGGTGGCGGCAAGCACCAGTAGGAGTCCCAGATATAACAGGTAACGGCCACCGCACCGCCAGGCGTCAATGGCATCTTGTGTCCGCGGACGTTTGCCCGACTCCAACTGCTTGCTGAGGGCAAAGAGGCCGGTGGAGAGCATTGGCCCGACAAACAAAAAGCCCGACACCGCGCCGGGCAGGAGGGGCCAGAACAGCACGGTGATCTCGACAATCACGAGACTCGCAATAGTGAGAATAAGCCCGTGCAGCAGGCTGGGCCAGCCAGTGCGGCACAGATCATTCCAGCCAAGTCGAATCCAACGCAGCACGGCGGCGGGCGG